>NZ_JBTYZO010000015.1:0-163026 GCF_057808495.1 Hymenobacter sp. M1-2
GATTTCGTCCAGATTACTCACGAACGCAAAGATAATTGTCCGTACAACCTAGATCCTACTACTAGACAAAAGCTCAGCGGGCAATAGCACGCTGAGCTTTTATTTTTACAAACTAGAGCTAGTCCTCCCTCTCCCGTGGAGAGGGGGCTAGGGGGTGAGGTCACCCGAGGGGCCTTACGCTTGGTTGAAGTGCTTTTTAAGCACTTGCTGCACTTTCTGCCGAGTTAAGGGCTTGTTGAGGAAGCCTTGCATGGGCAACTGGTAGAGGCGGTTGACATCCCGTGGGTTCAGGGGGGTGGTGAGCATGACGACGATTACGGCTTGCGGGTCCGCGAAAGCCGAAGCGGCGTAGGTTTCCAGAAAATCGAAGCCGTTCATGACCGGCATGTTGATGTCGAGCAAAATCAACGGCGGGCAGGCATCTTTTTCGCAGTGCTGGCGAATGAGCTCGATGGCTTCCTGCCCGTTTTCGGCGATGAGCACTTGGTCTGCCACCTGCAACTCTTCCAGCAGCATTCGGTTGAGGAAATTGGTGGTCTTGTCATCGTCTACCAACAGAACACTGGAAAGCTTAGTCATTCAGATACTCAGTACTGGGTTGATAGAGGAGCCGTTTCAGGGCTAAGAAACGTGTTAATCTCAAAATTGGATACAGAAACAGCGCCTGCGCCAACTCATTTTTTGTCGTGAATTTCGGTCACTGGATTCCTGCCAACACTAGCTCAACCAAAGCTGACGCGGCTGTGTACACAAGTCGCTGACCACCAAAACAAAAGCCCACTGGATATTCCAGTGGGCTTTTGTTTTATCATTCCAATCAAGGAGAAGTCTAAGTAAGTCTGTTGAACAAGCTTCACCCAGCCAGGTTCCTCCTGCGTCGGAAGGGCGTGTTACCTTCTCCGACGGGGCTTTTCTTCCTCCTCGTCGTCATCATCTTCGCCGAAGCTGGGCATGGTGAACATCGAGGAGAGTAGGTCCTTGAACTGGGCGCCGGCCGTGAGGCGGTTGCGCGAAATCAGGCTATACTCGGCCAGGCCGTGCAGCAGGAACTCCATCAGGAAGTAAGTGGTGTCGGCGTCCTCGTTGGGGTGCAGCTCCTTTACTACGTCGCGCAGGCCGGGCACTTGGTCGAGGGCAGCGCGGTAGTCTTTGGCGGACGCATCGTGGAGGATGTCGATGGTATTGCCCGCGCCAAACCACTCCTGCACCGTTTTGTAGGGGTTGGGGCGGCTTTTGAGCTTCTTGGCTTTGTCGGGGTCGGGGAAGTAGTTGAGGAAGAGCGTGCGAATGGCTTTGCCCATCAGCTTCTCAGCCACAATGCCAGCTCCCTCCTGCTCACCCTCGTACACCAGCTCCACTTTGCCGGTCACGGCGGGCACGGCCGAGATAAAGTCACCCACGCGGACGTAGGTTTTCTTCTCGCCGTTGATGAGGGCCCGCCGCTCGGCGCCCGCCACCACTTGCTCGTAGGCCGAGATAGTGAGACGCGCCGACACGCCCGACTTAGCATCCACAAACTCCGAAGCGCGGGCCTCTACGGCCACCTGCTCCACGAGGTCGTGAATGATTTCGTTGCTGGTCACGAGGCCCTGCTGCTCCTCGCGGATGCGGGCTTCCTGCTTGGTGATGCGCTTGCCGATTTCGATGCTCTTGGGATAGTGCGTGATAATCTGCGCGTCGATACGGTCCTTGAGCGGCGTCACGATGGAGCCGCGGTTGGTGTAGTCTTCGGGGTTGGCCGTGAACACGAATTGCAAGTCCAGCGGCAGCCGCACCTTGAAGCCGCGAATCTGAATGTCGCCTTCCTGCAAGATGTTGAACAGCGACACCTGAATGCGGGCCTGTAAGTCGGGCAGCTCGTTGATGACGAAAATGCCCCGGTGCGCGCGCGGAATCAGCCCGAAGTGAATCACCCGCTCGTCGGAGTAGGGCAACTTGAGCGTGGCGGCTTTGATGGGGTCGGCGTCGCCAATGAGGTCGGCCACGGATACATCGGGCGTGGCGAGCTTTTCGGTGTAGCGTTCATCGCGGTGCAGCCACGTTACGGGCGTCTCGTCGCCGTGCTCGGCAATGAGGTTCTTGGCGAAAACGGACAGCGGCTGCAACGGGTCGTCGTTCAGCTCGGAGCCGGCTACTACGGGCACATACTCATCGAGCAAGCCTACCAGCAAGCGGGCAATGCGAGTTTTGGCCTGGCCCCGTAGGCCGAGTAAGTTGATGTGATGGCCGGCCAGAATGGCGCGCTGGAGCTCGGGAATAACAGTTTCCTCGTAGCCGAAAATACCAGGAAAGACTTCTTCTTTGCTACGGAGCTTGGTAATTAGATTGTCGCGCAGCTCTTGCTTGACGGAGCGGGGCGTATAGCCACTGGCGCGGAGCTGGCCTAATGTGCGGATGGTTTCGTGCTTCATGGAGAAAAATAGAGGGAAACCGGTTTCCCAACATGCTTAACCGCCCAGGGCGGGTGGAGGTTCAGCCGCGCACTTAGTATGCGCCAGAACCGGCTGGCACTTCAGCTACAGTTGCCGCAGAAAGGCCACCGGGTAAAATCAAAACGGTGCTTGAAAACAGCGGCAGTGCCGCCCGTTTTCAAGCACCGTTTCCTTGAGGCATACGCTTATTGCTCGCTTACCACTAGCTGTGTGGCGCGTCCATCGGCCGTGCGCACTACGTACAGGCCGGCGGCCAGCCCGGTTAGGTCCAGCGTACTGGCACCCGGCTCGTAACGGCGCGCTACCCGTCCTAGCCCGTCAACCAGCTCGGTTGCCATCTTTGGGGCCGCGTTTACCACGCGCACCGACCGGCCGGCCGGATTCGGAAAAACGAGCAGTTTCTGGTCGGCAGCGGCAGTTGCGAGTGCGTCGCTTGTAGTGGATAGAGGCGTGCTGCCAAACTCATACGCACCGGCGTCGGGTTGGCCTACCCGCGGCGCGCCGCGCTGGTCGGTGGCTGGAGCACCCGTCGCCACACCGATATTGATGGCCGGGCTGCCAGCAGGTAGCGCCTGGGTTTGGGTTGGGCCACCGTTGGAAGCCAGTGGCGCCAGGCGCGCATCGGCCACGAGCACGGCGGGGGTCAGCCAATCTTCGCGCTGAGGACCGAATTGGGCATTATAAGTTTCCGGCCACTGGACGTTACCGGCCAGCACGGTCAGGTCAGAACCTTTGTTGATCGTACCGCCGCCATAGGGGTTGGTCTGATTGCCGGTGCCAGTAAGGTTGTTGTGAAAGATGGAGTTGCCAAGCGTCAGCACCCCGCCATTATGGATGGCGCTGGAAAAATCGCCGCCACGGTTACCACTAAACGTGGCGTTCAAAACGGAAGCTCGTTTTTCGTTGCCCCCACTAATGGCCAAGCCACCGCCTAGGCCGACAGTGGCCACGTTGCCCGTAAAGGTGACGTTGCGCACGGTCAGCAGCGTGTTGGTAACCCACACGCCGCCGCCGGCTCCCGGCGTGGTGTTGCGGGCGAAGGTGGAGTTGGTCAGCGTAAGCGGCCCGTTCAGATAATACAAGCCGCCGCCCAGGTCGCCACCGGAGGTCACAGTGTTGTCCTCGAAAGTGCATCGGTCGATGGTGGCGGTGCTGTTTTTGTTGGCGTAGAAGATCAGAGAAGCGGCACCGCCCTGCTTGTTGGCAGTGTTGCGGCGCAGCTGGCAGCCGCACAGGCTCATGGTATTGGTCACGCCGTTCTGATCTATGCCGTCCACGTACACCGCCCCACCAATGCCGCCTTTATCGAAGGTGCCGCCAGTTCCCGTGGCCTTGTTGTCTTCAAACAGACAGTTGATAAAGCGCTGCGCTGAGCCGATGGTACCCACGGCCCCGCCATTGGCGCCGCGGTTGTTGGTGAAGGTGCAGCCCGCAAACACCACGTCGTCGTAGACGATGGTGTGCACCGCCCCGCAACCGTCGGATTGCAAGGCCGGCCCCACGTTGTTGATGAAGCTTACATTAATCACTTGCAGCTTGCCGTGGGCCCGGCCTCGGATGGCCGCCCCGCCGAGGCGGTCTTCGTTGGGGGAGCCGGGCAGAGGGCCGCTGTCCACCGCAAGACCGTCGCGCAGGGTTAGGTTTTGCAGGGCAAACAGGCTGCCATCGGCGGGATTTGCCGCGGCGGCTTTATCGAAGATGCGCACCGTATTGCCACCGCTGATAATGAGCCGGTTCTGCCCGTCAATCGCCACGCGGCGGTTGGGTACCTGCAAAGTGCTAGTCAGCGTGAGCGTGTAAGGCGAAGGGCCGCAGTTGCACGTAATATTGCCGCCCGCATTAATTAAGGTCTGCAAGGCGGCTTGCGTACAACTTGCGGAGGTGCCATTGCCGAAAGTCGCGGCTCCCGTCATATTGATGGGGGCTGGCGCGGGGCACACGGCTGGCTGGGCCTGTGCTACTAATTGGCTACCCAAGGCAGCAAGCAGCAGTAAATAAAACTTTCTCATGATTTCCTTGGAAAGAGGGTGAATGACATGATGCGCTTTCTGGGGCTAAGGTAGAGGTATCTGGCAGATGCAGCGGTTTTCTTCAATAATTCATCAAAGTACATAGCCAGATACCACTTAGTATGAAATAAGATTTTTACAACACAAGCTCCAGCATGCCTAAATCATCTTCTCAGTATAGAAACCCACTGGCCCGATTTGGCTTGCTCTTGCTTTGTGAGAAGCTAGTCGCAGCCACTATAATGTTTCCTATCGGACGGATTGTTGCGGTGGCTTCAGCTGGAAGTTTGGGTTGTGACGGACATAAAAAACCCCTCCAGCCAACTGACCAGAAGGGTTCGAAACTCGCGTAAAGATTATCAGCGACAACGGATACAACGGACTCCGCCCGTCCGCTAGAGAAACCAAGCGCTGTTATAAGGACTTGCGGCGGTTGCGCTTGTAGTCTTCGAAAATTAAGTGGCCGAGGCCTTTCAGGCTGCTGAAGTAGGCTTTGCCCTGATTCACCTCCGTGAACTCGTTGACGAACTGCTGCAAGTACGGGTCCGACGCAATCATAAAGGTGGTGATGGGCACCTTGAGGCGGCGGGCAGCGGCGGCCAGGTTCAGGGTTTTATTTACCACTTTCCGGTCCAGGCCGAAGCTGTTTTTGTAGTAGCCGTTGCCTTCTTTGAGGCAGGTGGGCTTGCCGTCCGTAATCATGAAGATCTGCTTGTTGGGCGTTTTGCGCTTGCGCAGCAGATCGAGGGCCAGTTCCAGGCCGGCCACGGTGTTGGTGTGGTAGGGCCCAACTTGCAGGTAGGGTAGCTCCTTCACCTCAATCTGCCAGGCATCGTTGCCGAACACCAGCACATCGAGAAAATCCTTGGGGTACTTCTGCTTCACGAGCTCAGCCAGCGCCATGGCCACCTTCTTGGCCGGCGTGATACGGTCCTCGCCGTAGAGGATCATGGAGTGCGAAATATCGATCATGAGCACCGTGCTGGTCTGGCTCTTGTGCTCGTTTTCGCGCACTTCCAGGTCGCCTTCGGTCAGCATGAAGTCGTCGCCGCTCAGGCCGTGGTTGAGCTGGGCGTTGCGGATGGACTCGGTCATCGAAATCTGATCCAGCGAGTCGCCGAACCGGAATTCGCGCATGTCGGTGCTTTGCTCGTCGCCCTGGCCAGTGTGTGGCGTGCGGTGGTTGCCCTGCCCCGATTTCTTGAGCTTGCCGAAAATTTCCTCCAGCGCCGATTTGCGAATGTTTTGCTCGCTTTTGGCCGTGATGTTGAAGGCGCCGGCCTCCTGCGGATCTTCATCGATATAGCCCTTCTTTTTGAGGTCTTCGATGAAATTGCCCATGCCGTACTCGTCGCTGGTGAGGCCGTACTGCTTGTCCAGCTCATTCAGCCACGAGAGGGTTTCGCCCACGTCGCCGCTGGTGATGGTGACAAGCTGCATGAATATCTTGAAGAGGGAGTCGAAGCCTTTCTCGGTCGACTCCTCGGGCACGTAATCCCGGAAACGAAAGCCTGCGGACATAAGAAGAAGTAGTGAGCCTGGAAAACAACCGCCGAGGAAAGTTAGTTTTTGGTTTATCGTTTTTGGTTTTTTGTGAGCACGCCGACGTGATGCAATTAGCCTGCGAAAAACGATAAACCAAGGAGGCATCGGGCAAGTAGCCCACGATACACAATAAGCCAAAAACGACCAACGAACAACCAAAAACGACCTATGAAAGCTGTTTGGAAAGATACCGTTGTGGCTGAGAGCGACAACACCGTGGTGGTAGAAAACAACCACTATTTTCCCGCCGACTCCGTGAAGAAGGAATTCTTTGAAGACAGCATCGCGCAGACCACCTGTCCCTGGAAAGGCCGCGCTAGCTACTATTCTTTGCGCGTGGACGGGGAGATAAACAAAGACGCTGCCTGGTACTACCCGGAGCCGAAAGACGCCGCGCAGCAAATCAAAGGGCACGTGGCTTTCTGGAAAGGCGTAAAGATTTTGCCGTAAGCGGCGCTTGCCGTGTAACCTCCTTAGGAGCACAACGGTATGCTTAGCAAGATGCCGGCTGCCAGGTGGCAGCCGGTTTTTTTGCTGTGTTATGAAGAAACTACTCCAGTTTGGGTTTGGCGCGCTGCTTCTGCTGGCCGCCTGCGACGCGCCTCGCTCGGCCACCGAAACATCGGAGCCGGCCACCCTGCGCTCCTCTAATATACCTGGCGCGCCAGCGGCGCGCGTCAGCTTCCGCCGCGAGCTAAGCCAGGGCGACCACCGCTTCGTGCTGCAGACCACCGGCGAAGGCAGCAAGCGCCAGATGCAGCTGCGCGTGGAGAAGGACGGCCGGGAGCTGACCACCACCACCCAAGCCATCGAAGGTACCGTGGCCGATGCTGTGGCGGCCAACCTCAACGACGATAAATTCCCGGAGCTGCTCGTATTCGTGACGGATGCGGGGAGCGGCTCCTACGGGCAAATGCTCGGCTACGAGTTTCTCAATCAGGGTCGCCGCAACCTTTCCCTACCGGAGTTGAATGGCCCCGCCGCGAAAGGCTACCAGGGGCACGACGAATTTCGGGTGGAAGGCCAGCGGGTGGTGCGCACCTTCCCCATTTACCTTGATGCCGACCCTAACTGCTGCCCCACGGGCGGGCGGCGCATTATTCAATACGAGCTTCCCGAGGGCGCGGCTATGTTCCGGCAAGTGGCTTTTACAAGCCAAGTACAATAGGAATTGACCACGAACTGCGTGGCATCGACGCGTACATTGGGTGGCCTTAGCAGCCTTTTGGCTGGAAAATGCAAGACTTGTTTTACTTTATTATTTATATTATTCTTTCCTTAGTTTGTATTCAATCTATAAGACAATGGCTTGCGTAGATATCCCGAATTTCATTTCAGTAGCCTATCCTGAGTGGGCTGCCGTTAGCTTGCTCTCTCCCTTTGAGCTAATAGCGCCGAATCACTCTATCATAGGCTACCTCTTGTCTCACTCTCACACACCCTACATACCAATGAAAGCACCGATTTTCACTCTCCTTGGCGCTTCGCTTCTTGCGGCCACCGCCTGTGACTCCTCGCGCACAGCCGTCGATGATACCTCTACTGCCACTCCTACGGTGGAAAGCACGGCTGCCACGGCGCCGGTCAGTTTCAGCCGGGAAGTAACGCAAGGCAACTCCCGTTTCGAAATTCGCACCACGGGCGAAGGCACCGAGCAGCAACTTACCATCCGCTCCTACCGCGGGGCGGCCCTCACCTCGGACCCAGTGCGCGTAGATGTAACGGGCAGCGTCCGCGACGCCGTATCGGGCGACCTGAACGGCAACGGCAAACCGGAGATATACATTTTCACCGATAATCCGGCGGCCAACGGAGGCTTCTACGGCTACGAGTTCGGGGACCGAGGCTACACGCCCGTCAGCTCCCCCGGCCTGATTACGGGCACTGCCGCCATCGGCTATTCGGGCAAAGACACCTATACGCTGAGCAACGGCATGTTGAGCCGTACCTTCCCCGTGAGCAGCAGCACCGCCGCCGATTCCACCACGCCCGCCACGGCCAGCAGCCGCACTATCACCTACAAGCTAGGTGCCGACGGCAAATGGACCATGGGCCAGGTGATGGACGCCAAATAAGTCGTGAGACCTTAGATAGGAGAAGTGAGACGTACGTGTGAGTATGTACCTCGTACGAGCCGGTTGATGTGCTTGTAGGTGTAGCTCACCACTACCATCCTTCTTTTATCGCTGAAAAGCCCGGCCGTGTGGTTCACGCGGCCGGGCTTTTTTGTGCGGTTGCTAGTGGCTCGTAAGTGCGCAAGTTTCGGGTGGTTGCGGCGGAGCCAAGGCGCTACTTTTGACCTGTTGCCCTACTCACTCGCCATGATCAACTCATCAGCACATTAAGCACACCAACTCATCAGCACATTAGCACATCAAAAAATCAGCACATCACCCGTCGCACTACTCGCCATGACTGACTACCATCGTATTGCCGCCGCCATTGCTTACGTGCAGGCCAACTTCCAAGCCCAGCCCGACCTCGAAGAAATGGCTCGCCAAGCACACTGGAGCCCGTTCCATTTCCAACGCAAGTTTCAGGAGTGGGCGGGCGTGTCGCCAAAGAAGTTTCTTCAGTTTCTCAGCCTCGATTACGCCAAGACCCTGTTACGCCAACATCATTCAGTGGAAGCTGCGGCCTACGAAACCGGCCTCTCCGGCCCCGGCCGTCTCCACGACCTGTTCGTGACGCTCGAAGCCATGACGCCCGGCGAATACCGCCAAGGCGGCGCAGCTCTCACCATTAGCTACAGCTTCGGCGAAAGCCGTTTTGGGCGCTACCTCGTGGCATCTACGGCAAAAGGCATTTGCAAGCTCGATTTCCAGCAGGCCAGTGACGATACCGACGCGGCCGCCGTAGCGGAGTTGCGCCGCGAGTGGCCCCAGGCAACGCTCGTGGCCCAAACAACGCCGTCACACGAGCAAGTAGCCGCCTTCTTCCAGCACGCCGACCCAGTGGGGGCGCCGCTGCACCTGCACTTGAAGGGCACGCCGTTTCAGTTGAAGGTGTGGGAATCGCTGCTGCGGATTCCGGAAGGGCAGCTGGCTACTTACGCTGGTGTGGCGGCCCGGGCCGGGCGGCACAGTGCAGTGCGCGCAGTGGCCAGCGCCGTGGCTAGCAACCCCGCTGGCTACCTCATTCCCTGCCACCGCGTGATTCGGCAAACCGGCGCGCTAGGCGAGTACCGCTGGGGCGCGGGCCGTAAAGTGGCTCTTATTGGCTGGGAAGCTGCTCGCACTTGTGCTACTACCGTGGCCATAAGCTAAAGCTGCGCCGTCGTTGGCAGCTCCAACCATCTGCGTTGGGCACCTCTGTGCTGTGCCCTTTCCTCCCTCTAACCTTTTCTTGTGATGTCAAACTTCAAGATTGTGCCGGTAGACGGCGCCTGGGCAGCGCGCGTGCGCGAAACCCAACAAGATGATTTCGGGCACCAATTGAAGCCCGTAGTAGCCAAAGGCCGCGGGCCGTGCCGGGTGTCGCTGCGGCCGTTCGAGGTGGGCGTGGATACGCGCATTCTGGCGGCTTACTCTCCATTCAGCCAAGCTAGCCCCTACGCTGAAACTGGGCCCATTTTTATTTCTGCGGAAGTCGTGCTGCCTTACCAAGACGTGCACCGGTTCCCACCCGAAATCAAAGCTGACAAGGTTAATTTCCCGCTGTCTCTGCTAGGCTACTCGGCCGCCGAGCACATGGTGTACACGGAGCAAGTAGGCGACCAGGACGTAGACCAGCGCATTGAGCAAGTGTTCAATGCTCACCCAGAAATCGACTTCCTGCACGTGCGCAACTCCGAAGCCTGCTGCTTCATCTGCAAAGTAGAACGCGCGTAAGTTGGTTGGTCGTTTTTGGTTTTTGGTCTGTTCTAATCCAGGTGCCAAAAACGACCAACCAAAATCAGCCTAGTCAATCCACTTGAAGCGGTATTCGAGCTTGGGTACGGGCATCCGGTCGGCGACGCGGCGCAGGCGGTTAGGCAGAGCCATGATATAGTCGCGGGCTTTTTCGGCGGCGCCGCTCAGGTTACTGACCTGGGCAATCTTCCAGTCGTTGATGAGGGTTTCGAGGATGTCGGTGTAATCCTGGCTGGTGTACACGCCCAGGCGCTGAGCGGCGTCGGTGAAGTGACCGAAGGTTTTGCCGACTTCCACGCCTAGCTCGCGCATGTAATGGGCCGGCATCACGATTTTCTTGCGCATCATATCCTCGAAAGCCAGCATCATTTCGGAGGGGTCCACCTCGAAAATCTTGTCGACGAAGGTTTTATAGACGCGGGCGTGGCGGGTTTCGTCGCCGGCTATCATGCCGCAGATTTTGGAGAGCTGGTCGTCGCCGGCTTTGCGGGCCAGGGTGCCAACGCGGCGGTGCGAGAGGTTGGTGGCCGTTTCTTGGTAGCTGGTATAAACGAAAGCGCGGTACGGATCGTGGGCTGTGCCCAGGTCGAAGCCATCGGCAATGAGGTACTGGGTGCTCACCTCAAACTCGCGCATGTTCACGCGGCCCGAGAGGTAGAGGTAGCGATTGAGCAAGTCGCCGTGGCGGTTTTCCTCGGCCGTCCAGCCCCGAATCCACTGCGCCCAACCGTTGTTGGGGTCGCGGTCCAGGTCGTCGAGCTGATGGAACCAGGCTTCGTAGTTGGGCAGGGCTTCTTCCGTGATGGTATCGCCGATGAGCACGGCTACCAGGTCGTAGCTCAGTTCTTTGGCTCGTTCGCGCAACAGCTTCACCTCATCAAAAAAGGTATCGAGGCGGGAATCGGGCAGGAAATCGGACGGTTGCCAGCTGGCTTCCACGCTTTTGAGGAACGAGCCGAGATTTTCGCGTAAAAAGGGTTCGAGGTGCTGAAGGACCTCACCGCGGGAGATGGCAGTGGCGAGCATGGCAATGGGGCAGAAAGAGGGAACGGAAAAAGGGAGGCTCAAAGGTATATACTCACCAACCGGTAATACGTGGATTGCGTGGCGTACCCGACCTATAAAATTTTGGCCTAAAAGCTTATTCTGACGCCGCTACCCGAGGCCGAAACAGCTGCGCTGCCTCGCCGCTGGAATCAACTAGCGCACTAGCGGGCAGGAGCTGAACGCGCGGCTCCGCCAACCGGGCTAGCTCGCGGTTGAGTACGGCGGCTCGGGCGGGCGTCAGTACCCAGACCACCGCCGGCCGCCACGCCAGCCGCCGCAGCGTTTCGGGAAAGTCACGAGTGCCTGTTAGCTGCTGCCGTAGCGCCGCTTGCGAAGGGTGCAGCGTGATCCAGCCAGCCACAGTAAGCCGCCGTGCCTGGCTTCGAGGCCCAGCATCCTGGCTGCGAGTTGCGAGGCCTTTCTCGTTGAAGGGAGATTCGGCTTTGTAAGTGGATTCCCAGGTATCTGACACCACTACTTCAACGGGTGGGTTGTGCTGCCCTACCAACTCTTTCAGCCGCTGCCGTTCCGTGCGGTTATGTTGCTGCTCCTGCGTGAGTGTACTACGGCGGTGCCACGTTTTATAGGTGTACGGTACGGCGGCTACAGCCAAAATTATCAGCAGCACTCGTACCGTTTGGGGCGGCAAGGCGGGCCGCGTGAGCACGAAGGCCAAATTGCTAAGCGCCCATAAATCAAGCAGCGGCAGCGCCAGCCGGGGCGGTAATTTGAGCACGGTGCCGAGGCCCAACAGCAGACTTACCGCTGCAACTTGTACCAGCCAAAACCCTCGGTGTGGTCCGGGCTGGCGCGCAACCAGCGCGGCGCTGGCCGCCAGCAATAGGAGCAGCGCGAAATAGTCGCGGGCTAGCATGCTGACGGTCTGGGCGAGCTTGGCCGGGGCAATGTTCCTGAGAAAATACGTGGGCGAGGGCAGCAGCACGACCCGCTTAAAAAAGGCTTCGTTGACAATAGTCGAATCGGCCAGCATCCAGCGACGAGTGGCGGCCAGGCCCAGACTATCGGTTGAATTCAAAGGTTGAGGAGATGGCGCTGCCAGCTGGAAATCCAAGAGATTGGACTTGAGCACGTCGAGGCGGCGGAAACTGACGGCGGTGGGGTTCCAGGTGAGGTTGAGATATAGTGCCCCTACCAGCGCCCAAACTACTGCCCCACTCAATACCGGCAGGGCCCGACGACCAGCTAGCCACCATGCTCCCGGCGTAGCAGCCAGCAGCCCTAGTACCGCCGCGCTGGGCCGAATCAGCCAGGCCAGTCCGAACGCCAGCAGCCCGACCACGAAGGCGCTCCGTAGTCTGGTTCGTTGCGCGGCGAAGAGCACGCCGGCCCCGGCCAGCAGCACCGGCACGCGCACGTAGTTGAACCACAATCCGTGCTCCAGCCACGTCACGCCCCAGAAAAGCAGCAACACAAGCACCACCGTCCATCGGCCCGCGTGCGGCCGCAGCAGCCGGGCCAGCACCGCGCCGGCAAGCACAGTGGCGGCGTAAAGCAAGCTGTAAAGTGTGAGGCCGTACCAGGGCACCAGCGGGTAGTGCTCGTAAAGCCAATGCCACAGTGCCGCGTATCCGTGGAAGTAGAGATGCAAATCGGCCACCGGTGCGGCGGCCGTTACGCCCCGCAGCAACGCTACAATGGCGAGGTCATCATTTGTTTCGCAGTAAAACCCCAGCAGCACCCCGCTTCCGAGCAGCAAGACCAACGGCATCAGTAGCAGAAATACGCGGCGCATTCAGTTAGGTGACAGGTTTTGGATGACAGGTGACAGGTAACAAGTGACACGTAACAGGTGAAGTGGTAGAAGGTGGTTAGGGGAAAAGGTGAAGTGGAAGATAATAAGGAGCTGGGTGCGGAAGTAAAGGTAGCGGACCGCCTAAGCTTACGATGAACTTGTTTCCTAGAGCGGTAGCCGTTAGCCTTGCAGGCGCATCAAGGTGCTTTGCGAGTTCAAGAAGTGAAGTATCTCCTTACCACTTCGTGTTCAATCACCTCCTACCTATTCCTTCCTTTTATCTGCCACCTTCTTACGTTTCACCTGTTACGTGTCACTTGTTACCTGTCACCTCACAACCTACCACCCCTTTGACTCAACGCTGGCTCTCTCGGCTCCCGACATTGGCCTTGCTGCTAGTGCTGGGCTTTACGGTGGTTTTTTTCGGGCTGACGCACGAAGGGCTGTACGACCTCGACGACTACCTCTACGCCCGCTACGCGCACGCGCTAGCCAGCGGCACTTACCGTCCCCTCCCCGATCCGCAGCACCTACTCCACGACCCACTACAGGAGCGGCTGCTGGTGTTTGGGCCCGTGGCGGGACTGTATCGGCTGCTGGGCATTAATATCATCAGCACCACGCTCTGGCCACTGCTTTGTACGCTGGGCTGCGCCGTGGTTATCTGGGCCTTGTATCGGCGGCGCGAACCGGTGGTGGCGGCCGGCGCTACGCTGCTGTTGGGGCTGCACTACTTCACGCTCAACCTCAGCACTTATCTCTACCCCGACAACGTGCTCATGTTCTGGTGCCTGGCTGGGGCGGCTGCGCTGCTGGTTGGCCGGCGCGCTGGACAAGAGCAGCCAACGGCCTGGGGGGCGGGGTTTGCGGCACTTAGCCTCGCGGCGCTGCTGAGCAAGGAAACCATCGTCTTCTACCTGCCTTTTTATCTAGGGTTGTTGGGGCTGGATGCTTGCAGGCGGCGGCACGGGCGGTTCTGGCGGGCGGCACTGCTCACGGGTGCAGGCCTGTTGGGAGCCTATCTACTCTACTACCAACTGCTGACGGGCGACATCCTGTACCGCTACCACATCATCGAGCAAACTAATGCCTACATGAGCGACGGAAGCTACGTGCAGGGCCGCGCCGGGCAATTACTGAGCCGTGTAACGTGGGCGCCGCTGGGATTTTTTGTGGGGCTGGGCATGGGAGTGATGCTGGTACTGGCCGCCGCAGCTGGGTTGCTCAGTCGACAAGCTGCTTCCTCTTCTTCCGCTCAAAATGAGGCGCACGATGAGGCGCGTTTCTGGCTATGTCTGGCTGCTACCACGCTGGCCTTCTACTGGTGGGGTAGCACGTCGTTACAGGTCTACAACCCAATTTCCTTGCAGCCGCGCATGCTCACGCCGCTGCTGCCGCCGCTGGCGCTAGCGGCTGGTTTCGGACTGCGCAGCCTCTGGCACACCGGACGCGGCGCGGGGCTGCTGGGGGCGCTGCTGCTAGGCTTCGCGGTCTGGATGCGGAGTGGCGTTTCGGTCCTGTACGGGGGCTTGGGACTATTTTTGGTGACGGTTGGCCTCGCGTCTCGCACCAGGTTAGCGGCGCGCTGGTTTAGACCGGGCACCACGCATTTCGCGACGGTGCTGTTAGGTGTGTTAGCGGCGCTGCTGCTCGGGCGGCCGCTACACTTCATGCGAAAGCCCACTGTGTCGTCGCACTTCGCGCAGACGCGGGTGCTGCGAGAGCACCTACAAGCCCCGGCGCGCGGCGTGGTATTTACCGATGACTTTCTGCTGCGCAACCACGATTTCTATTACGGCTTCCAGGTGCCCGCCGGCCTGCGCTTCGAGCGTTTCGCCCGCCGCGACTCGGTGCGAATGGTACCCGGCGAAAAAGCTTGGCTGCTGCTCAATCGCAGCACGCTCAGCAACGAAGAGCTAACCCGTATGCTCATCCACTACTCCGCCGATTCCATGCTCACCTGGTTCCCGCAACGCCGGCTGGTAGCGCGGGACGGCAAGGTGGAGTTGTATGAGGTGAATGAAGAATGAAGATTGAGTAAATGGGTGGAGGGCGTACAGCCGCAGCGCGGCGACATATCGGTAGTATATTTCGGTATTGAAAAATGTAAAGCCCCGGCGGGGCGGCACCAATCGTTAGGTGTCGCCCCGCCGGGGCTTTGCTCCTTTTATATCTGGCAAGGCTACCGATATGTCGCCGCGCTGCGGCTATGCATCGCCATCCGCTCATTTACTCAATCTTCATTCTTCATTTTCCCAGCTGCCGCAGCTTTAGATACGCCCCGATTCCGCGCTCCAGCAGCTGCACTCCTCCTACCTCGCGCAGCAGCTTGTACAATTCGCGGGCCTGGGGGAGGCTGCCGAAGCGGGCGGCTTGGCGTAGCTCCCAGCGCACCCGCATGGCCAGGGCGGCGCGCTCCTGCGGGGTGCGGCAGAGCGCCAAGGCTTTCCGGCAAACGCGGATAGTGGAATCCAGGAGCGGATCGAGAGGACGGTAGCCCTGGGCTGATTTGGAACGGGGATGCAGCCGTTTCTGGGTTAGCACTTCATCCTGGTAGTGAAACTGCCAGTCGCGGGAGGCGCGCACCCAGAAGTCGAAGTCTTCGTAGGCCAGGGTTTCGTCGTAGCCGCCGAGAGCGAGCAGCGTGGCCCGGCGCATCATCATGGACGGCGCACTGATGAAAAAGCGGCTCAGCACGTCCTCAAACACCCAGCCCGACGCGGGCCGGGGCTGCAAGCTCCCGGCGGCATCGGGGCGGTGAAACAGACGTTGGAAGTTACCGGCTTCATCGAGCAGCCCCAGGTTGCCGTAGAGCAAGCCATAACTGGCATCGAGCTGCTGAAACTGCGCCACCTGCTGGGTTACACGCTCGGGCAGTAGGATGTCGTCGGTAGCGAAATCAATCACGTACTCGCCTTCAGATTGAAAAAAAGCCCGGTTGAAGGCGGCGCAATTGCCCACGTTCTGGGGCAGAAACACGGTCTTCCACTCCGGGTGGGCCGCTGCGTATTCGCGCAGCACCGCCAGGCTATCGTCGGTGCTGCCATCATCCACCAAAAACACTTCCAGCCGCGGATACGTCTGAGCCAGAATGGAATCCAGCGCCGGCCGCAGAAACCGCGCGTGGTTGTAGCACAGCGCCACGATGGTAACCAGCGGCAATGGATTGAGGATAGGCGAGGAGGCGGTTGGCAGCATGGCGCGAAGATAGACGCCCCCACCCGACCACGAAAGCCGCGCAATGGCTTCGGTAGCGGTGGGCGCGCGAGGCTCCGGTGGCTGATCTTATAGCGCGGAAATCTGTTCCGCGACGAGCAAAGCGAGTTCCTACGCGGGGGCACGAATGGCGCTCTGCCGGATACTCGCTTCGCTCGTGCGCGAAGCCGGAGCTTCGCGCTACTGTTCACGCAGCCTAGTAGGTGGTGCGGCGGAAGCCCCAGCGTTGCAGCTCGGCTTGGTAAGTGTCGGGGAAGTTGGCTTCGAGCAGCAGCACCAGCGCTTTGAGGGCTTTGCGCACGGTGCGCCCGCTCTCGTTTTTGTTGCCGGTCTGCTTGGCAACGGTACCGGCCAGCTCGCCGGTTTGCTCCATGAGGGTAGCGTATTCGGCGGCGCGCGGCGCCCAGTAGGTGGCGCCGAATGGTCGGCCGACAAAGCTACTGCCCTGCACCTTCGCTACCAGTATCTTGAGGGCTTCCAGCCGCTCGCCCCGGTCGGTAGGCAGGCTGGAACCGCCTTTTTTGCGCCGCTTCAGCCCGTAGCCGGGGTACTGGGCTTCGGCGGCGGCTTTGGTGAGGGTTTCTTCCAGCACGTAGGCTTTGAGAAAGCGCAGTCCCTCGTCCAGTTGGTCGTCGAGTTCTTCCAGCCGCTGCACCTGGGGCGAGCGGTTGGCGGCAGCGGCCCGCTTGCCGGATAGCTGCTGCTCAAACGCGGCTACGGCTTCGGCAAATGCGGCCTGCGGGAGCCAGCGCAACGTGAGCGTCGGCTCCGTGGCCCAGGTGGCGGCGGCAGTCCGCGCCACTTCGAGCAAGGCGGCATCGGTACGGGGAACGAGCAGCTTGCGGGCAGCTACTGGGCTGGGAGCGCCGGGCTCGGCGGCAGAGTTGAGAATGTCAGGCATACGGAAAAAGAGTAAAAAGTAAGTGAAAAAAGTACCACCGGAGCACCCCTAAACGTACGCAATATGGTGCAGCTTCGGAAACGACCCTGGGTTAGTTGTCGCGCGGGAGCCAACGGGCTAGTGCGGGCCGCCCTACCTTGGTGCGCCACGTGCGGGGCCCAGTGGCGCGCCGCCCCGGTTCATCGCGCCAGACGCAGAGGCCTGGAGCGGCGCGCCACTAGGCATTGCACGTGGTACAGCGGCTTGGTGCGCGCCGCCCCGGTCCGCTGTACCAGGTGCAAGGGGGTGGGGCGGCGCGCCGGGGCACGTTGCGTTGGATGCTAGGCGGCGGTGCGGCCCGCCGCTGGGCGCTGCACCAGGCACACCGTGGCACACCTAGACTTAAACACTCGTTGAAACAGGATGTCTTCGACGTGTTGCTACCCGCTACTCATCTTCCTCAAAAATCTTGACCACGGCCTTAGTTAGCGGCACGGTGCGGAAGCCGTTGCTGAGCGTGAGCGTGGCTTTGCTGTAGGCTTTGTCTACCTCCACCCGCAGCGTGAGCGGTTCCTTAGGGTGGTGCTGGCTCACAGTCTGAAAGGCCGCTAGCGTTTCGGCTTCATCGAGCGAATCGATGCGTACCTCGTGCTTTTCGTCGTACTTGTTCCGCACGAACAGGCCAAATTCGCTGGGCACGGCTTTGGGCGTGGGTTGGAGGAGGTGGTCTACATATGCAGCCTTCGCTTCTTTCGTGTTGGCAGCAGGGTAGCTGGTGTGCTCAGCGTTGACGTAGTAAATCCAATGATGGTAGAGCTGTAGCGGCTCGGTCTGCGGCCGGCTCTGTGTACCCACCTGTTCCACCACCTCTATTTTCCAGGGGTATGTTTTCAGGTATTCATCCCATTGCCGAGTACTGAGCGTGCCCGTGCGGATTTCCTCTTGCACGTGTGCCGGCATTTTGGCCCGCTCCTGCCGGATCATCCGCTCCCGATTCGCTGGGCCGTACTGCTGCTCAAACTCGGCACTCGTAAAGGGCACTTCCCGGCCCTGATACCGACCAATAAGCACTTGGTTACTGCCTCCGAGCCACACTACGGCTACTCCCTTGGGCAGCATACATACTGTTAAGTCATTATAAGATTGCTGCTCCTGGTCATCCGCATTATAATAGCCCGTTTTGAGCAGTTCGTAGATGTGGCGTTGGGGCATGGCCCAGCGCCCTTCATAGAGCTTGTTCTCCGGGAAAGAAAACCAGCGCAGGTACAAGCTGTCGGGCGCGGGCTGCGTCACGTCGCCCACCATCGTCATATGCGCCGTACCCCAATCCCCTTCCAAAAAGCCGGGCGAGACGGTGAACGTCTTGCCGGCCGAGGTGCGGAACACGCCGTAGAAGTTTTCCATCGGGTAGCCCTCGGCGGCGGCGGGCGAAGCGCCCAGGTCGAATTCTTCGGTTTGGTACGGCTCCATGCGCGGTTGGCAGCTAAATAAATACAGGCTGATTACCCCAGGGGCCAGCCAACGAATTAAGGAAGTGAACATGGCGGAAAAACAGAAGGCTTACCCCGGCAGCACGAGCCGGGTGGGCAGTGTATGAGTGTCGTCGAGGCGGTACTCGAAGCCAATATCGCTGTTCCAGGACAGGTGCAGGTAATGCTGGCGCAGCCACTTGTACTCAACTGTAGAAACCGGCGCCACGTGCGGCCCGCCCGACGCGTGCGCCAGCGCGAACTGTTCGAGCTTGGTTTTGATGGGGTGCAGCTTCGAGCCGGCATTGATGATGTACTTGATACCCCGGTCCTGCTCGGCGTTGGGGTTCTGGAACACCATGCCGCCCTGCTGGGCAAATTTGAGCATGATGGACAGGGCCACGTACTGGTATGAGTTGGGCACGGTGCGCACCCCCTGGCCCTGGAAGTGCAGGACGCCGTCGCGGTCGGTCCAGTGCTTATACTTCGATTGCCCCGGGCCGTACCACCCCCGGTCCTGGAAGAACCGGAATACGCTTTCGACGGTGTAGTACCGCTCTTCCTCCACCTCAAAAGCATAGCCGCCGCCCACGTCGGAGTGCGCGCCGGGCAGCAAGATTTCCACGCCCGCTCCCCGGCGCAGAGCCGAGGCAATATCGGTACGCGAAAAGTTGAGGCGGTATTCGTCGGCGGCGGCCAGGTGGGCTACTTTCAGCACCCGCGGGTCGTCCAGAGCCATGTGTAGCTCGGGCTGGTCGTTACGGAACTCCCGGTCCGAATGCACCGCGTGGCTGGCGGCCTTCGCGGCCCAGTCCTCGTCGCCGGGCTCGTCGCCGGTTTCATCAAACGACGACACGCAGTCGAACAGGCCGACGAACTTCACGGTTACAACCGAAGATGGGATGCCCAGGCGTGCGCATAGGTTGCTGGCCCGGCCCCGCGAATCGGACAAGCGGGCCAAGAAGTGTCGCGCGGCGGCAGCGCCCCGGCTGAATCCAGAAGCGTAAACTGTCAGTTCTTCGATGTACTCTTTATCAGGCTTCATGAGCCCCCCTTCATTATTTTATCTGCCAACCGCTGAATACCATCCGTCACCCGGTCTACTATGCCGGAGGGGCCAGCGCCAAACGCGCCGCCGTTCGTGTCGTCGTCGTCGTCGTTGTTGGTGCCGATGCCTTCGATGTAGATGGACGCAATACGTGCCCCCGGCTCCTTCTTCTTGTGCATGAGGTAGAGCAGCGCCACGTTGGAGTAGTACTGGACGTAGCTGTCGCGGGTGCTGTCCGATTTGAAAAAGCCCGGCTGCATATACTCAGGGTCTTTCAGGCGCTTGGTGATGTTGTTTTCGTTATTGCCCGTCCCATCGAAGAAGATGGCCGCCGTAATCTTGACGCCGGTTTTCTTCTCCCGTTCTTTTTCCTTTTGGCTCTTGCCCACCACGGCCTTGCCCTTACCGGGCTGCTGGCTGGCGGCTATGCGGTGAAATGTAGTGCTCATAGCTGTTCGTCGGTTTCACTGTTGAAATCAGGCGCGGCGGGCGGGGGCAGGAGCAGCACGGGGGCCAGCTCCATAAACGTGGTGCGGCTTTCCTCGAACTCGGCGGCCGACGGCGGCGCGGGCACGGCCACTTGCAGCGTGTTGAGGATGCTCACTACCCCGCCCACGGCGCAGCGGATGGTGCTTTTTTCGAGCAACGGCTGTCCCTCGGCGGCACCTATCGCCACGCGCTCATGCACGTTCTCCCAGAGCAGCAGGGCCGGCACGCAGGGCTGGTTGTTTTTGAGGGCGCAGGTGCCGAAGGGCACGAACAGCTTGTCAAGATGGGTAGCCCAAAGCTGGCCGTGCAGGTACACGGTTTGCTGGCTCGTCACTTGTAAAGGGCTGGGCACGGTGCCCTTGTCGCAGCGGCAGGGCGCGCCGTGGCATACATATTCCTGACCTTCCTGATTCTGGCTCATAATGCTGGTGATGATGGGATGGAGTAAATAGTGAGGTAGTATTCTTTGTGGTACTGGTCGTGGTAGGAGCAGCGCACCGTCAGCTCCACGGCCAGCGGCTGGCCCGTGCTCTTCTGGAAGCGGTGCGTAGCTTCGTACTCGAATCGTACGGCGGCGGGGTCGGGAGCCGTTTCGGCGCCGAGCTTACCCCGGATGTAGTCAGCCACGGCGGCCAGGTTGGTAGCCACGGGGTCGATAGTGCTGGTGAGGCGCAGCTCGGCTTGTTGGGCGCTCGGCTCGGCGGGCAGCAGGCGCAGCGTTTCGGTGAAGCGCAGATCGAGCCCATCGAAGAACTGCGGAAACGAGCGGGGCCGCGCGTAGAGGCTGTTCGTCTCGAAAGGCTGCTGATAGAAACTGCCTGGTAAGGCAGCGTAGAAATACGTGTAGCCCAACGACGGCCACAGGCCCGCCGGCTGGGTAAGCTGCTGCTCCACGCCCGCTACCAACGCGTCCAAAATGTCGGATGACTCAGGATACTCCCGCGCCAGTTCCTCCCGGATGCGTGCCCACTGCTGCCGGATGGCCGCAGGGTTGAGCAGCCGTAGCCACTCACCCGTAGGCGCGGCTTCCAGCCTCAGATCAGCATAGAGCTCTGCCAGCAGCAGTCCTATCTCATCAAAAGAAGTGATATCAGGCTTTTTTAAGCGTGGGGGCTCGGCCCGCACTATTATTAGCCAGTTAGGGCCGTGTTCAGCTGCGCGTAGCCAGACGGTTCTTTCCAGCCCTGAGCGCCGGTCCGTTCCAGCCACAGTTTCTGTCCAGCCCGAATGCACGGTATACCGCGCTTCGTCCAGCCACGGTTGCAGTTCCAATAAGACCCGTTGGGTGATTAATACTGGCTGCGGATTGGGCTTAATGGCCCAGCCGCTGAGCGTAGTTATTGAAATACCCTCCACGAAATGAATAATTAAAGTACTATCCCTTGAAAAAACAGCTTCCTAACTGACCAGCATATTACATCTTAACTCTGTGCAAAACAAAACAATATTCTAATAAACTGATTCTTCTCACCGCCACCATTGCCGGAAGTACCAGCCGCACCAGAGCAGCAGCACGCCGTGGCGCAGGGCTGAAGCCCACACCGCGCCCAGCAGCCCCAGGCGCGGCAGCAGCAAGGCCAACACCCCGGCATACAGCACCGCCGAAGCCGCCTGCACCGCCACGTAGCGCCCCACGCGGGCTTGCGCCGTGAACACCAGCACTAGCGGCCAGGCCACGAACCGCAGTCCGTCGCCGAATAACTGAGGGCCGAGCAGGTAAGCGGCGGCACCGAAACGAGCCTCGAAAAACAACGGCAGCAGCCAGTGACGCAGTAAGTAGAGTACACTTAGCCCTACCGCTAGCAGCGGCACCAGCAGGCGTAGCACCGTGCGTACCCAGGCCCGCTGAGCGGCGGGCTGGGCCGCCAGCGCCGCCAGCCGCGGATAGTACACGCTGCTCATCACGGCTGCCATCACCATCGTGTAGTTTTCGGAAAGCTTAGCAACGGCTTGCCAGAGGTCGGTTTGGGCGAGGCTGAACTGGCGAATCAGCGCCTCCCGCACCACGAAATCCACAGCCTTGCCGAAGAGTAGCAGCCCCACGGCCATCAGTAGAAACCGGCTCAGGCCTCGCAGGGCCGAGTAGCTGAGTCGGCCCTGCAGCGGCGGCAACAACCCCGCTCGGCGCGCCAGCACCCACGCCGGCAGCAGCGTAACGCCCTGCGCCAGCAGATAGGCCAGCAGCGCGTTCGTGGCTAAGCCGCCCGTCAGTAATACGGCTCCCACAGCCGCTGGCCCGAGCAGGCTTAGCCCAACCGTGAGGCCGATATAGGCCCGCAACCGGCCCGCTGCCAACAGTACCGTACTCAGCAGCGCGTAGGCAATGAGCAGCCCAATGCCTAGCCCAAACAGCATCACCCAAACTGCGGTAGGCGCGAATATGCTTACCAGCGGGCCGGGCGCGAGCAGCAACGCGGCCAGCCCGAGCAGCAACGCGGCGCCATTCAGAGCTATGGAGGCGCCCAGCCAAGCCCGGTAGCGCCCCGTGCCCGGCCGTAGGGGAGCCAGATATTTCACCACGCCCACGTGCGTGCCGTCGTTGGGCAGCGTGGTGAACAGGGCCATTAGGTTCTGGAAATGGGCCAGCAGCGTGAGGCCACCCGGCCCGCCGTAGACGGCCAGCAGCTTGCCCAGCAGCAACGCCCCCACCGCCCGCGCGCCTACCGCCACCCCCGAGCCCAAGGAGCCGCGCACGAAACGCCCCCACCCCGGCGCGGACGCGGGTTCGGTAGGAAGAGGTGTTTCGATGGGCTGCATGGCCGTAAAAGTAAGCCCCAACCAGTTCTGCAGAACTGGTTGGTTTTCGACGCGGGTAGCCACCAACTCGCGCATACGTTAGGGTCGGTTCAGGAGCAGAGATTACCAACCCCACGCAGTCGAACTAGCCACAGTCCGGCTTCTACCGTACATTGGTCTGGCTTACTTCTGACTATGGAACCTTCTATGCCTTTGCTGGCCGATGAGCCCCTCGGCCGACCAGCCCCACCCGCCGCCGACATGCGGCCTTCCATCGCCGACCGCGCCGCCACGCAACAGGCCCGCGAGCAGCAAGTAGGTCAGCGCCCCGGCACGCTCATGATCCGGGAGGGTTCTTTTAAGCCCCGGCTATTCCTGCTTTCTTACGACGAGAAGACCTGCACGGAGCGCGAATACACGCACTACGATGAGCTATGGGCCGATTTCCAGGCTCGCCCGGCTCTACGCCACTGGGTTGATGTGCGCGGCTACAACGACATGGCCCTGATGGAGCGTCTCATGCGCGACTTCGAGCTGCACCCACTGCAAATGGAAGATGTGCTCGGCGACTACCAACGCGCCAAGGTGGATGTGTTCGGCGACAACCGGCTGTTCCTCGTTTCGCGCATGACGGAATTCACTACTCTGCTCGAAATCGACGACGACCAGCTTTCCATTTTTACTGGTCCCAACTACGTGCTCACTTTTCAGGATGACTACAACGACTGTCTCGACTCCATTCGGCAGCGCATCCGCTCCGGCTTCAGCCAAATCAAGCGCAAGCCCCCGCTCTACCTTGCCTACGCCCTCACCGACGTGGTGCTCGACCAGTATTACCCCACTATGGCGGCCATCGGCGACTACATCGAGAAGCTGGAAGACCGGATTCTGCAAGACCGCCCCGACCGCCGCGTGCTGACTCGCATTCTGCGCATGAAAAAGGACATCATCCGGTTCCGGCGCTTCGTGTATCCCGAACGGGAGAAGATTGCCGAAATCCTGCGCATGCCCGACGACATCGTGCCCGAAGAAATGAAGGTGTACTTCCGCGACTGCTACGACCACGCCATTCAGGCGCTGGACCTGGCCGAGAGCTACCGAGAATCCGTCAGCAGCCTCGTGGACCTATTCATGTCCAACCAAAGCAACCGCATGAACGAGGTAATGAAGGTGCTCACCATCATCAGCTCTATCTTCATTCCGCTCAGCTTCGTGGTGGGCCTGTACGGCATGAATTTCCAGCGCGAAAACCCCAAAGGCGGCATCAACCACCTCAACATGCCCGAACTCTACAGCCCCTGGGGCTACCCCATTCTGCTAAGCGTGTTGTGCCTGATAGTGGCCGGGCAACTAGTGTATTTCTATCGTAAAGGCTGGCTCACGAATAAATAAGCTCCAACTGCTCGGTGGTGGATTTCTTTGGCTTAATACCGGCGCACTTTCAACAATCCTTCCCTTGTTCGAACCAATGAGTTCTTCAGCCTCTTTTGCCTTTATCAAGTCCGACAAGAAAATCATCAAGATATACTTTCACGACATTACCATTATTCAAGGTTTGGGCAACTACGTGCAAATCTCTCTACTCAACGGGCGTAAGTATATCTATTATAAGGCTCTCAAAAGCTTGCTTGACAAGCTGCCGGCAGAGTTCATGCGCATCCACAATTCCTACATCGTTAACCTGCACAACACCGAAGCGGTAGAAGACAACCACGTGGTGATACAGGACACGCGCATCGCCGTGAGTAAAAGCTACCAGCAGTGCTTAGCCAATAGCCTAGCTAAGCTTATGCTCTGACTCTGCAAATCAAACAGATAAATTATTGAACCGTCGACATAACAAGCAACCGAAGTGGCATAAATAAGTGGTTGGCGAGCGGGACGTGGTCGTATTTAGCGAAAACTTTCAACCACATACCCTTATGACAATGCTCTCGCGGCCAGCTTGGCTAGTATGGCTTAGCATCAACGCTTGTTTGGCTCAGCAACCGAAACCCATGAAAAAATCCACCAATTTCCCGCTCAAAACCGATGTAGCGACCATAGATGGCATAATGAAGGCTTCATACGAAGTGGTATCGGGCGAGGCCGGCGCCCCGCGCCAGTGGGAACGAGATTTGTCGCTTCACAATCCCAATGCCTTGTACTCATATCGCCAAGGTGGCGAAGGGCGGCAGGTTACTATGCCATTGAAAGACTTCCATAAAGCTACCGATACCATGGTAGCCACAACGGCATTTTACGAACGCGAAATCAACCGTGAGGTGCGGGTGTTCGGCAACATCGCGCACGTGTGGAGCACTTACGAAACCAAGTTGGCGAAGAATGGGCCGGTGGTACGCCGCGGCATCAACAGTGTACAGCTTTACTTCGAAGATAGCCGGTGGTGGATCGTCTCATGGACATTTGACCGCGAGCGAAATGCCAACCCCATTCCTGCTTCGTTCGATCCTCACTAAGTACAAGCTATTCGCTCATCCTCCATCCCACCTCACCCCCATTTGCGCGGGTCGGTGGTGGCGGCGGGGACGTGCTGGGGCTGGCCTAGCACGGCGTAGACTTGTTGCAGGCGCTGTTCTACGGTGCCGGTGAGGAGCGTGTAGGGAATTTGGAGCAGGTCGAGCTGCATGGCCACCATGCCGTGGTGGAAGTCGCGCACGGATTCCGGGTCGCGCCAGCCGTCATCTTCGTACGGAATGTCGGGAGCGCAAAGGAAGGTGTGGAAGTAACGGTTGCGGCACTCAGCGGCCAGGGCTTGCAGCTCGGGGGCGCAACGAGCGTAGTAGAAGTAAGAAAACTGCGCCGTAGTGGCCGCATTGGTGTCCACGAACAAGAAATGACGGGCGTGCGGTACGGCTTCGTCCTCCAACTCGCGGTGACGATGCGCGATGTAGAGCAGGTCGTCGAAATCGGTGGCGCCGTTCTTTTCCTCGTGCAGCGTGCGGCCATACTCGTGTACCCACACCGTGCCGTAGGCCGCCGCCAGGGCCTTGCTCAAGGTCGATTTGCCGGTGCTTTCGGCCCCCATCAAGACAATCTTGCGGATGAACTGCGGGGAGTGAAAATGCGCCTGCACCACCGGGTGCAGATACTCGGCGTGCCCGTACAAATCTTCCCGAATCTGGGAGCCCGAAATAGGCACTGTAGTGCGCGGCGGGTCCACGGCCACGTAGGCGGCGCCAATATGAGCCGCGAAGCCAGGACCATATTCCTCACTGGCGAACACCACATCGGGCTGCACGGGTTGCTGCCGAAGCCAGCGCCGCACGAACTCGCGTTGCGTGTGCTCGTCCGCCTCATTGAGGGGCACCGGCAGCTGGTTTACGGGCAAGGCCACCACGTGTAGCACCGCGTCGTTGATACGCGGCAGCGTGCCTGGCTCAGCACCCGCGGGCGTATAGATTTGCCGAATCCAGCCGGCGCGGGTTTCGGCGTTCATGGTCGCCGGGTCGGGGTTGGAATAGACCAGCACGTACAAATCTTGCACTTGGGAAGCCGCCTGCTCCAGCAGCAGCTGGTGGCCTTTGTGGAAGGGCAGAAACTTACCCACAACCAGCCCAATCGGCCAGCGGGAAGCAGCGAAGGAAACAGAAGAAGCCAAGCGAGAAGCAATTGACGACGGCGCTTTGACCGTCAGAAAACGAAATATCCTGATTTGTGGTCCAAGGTAAGAGCTTTGCTACACTATAGGTAGAAGCTAGCTTTTTCCTTGAAAAATTCCGCGCATCATGCCGAGCCTAGTTAGGGACGACTGGTCTGTCGACCAACTCGCGGCTTTCACGCGGGATGCTTTGCCTGATGCTCGACGGAAACAGCGCCAACTCGTCAGATGCTTCGGCTACAACACCAGCCAAACTCTATTTCAGCCTCAGTTCCGTACGGCGCAGCTCAGAGCCCACGGTTCGGTAGAGGTGGTAGGTATTGGTGGCGGCTTCGTAGTCGAGACCTACTTCTGGGGCGCTGCTGTCGAAGGGCTGGCCGCCCAGCAACCGGCCTTGCCAGTCGTAGATATAGGCCTTGCGCGGCCCTGGCTCAGTAAGGACGTACACGCGCCGGCCGCCGCCAAAGTCGAAATACTGCACGGGTTTGGCGCCGGAAGTCAGAAACTTCTGCCCTAGCAACCGCCGGCCAGTTGGGTCGAACAGTTCAACCTGCCCGCCTTGCTCGCGCGCTATCACGTAGGAGCGCCGCTGCTGGTTGGGGATGAGCCGAAACAGCGAATTGCGGCTCCAGGTGGCTATCCGGCGCCGGCCCACCACGTCACCCCCCAAAGAAAACGTGACTCGCTCGCCGTGCTGGTTCACCACCGTGAGGCGCGTGCGGTTGAGGGTGGGGCCTACTGTTTCGACCAGTGCCTCACTCTGGAGCCGAGCACCTAAACTGATGGGGAAGCCCGGATATGTAGCGCCTTGCTGGTCGAAGGCATACACGTAGCCGTTTTCGAGCAGCACCACCACTACGTCGCGCCCACCCACCACGAGGTAGAGCGGCGGCGCGGCCAGGTTGAAATCGAGGCGTTTGGGTTGCCAGTCGGGATACACCGTGCCATTGGCGTCGTAAAGAAAAAGGTTGCCCCCACCCCCCGTGACCAGCAGGCGCGGTGCCCCCGCCGCCCCCACCGGCGACACGCTCAGGCCCGTAGCCACCACGGAATCGGGTAGATTGAGCGGGAAATTAACCGCCGAATGACCCCGGGTATCAAGAAAATGAAGCTGGCTGGCCGTAGCCAATAGATAGCCCGGCTGGCCTCCTACCGTCTGGCGGTGCACGCGGCCCACCAGCGGGCCAGGCAGGCTATCGGACCAGGCCACCACGTTTTCGGGCGTTATGTAGTGCAGCACCCGGGCCGAATCTTGCACCAGCACTCCTTGCCGCGCAGTTCCCGACACCGACACCAGAACCGGCGCACTCGCCAACACCGTCTTGAACGACAATACGCTGCCGGTGCCCGTACTGCCCTGCGGCTTAGCTATGGCCGGCCCCACCTGCGGATGGCGCAACAGCAGCTGAGTGAAATATTGCGCGCCGGGCTCTTGCTCGTTGGCGGCGGGCACTAGCTGCAAGGCTACCTGGGGAAACCGCTTGAACAACGCTTCATTCCGCAGCAACCCAGCGCGGCGCTCCTCCAGCATCCCGCGCAGCAGCAGGTTCCAAGCATTGCGCGTGTCGAGCACTACGCTCAGGCGGGCCAGCGGCTGGGTTTCCTGCAAGAAAGCCACCTGCGTAGGCGAGCGGGACCATACCTCCCCCGCCGACACGTCTTGCAGCCAACTCCGCAAGGCCGTGGCATCGTCCGCAAACACCACGTAGCTTCCCACTACCGCCACCACCGGCTGCCGAAAACCAGCAAACAGCGGCCCGAGCAGGCGGGCGGGCAGTTCGGGCACGCCGGTTTGGTGAATCTGGAACCCTCCTACTCGCTCGAACGAAGGGCTAGCGCCCACGGCCCGCCGCAGTTGCCCCAGCCACCGCGCCTGCTGCGCGGGCCGGGCGCACCACACCAGCGCCAGCCGGCCCGGACTCACGCGGGCCGAAGCCGGAGCCAAATAGGCCAGCGCCGCCTCGCGGCTCATGCCGGCCGTGAGGCTGTCGAGAAGAGGGCTGATGGACGCGGCTAGGGTGTCGGGGCGGCCGACGGGGCGCGGGCCGCGCAACGCCTGGGCGGGCCCTAGGCCGAAATGCACTAGCAGGGCCGTACGTAGACTGAGCACTTCGGCCATGCGTAGACGCTGCACCGGCTGCCCGCGCAGTTGCTCGTGCAGGCTACCGGAGGCGGTTTCGGGGTTGGCAAATCCGTTGAAAGCAACTTTGTTGCCGGCTAGTTTCATTTCCATCTGGCCGTTGCGAGCCAAGCTAGTGACGTTGCTAATGCCCGGCCCCACATCGGACCGAAAAAACACTCCTAGCAGTTGTGGCAGTCGGCGGTAGTTTACCAGCACGGTTGCATCTAGGTCGCGCAGCCGGAAGAAATCCGTGCTTTGAAAATCGGCCGCCACAGTGGGTTGGTCAGGGTCGGCTAGCCGCCGTACCACGGCTTCCACTAGGGTAGAGCTAGGGCTGATTAACAGGTGGTTGCGGTAGTTGAAAAACGTGAGCCCCCGGCCGGTGCCCACTTCCTCCACGACCGTGAGCAGCGTGCCTTCGTAGTCGCGGGTAGCAACCCGAAAATGCGCGTCGCGGCGTAGGGCGTCCACGAGGGTGCGTACCTGCCGGTACTCGCGCACACTGCCCACCGGAATTTGCAGCAGCACATCGAAACTGCCGGGCCTGGTCACGTGCACCGAAGTCAGCACATTTTTCCGGCCCAGGAAACGCAGCACCACGTTGCGGCCGCCCGTCAGGCTGTCAATCAGCACCATGTTGTTTTCCAGGTTCTGGAAATAGCGCACAGTGGTGAGGTTGTCCCAGAGCTGGGTTTCCTTGAGGTGGCGCACCAGCGTGGGATGGTCGCGGGTGGCGGCTACCAGCACCGCATCATCGGGCACCAGCGCCCAGGGGTCGACGGGCACGGCCGCCACGGTACGGCGGTAGTACACGTAAGAGGCCAGCATCGCCAGCAGCAACAGACCCGTAAGAAATACCAGTAGCTTTTTGGACATGCAACGGTGCCGGAGACGGGCGGCAAAAATAGCTATTTGGCGGTAGGTGATAGATACGCTGCCCGTAATACGACTGAATGCTGCCCGCTGCCTATTTCGAGCTGATGTTTCGGCGGGCATTTACCTACAGTGTGGGCATTACGTCACGGCCTAGCGGTTGGGCAAACTCCTAGCAGCCCGGAGCCGCGCCAAGGATACCGTTGAGCGTAAATCTCCTTCACCTCCCGCATAGCTAGCTTCACGACGCAAATCTGCGCTGAAACCCCGACCCCGCAACGACAACCATCTATAAACTGTTTCGGACATTCCGTGCCCCAACTTGCGGTGGATTTACAGCTTCCCACCGCAGACACGCTCTTTCCTACTGCCCTCGTTGATATGAGCTTTCCAGTCAGCGTCGAAACGCACCTTCCGCGACAAGTCGCTGAGCCAGACTATCGCGCACGTTTTTACGCTAACGCAAAAAAGGTACTCTCTTCATAAAATAAATTCACGGTGAAATTTCTTTCCTTAATTCTACTCGCCTTAATTTTCAGCTTTTATCAAAGCGAAACCGAACCACCAGCACAAATTAAGGCTGTACCCTTAGACCAGTTAGTCTTGGGAACTTGGCAATCATTAGAAGACAAAGATTCAAAAATCAAGATTGACGCAACAACCTACACGGAATACTACCAGGGTGTAAAACCGTCCGTATTAAAGTATAAACTAACCAACTTTTGCCAGTGCGACAATGCTGAAACATCTATCCGTTCACAGAAGAAAGATCTTTTAGTTACGCGGGATGAGTCAAGCTGCTATTGCTACGAAATAATAAAGGCGGATACCAAATACCTCGAGCTTGGATATTCTGGTAGAGGACCAACTCTAAAATTTAGAAGAGTAAAATGATTTATAGACGGACTCCTCAGCACAATTTTCTATATCTATTACGATATAGCTCACATTCAAACGCAGCAAATACCACCGATACGTTCCTTCACTAAGAGATAGCCAGCAGCTTGCTGAAGATACTTGTCATGGCGGCCCGCTACTTCAAGCGGGCCGTTTCTTTTCTATCTTCCCGGCCCAAATCCCGTTTTCTCTTCCCTATGTCCGAACAACAAGGCCATTTTCAGCGGGCCATTACGCTCTTCGACGCCATCATGATTGTGAGCGGCAGCATGATAGGCTCCGGTATCTTTATCGTTTCCGCCGACATTGCCCGCACGGTAGGTTCGGCAGGCTGGCTGCTGGTCGTGTGGCTGATAACTGGTTTTATTACCCTGGCCGGAGCCGTGAGCTACGGCGAGTTGGCGGCCATGTTTCCGAAGGTAGGCGGGCAGTACGTGTACCTGCGCGAGGCGTACAACAAGCTGGTGGCCTTCCTGTATGGCTGGACGCTGTTTCTCGTGATTCAGACCGGCGTGATTGCGGCGGTGGCCGTGGCATTCGCGCGCTTTGTGGGCGTGCTGGTGCCGTGGTTTGCCGAGACGAACGTGCTGTTTGAGGTGGGTCCGTTCAAGTTTTCTACCGTGATGCTGCTGGCCATTCTCATGCTGGTGGGCCTGACGTGGGTGAACTCGCGCGGGGTGCGCGGCGGCAAGCTCATCTCCAACATCTTCGGCAGCACCAAGCTAGTGGCTCTGGCTCTGCTTATTCTCTTTGGGCTGGCGCTCGGCATCAACGACCAAGCCGTGGGCCTCAATTTCCACGATATGTGGAACGCCGTCCGCTACAATGCCGAGGGCCAAGGCGTGCCGCTCAGTGCCTGGGGCCTGGTAGGCGCCATCGGGCTGGCCATGACCGGCTCCTTGTTCAGCTCCGATTCCTGGAACAACATCGGCTTTTCGGGCGATGAAATCGTGCGGCCTGAGCGCACCATCGTGCTGAGCATGGCCATTGGCACGGGCATCGTAACGGGGCTGTACTTGCTCATCAACCTGGTATATCTGCTGGTGCTGCCGCTGCACGGCGACCCAGCGGCCGCCGCTACCGACGTGATGAGCCGGGGCATTATGTACGCCGCCAACGACCGGGTAGGAACCGCCGTGGCCGAAAGTGTGCTGGGCCGCATTGGGGCCGGCTTCATGGCCATCCTCATCATGATCAGCACGTTCGGGGCCAATAACAGCATCATTCTCAGCGGAGCCCGCGCTTATTACGCCATGGCTAAGGATGGCTTGTTTTTTCCGGGCCTCGCGCGTCTTAATAAAGCTGGCGTGCCGGGCGTGGCGCTGTGGGCGCAGTGCTTGTGGGCCTGCATTCTTTGCCTGTCGGGCTCCTACGGGCAGCTTTTGAACTACGTAATGTTCTCGGTAATTCTGTTTTACGTCGTCACCATCGTGGGCATTTTCATTCTGCGCCGCACCCGACCCGATACGCCCCGCCCCTACCGCGCCATCGGCTACCCGGTGATTCCGCTGCTCTACGTGGTGTTGGCGTCGGCCTTCTGCATTATCCTCCTCGTGTCGCCCACCACGGCGCGTGACTCCGGGCTGGGCCTGCTGCTAGTGGCGGTAGGTGTACCGGTTTACTTCCTGTTCGGGAAGCGGTTCGGCGACAAATCCGTGCCGGAGTAAAAGCTATAAAGCTTTGGCTACATGCCTTTGATAGCCCACCATTTAAACGGTACCAAAACAAAAGGCCGCCCCGGATGAACGAGGCGGCCTTTTGCTTGTGCAAAAGTTGAGTTACAGTAAAGGCAGCAGTTCCAAGTAAGCGACCTTGCTGCAAGCGAAAGATGCTTACTTATCAGAAGCGGCTCTAACTTCTTGCTTCTTAGTTCTAAGCTCTTACTTCCGACGGCGCTTGCTGCCGGCGGCGGGCATTAACGTCACGTTGATGGGCTGGGCACCACGGGTGCGGACTTCCTGATCTTCGTAGCCGCCGTAGCCGTACACGAGGGCATTTTCGCCGGCCGGGACTTCCAAGGTGTAATTGCCGTTGGCATCGGTGCCGGTACCTTTGCGCGAGCCTTTCACTAGCACGGTGGCCCCCGCTAGCGGGCGGCCATTCTCATCCATAATACGGCCCGACAGCACCACATTGGCGGGAGCCTCTGCGGGGGCAGCTTCCGGTTCGGCTTCCGTAGAAGTAGCCTCCGCTTCCGGCTCGTTCGCCATTGCTACCGACTCGGTAACGCGGGTATCGAGGCTGGCTTCCGCTTCCGGCCGCACAACAGGTTTTGCGACTTTGTCGGTAATGGTGGCTATAGGAGCCGTTACGGCTGCCGTTTCTTCTGGCTTGGCAGCAGCCACGGCGGCGGTATCCTCTACGGGGCGCGTACCCGTTACGCTGGCTTCGCCGAGCATTACGGAGGGAATAAGCGTGGTGACGACACGCCGCCCCCCTGAATTCGGTAGCAGAATATAGCCCACGATAGCAAGCACCAAGAGGGCCCCGACAATAACAGCTAGGCGGCCATTTCCAGAGGAAAGATCTTCCTCTTCGTGCAGCAGAGCACCTTCTTCTTCGGGTTCAGGTTCGGGAAAAGTAGATTTTGAGGGCATGGGTAAAGAGTAAGAATGGTGAGAAATGCAGAGCAAACCGTCAGCAAAATGCCCAATTGCCGACAAAAAGTACTCAGCAGAAGGCGGATTGACCACGGGTTCCTAAAGATATAGCATAAGCTTGATTCCATCCTAACAATTTACTGTCCCACTGTGGTGCTATGACCTTTTATTCTTGAAAGCTACGCAGCCTACTTCTAGAAACTGGCAACAAAAAGCCCCGCTTCACATGAAGCGGAGCAAATTGAGCTATTTGAAGAAACAGCTAAGCAACTCAGTCCTCTACGGGCTTGGCGGGGCCGGTGGGTTCGTCGTCGCCGAATTTCTGGTCGCGGGTGCGTAGCTGATGGTCTAGTTCGTAAGTGCCTTCCGCTTCGTAGCCGGGACCTTGCTCCTTGCTCGGGTCGTTGACGTGGTCGTTAGCGCCGTAAGGCTCGGTGTCGCTGCCGCCGATGTGCAGGTTTTCGAGCTGGTCCATTTGGCCACTACGCTGGGTGTAACCGCCTGGGCCCTGGTTACGGTGGGCAGAAGGGTCGTCGGCGGTTTTGCCGTTGCTCAGCAGGCTTTTCACTTCCTGTTCCTTTTCCTGCTGCTCATTATGCGGAGTGGGCTTATCTTCGGTGATACGGCTATTCTCTTTGTCTTCGTCGTTGACTTCATCGGCGGCGCCGAACAGTTTGTCGAGTATCATGGCGGTGGGGATTGAAGGTGAATTAGTTGCCTTCCATCTTACGCGCCAATGAGGGTGAAGTTGTAAAGCGCCGGATTCGGCACGCCTACTTCCGCTCGTTCAGGCTCCAGTCGTAGGAGTAGAAGTCGGTGGTGTAGGTGGCCGGAATAGGCTGACGGCCGCGATACTGGTTGATGTAGGCCAGCGTGGACTTGCCAGTGGCTTTGAAATCAGCTTCATACCACTTAAATATCTCCGAAACCAGCACCTTGTTTGCACTCTTATCGACGCGAATGAATTGGGGATTCTGGAGCGCACGTTGAGTTTGGTCGGTGAGTTGGGCGTCGAGAGTGGCTGGCAGATAGGCTTCGCGCCGCAGACGCGGGCAGCCCAGAGCCCCGCACACCAGCGCGAAGTGAATGCGCGGGTCGGCGTAAGGTTTGCGCAATTTGTTCGTTTCCAAATCGTTGAGCGTCATCTTCTCCCCCGCCACGGTGTATTCCTTTTTGTCGAAGAAACCGGGCACTTTCATCACCGAAGTCAGAGGGTAGCTGTCGGCCACGGCTCCTATAACCAGCAGGTTGTAGGCGTTCAGGTAGAATGCTTTGCGCTCGGCGGGGCTGGCCTTGGCAGCGTCGAAGGTATTTACCTGCTGGAGCAGCGTTTTCAGCGGGGCGGCGTCGCGGGTCAGGGCGGCGTAGTTGACTAAGCCGTCGGCCGAAACCACCTTCTGATAGTAGGCCGTGACATCTTCGTGAAAGGTTCGGGTTACCTTGGCGGCTTCCGCTGCTGTGCTGCACAGCAGCGCCAGCAACAACAGGCCCGCGGCCCGACCAGCAAACCCTGCCCGAAACCAGGCGCCTATGAATGAGTTGTGTAGCATTGTAGAGTTTAGGTTGGGCGGGGCAATGGTGCCGTCGGCCGCGCTTCTGGCAAACATAGCACCACCGGCGCGGGCAAGTCTCACGGCTCCGTGACATTTTCCGCTCACCTTTACGAAATTCACCGGCTGGCCGGGTTTCCTTTTCCCCGCTTCCTTTTCTTATGCACCTGGTTATCATCGGCAACGGTATTACGGGCGTCAGCTGCGCGCTAACGGTGCGCCGCCTACTCCCCGAAGCGCGCATCACGCTGGTGTCCGACGAGACGCCGCATCACTATTCACGCACGGCGCTCATGTACGTGTACATGGGCCACCTACGCCCCCAGGACATCAAGCCCTACGAAGACTGGTTTTGGGCGGAAAACCGGCTGGAGCTGGTATACGCCACCGCCACCCGCCTCGATACTGATTACAAAACCGTGGTTCTGAACAACGGGCAGATGCTCCACTACGACAAGCTACTGCTGGCTACTGGCTCCGTGAGCCGCACCCATAACTGGCCCGGCCAGGAGCTAGCCGGCGTGCAAGGGCTGTACTCCCTGCCCGACCTGGAGCAGATGCACCGCACCACGCACGGCATTGCGCAGGCCGTGGTAGTAGGTGGCGGCCTAATTGGGGTGGAACTGGCCGAGATGCTGCACTCGCGCGGCATTGCCGTCACGATGCTCGTGCGCGACGCCCGGTACTGGGGTTCGGTACTGCCAGCCGCCGAAGCGGAACTGGTAAACCAGCAGCTTCAGGAGCACCACATTGACGTGCGCTACGGGGCAGAGCTGGCCGAAATTCTAGGCGATGCCGATGGTCGCGTCCGAGCCGTACGCACGGCGGCCGGCGAGGAAATAGGCTGCCAATGGGTAGGATTGGCTATCGGCGTGACGCCTAACCTAGCGCTGGCCCGCACTTCGGAAGTGGAAACCGACCGGGGCATTCTAGTGGACGAGTGTTTGCAAACCAACGTGCCCGATGTGTACGCCGCCGGCGACTGTGCCCAGCACCGGCAGCCGGGCGCGGGCGAAGTGCCCATCGAGCAGTTGTGGTACACCGGCCGCATGCAAGGCGAAACCGTGGCGCATACTATCTGCGGGCAGCCTACGCCCTACCGGCGCGGGCCGTGGTTCAACTCGGCCAAGTTTTTTCAGCTCGAATACCAGACTTACGGCCAAGTGCCGGCCCTGCCCGTGGCGGGCGAAGAATCGTTTTACTGGCAGCACCCCAACGGCCGTCACGCCTTGCGCATCAACTTCCAGCCACACGCGGGCAGCGCCGTTACGGGCGTGAATGCCATGGGCTTCCGCCAGCGCCACGACGTGTGGGAAGCTTGGCTGCGGGCCGGCACGCCGGTACGGGAAGTGCTTCACCAGCTCCGCAAGGCCAATTTCGACCCCGAATTCTTCCGCCGCCACGAATCCGACATCCTCCGCAGCTTCAACCAACAGCTTGCGTCAATGAAGAACTGATACTTTCTGATGGGCACTGTGAGCGGCTGAAAGTGGTTGTCATTTCTACTCCCCAACCTAGCTGTTCCTAAAGATTAGTTTTAGGCTATTACCTCGTATGAAGAAGGACGCAGAATTCCTGCTCTGTTTGAAATAAGAATGAAGTCTGAGCCATTTTTGCCTTTTTAATCATGGCCTCCTTCTTCATTCCTCATTCTTAATTCCTTGCCTGTGGATTTCTCCAAACTGTACCGCCCCAGCGCCCTCAATAGTTTCCAGTTCATTGCCGTAACGGGGCTCATTATGAGTGCTGGCGCGCACCTGCTGCTGCATTTTCTGGCGCACCGCGCACTGCCCGGCTACAACTGGCTGTACGTCTGCTGGACGGCTCTTTACGTGGTCGGCTCCTTGCTCAATCTCTTCGGCAAGCCCGATGAGGATCATCACCATCATCATTAGGCTTCTCGCTCGTACTTGGATCTTTTAGCGTTGCACTGCTTCAGAAGCTGACGCGGCTCACTTGAGCACAAGCCAAAAGGGCTGAAAATTCTCGGCCCGTCAATCAACTCACTCATCCGCCTTTCTCATGGCTTTCTCTTCCGATCTTACCCTGACGCGCCCGCCCGTACCCGACACGACGGCCACCGAGAAAACCTTGCTCACGGCCATTGCCCTGGGTTTGCTGGCGCTGCTGAGCGTGGCCTTCGATAGCGATGCCTACCGGGCGCGGCTCAGCTTCTGGGCCGGGACGCTGTTGCTGAGCGGCGGGACGCTGGGCTGGGCCTGGTACAAGTTTGGGCGCAAGCCGGCCGGGGTGCAGCAAGACAATCTGTGGCTGCGGGGCAGCACCAGCCGCGGCGCCATCGCCTGGGTCACGGCGGTGGTCCTGACGGGTTTTTACGTGGTGCTTTACTGGTTCAGCAGCGACAATGGACAGGGCAATTTTGGGCCTTTCAACCAGCTTGTGCACGCTCTCGACCCGTTCAGCCAGTGGCTGCGCCAGCGCCCCGCCGACCAATGGTTTCTGTACGGCACGTTCTACACGCTGGCCGTGCTAGTGATGGGCGCCCGCGCTATCTGGAAGTATCGGCACTCCCCCTACCAACGCATTCGCACCACGTCGGTGATGTTCTTTCAGCTGGGGTTTGCCTTCCTGCTGCCTGGGCTATTGCTGGCTTTTCAGAAGCCCGAATACTACTTCTCCTACTTCTGGCCCCTCAAGTACGACTACCTGTTTCCGGGCACCATGAGCTATCTACTCAAGGATGGCGGACCCGGTTTGGGCGTGTTCCTAGTGTTCTGGAGCGCCGTGATGTCGCTCGTAGCGACGCCGATACTGACGTACTTTTTCGGGAAGCGGTGGTACTGCTCGTGGGTGTGCGGCTGCGGCGGCCTCGCCGAAACCGCCGGCGACCCTTACCGCCACCTTTCCGACAAAAGCCGCGCTGCCTGGCGCTGGGAAGTGCGCATCATTTACTCCGTGCTAGCACTCATTGTGTTGCTCACGGTGCTGCTGTGGCTGGGCGCTTCGGGCGCGGTGCCGGCTTTGCAAGTTGTGACCGAGCCGCTGTCCAAATTCTATGGTTTCGCTATCGGGGCCGTGTTTTCGGGAGTGATTGGGGTGGGCTTCTACCCGCTGATGGGCAGCCGGGTGTGGTGCCGGTTTGGGTGCCCGATGGCGGCCTACCTAGGATTGCTGCAAAAGCATTTCTCCCGCTTCCGCATCACCACCAACGGCGGGCAATGCATTTCCTGCGGCAACTGCTCCAACGTCTGCGAAATGGGCATCGACGTGAAACAGTACGCCCAGCGCGGTGAGCCTATCATTCGAGCTTCCTGCGTGGGCTGCGGCCTGTGCTCCACGGCCTGCCCGCGCGGCGTGCTCAACCTCGAAAATGGCCCGCGCGAAGGCCGCTACCAAGGCTCTCAACTCATCCACGCCGACAGCCTGCGCATCTTGAGCTAGGTTAGTAGATAAGACTAACTAGAGCCACGGCGAATGTCACGAAAGCCAAGTATTTCCACTGTTTCAGCAGTAGGCCGATACAACATGATTGCGTGGGCATTTACTTTACCACGCACTCACGCACATCCGGCAGGCGTACGGAACGCCGATAAATGAAAGGGTTTTGCGTGAGTAACTCGAGTTTTTGCGCAACTGCTTCCAGCAGATTCAGCTTGCTCTGGCCTGAGCCTTGGGCCGCGGCATAAATGGCTAGTTCCTCCAGTTGCTGAGTTGCCGTGCGGGTGATAATGAGCCGGTAGCTCACTTGCGTAAACGCTCTAGCACTGCTTGGGCATCTTCCACGCGGCCAGCATCAGCATCGGCAATACTTTGTTGTAATAATGCTTGTTCTTGTGGCGTCAGTTCATCCAAAAAATCAGCAGTGCTAGGTACTTGAGTTGTCAATAAGACGAGGGCCGCTTGTAAGACCGCAGGGTCCTCTATTTCGTTGATCACCTGATGTAATTCCGCTTTGAGTGTGGAATTAGCGTCAGTTTGGGCGATAGTAGGAGAAGACATAGGAGTGGCTTTTCTCAGGACTGAGTGTTCTTTAAAGATGCGTAGCCGCGGCAAAGTTTCCAGTACCAGTGTCTTGCGCGGGTTACCGCTTGAAATCCAGCGGGCCTTTGGGTTTCAGCCAGGGGGAAAGGAGGGCGTAGCTGAACAGGTAGTCGGAGTCGGGCTGCATGGCTTCGATGACGTGCGGGAAGCCGAAGTCGTAGTATAGCATGAGCCCCAAGGGCGTGAGGGCAAAGTCGTAGAAGCCAGGGTCGTTGCCTTCTAGCTGCACCGTTTGGGTGCTGTCGTTCCAGTAGAGCCGGCGGCGCACGTCGGTTAGCATGTCGGCATCCAGTTGGGGGTACTCGTTGGGTAAGGCGCGCAGGTGGTCGGCTATGCGGCGGTTGATGGACTGCTGCCAGCGTTGGCGCAAGGCCAGCGTGTCGGTGAGGAAGTCGCGCACTTCCAGCAGGCGGCCGGTTCGCAGATCGAAGGTGGCGTGGCGGGTGGAAGACGAAGGGTACGCACCCATGTAATCGGCCGTAAATTCCACCGAAAGCAGCCCGTAGTCGTTGTAGAGCACTTCGTAGCGCGACCCGACAAACCCACTTTGAGCTTTGGCTTTGTACTCGGTACGAGCTTGTTGCAGGCCGGCTTGCGCGGTGAGTGGATAGGGCACTGATTCCAGGTCCTCTCCTAGCGCCGCATCGGTCAAATCCAGATTGATGCGGGCGGCCACGGCGGCATCGGGTAACTGCACCTGTGGCACCACGAAACGGCCGCCAACCGTGTCGCTCACGCCTACCACTACGGCCCGCTGGACTTTAGGCGCAACGGTGGTGGGCTTCTTGGTTTTGCTGGTAGTGGGCCGGGGCTGCGTCGGCTTGGGAGAAGCTAGCCGCTGAGCTTGCACCGTCGTAACCAGCAGCAATAGCACCGGTAGTAGCCAGTGTAAACGTGTTTCACTCATAGACGCTCGTTCGAAAACGGGCGCAACTTACGGTTTAGAACGCAAAGGTCAACCTTCTAGCCAATAACTGCGCTACGACTCCTTCTTTGGCTGTTTTGGTACTCGAATCTTTTGCATTATTTGACGAAGACCAGCAGCACCGACAGAAACTGCGAGGTAGATTCTGAGGGCAGAATGGGTCCTACTTGTCGAGCAGCTGGCTATGCCCCTAATTGCGCGGAGTCTGCTGGAGTAACTGGCGAGCAAGCCAGGGCTTTCTGCAACTCCTTGCGGTATTCGGGCAGCACGGGACCAGCCGCAATCACCACCATCGCAGGGTAGTCAGACATAGCTTTCGATGGCCGGCACATTCCACCACCCATGAGCAACCGGCGGCCTATGTATAGTTTCAACTTTCCTACCAGAATGGCCAAGCTACGCTCCTTATCGCCGTAGCTGCCTATATATACTTCTACCGGTTGGTTGGTTAGCAACCAAGCCGTAATACCGTGCCCCAGCTCGTGCACCACGACTACCGCGACGTGGCCCGAAAGCAGGAACAGAAGTAAGCCGAACAGCGTGAAACAGGCAACTAACACAACAAACTGAGCAAGGAACTTCTCTTATTTCCGCGTCCCATCGTCGGCGGCTCGCTGTTTTAGCAGCAGCTCTATCGTGCGGGTATCTTCGTCGCTCCACACCACGCTGCGCACGTCGTCGAGGCCGAGCACGGTGTGGCCGTCTGGTTCGCCGTATTGGGTGTACACTTCCAGCAGCAGCTCATCATCGGTGAGGCGCGCAACGTAGCCGTAGAGGTCATGGCCGCCGGCGGTTTCGACTAAGATTAGCTGCCGCGCTTCCTGCGCCCGCTGAAGCAGGGCGGGCACAGTGAGGTACTGCTTGTCGAGACCATCGGGCGCGGCGGGCAGGCCATACACGGCCTCCGGGTTGTGCTCCTTGAACTCGATAAGCCGCACGTACTTATCATCGAAATGCACCTGCGACACGGTATCCAGGCCGATGGTACGGACGCCGGTCAGCAGCCCTTGCCGCGTGATGGTGCGCAGCACGAGCAATTCCGGGTTGAAGCTGAGCACGTAGCCCAAAAACATGCCCCCGCTGGTCTGCAACGACACAATGCGCCGACTGCGCTGGGCCCGCTGCAACATATCAATCAATAAAGCACCCATAAAATAAGCGTGGCTAAGTAGCGAACTGATGAGAACAACACCAGACTTACCGTCAATTTTTGTTTAAGCGGCCGTCAGTTCCGACAGCACTTTCTTGGCGGTAGCCACGTGGTCGGTGGCCTTCTGCATGGAGTTGAAGATGTAGCGGATGACGCCTTCTTTGTCGATGACGAACGTGACGCGGCCGGGCAACAGGCCGAGCAGCGCGCGGGGCACTTCGTAGAGCTTGCGCACTTGGCCGCCCGCGTCGGCGAGCAATGGGAAAGGCAGGCGGTGCTTCTGAGTGAACTTCTGGTGCGAGGCTTCCGAGTCGGAGCTCACGCCTACGACTTCGGCACCTAGATCCTGGAAATCCTGGTACTGGTCGCGGAACGAGCAGGCTTCGGCAGTGCAGCCGGGCGTGTCGTCTTTGGGGTAGAAATAGAGCACAATGGCGCGCCGGCCGCGCTGCTCACTGAGGCGAAACGTATCGCCGGTGGTGGTGTTGAGGGTGAAGTCGGGAGCTTGGTCGCCTACTTGGAGCATAAGTCAGGAGGAGTGAGGCGCGGCGGGCGCCCGGTGATACAAGCCGCACAATACGGCCCCGAAAGATAGCCCAAAACCGGCCGCGCAGACCGAAAGTTTGCCGCTGCCTGGCGGCCGGACGGTTTCGTGATGTTTGACTAATCCCAACCGTGCATCTTTGTACTTTGGAGCGAACCTGTTTCGGTGGCTCCTTCCTCTGGCCCGTTCAACGCTGAGTGGCTCCCGCCGCTCCTACCATGCCCCTGATTGACGTTATCATTCCTGCCTTCAACGAAGAGCAGTCCATTGCCAAAGTGCTGGCTGAAATTCCGGCGGGTCTGGTGCGGGAGGTGATTGTGGTGGACAATAATTCTTCGGACCGCACTGGCGCCGTGGCCCAGGCTGCTGGCGCTACCGTGCTGCGCGAGCCCCGCCCCGGCTACGGCCACGCTTGCCTGGCCGGTATGGCCCACAGCTTCGGCCGCCCCGCCGCCGAGCAGGCCGACATCATCGTATTTCTTGATGGCGACCATTCCGACTACCCCGAAGAAATGCCGCTGCTGCTGGCTCCCATCCTGCGCGACGAAGCCGATATGGTGATTGGCTCGCGGGCTTTGGGCGAGCGGGAATCCGGCGCCATGCTGCCCCAGCAAATCTTCGGCAACTGGCTGGCCACCAACCTACTGCGGCTATTGTACGGGGCCCGTTTCACCGACTTGGGGCCGTTCCGGGCCATTCGGCGGGAGGCCCTGCAACGCATCGGCATGAAGGATACCACCTACGGCTGGACGGTGGAAATGCAGCTCAAAGCCGCCAAACTCAAGCTGCGCAACGTGGAAGTACCCGTACGCTACCGCCGCCGCATTGGCGTAAGCAAAGTATCGGGCACGGTGCGCGGCACGCTCGGCGCCGGCTACAAAATTCTGTGGACGATTTTCCGGTACTTGTGAGTGCTCCTTTTTGCCTGGCTTAGTTCGTCAGTTAGCGCCGCTTGGTGGTTTTTAGCTCCTTGTTTCTTTAAGTAAGTGATGACATATAAAAAGGCTCAACGTCGCCGGCAAAGTGTTGCTTCGGCATCGTCTGTCTCACATCTCATGTCTCACTATCTCAGGTCCGGTACCTAATGTATTTCCTTGAAATCACGCTGCTGGTACTCTACGGGCTGTGCCTGGCCTTTGTGCTAGGCTTCAGCCTGACGCAGTTTCAGCTGACGCGACTGGCCCGGCGAGCCTACCAGCGAGGCTTGGCGCCGGAACCGGAACCGCCCCTAGCGTGGCCCAACCTAACGGTGCAACTACCGCTCTACAACGAAGTATTCGTCGCCGAGCGCCTCATCGACGCCTGCGCGGCCCTCGACTATCCCACCGACCGGCTACATATTCAGGTTCTGGACGACTCTACGGATGAAACCCTGGAGCTGGTGGCGGCCCGCGTAGCCCACCACCGCGCCCAGGGCCTGCGCATCGACCAGGTGCGCCGCCCTAGCCGGCAGGGCTTTAAGGCGGGCGCGCTCCGCCACGGCCTGAAGCAAACCGACGGGGAGTTGATTGCCATTTTCGACGCCGACTTCGTGCCGAAGCCGGATTTTCTGCGCCGCACGGTGCCCTACTTTCACGAGGCGGGCCTGGGAGTGGTGCAAACTCGTTGGGGCCACCTCAACGAGGAATATTCCCTGCTGACCGAGTTGCAAGCCTTCGGGCTCAATGCCCATTTCTACGTGGAGCAGGTGGGCCGCACGGCCGGCGGGCACTTCATCAACTTCAATGGTACGGGCGGCGTGTGGCGGCGCAGCTGCATCGAAGACGCCGGCGGCTGGCACACCGACACGCTCACCGAAGACCTGGACCTGAGCTACCGCGCGCAACTACGCGGCTGGCGCTTTCGCTACCTGCCACACGTGGTAGCGCCCGCCGAGCTGCCCGCCACCCTCGATGCGCTGAAGTCGCAGCAGTTTCGCTGGACCAAAGGCGCGGCCGAAACCGCCCGTAAGCACTTAGGGTCGGTGCTGCGCTCCTCCGAGTCGGCCGCTACCAAGCTGCACGCTACGTTCCATTTGCTCAATAGCAGCGTATTCGTGGCCATACTGCTGATGGCTGTGGTGAGCGTGCCGCTGGTGTTCGTGCGCGCCCACCTGCCGGAGTTGAAGCCGTTGCTGCGAGTGGCGTCGGTGTTTCTGCTGGCCTTCGTGCCACTCATTTACTACTACTTCACGGCTTGGCGGCTCGATAAACCCGCGGCGCCAACCTGGCGGTTTGCGCCGGAATTTGTGCTTTTTCTGTCGATGTCGATGGGACTGACTTTGCATAACGCGCGGGCGGTGCTGCTCGGCTATTGGGGGCAGCAGTCGGCCTTTATTCGCACGCCCAAGCTGGGGCTGGTACGGCGGCAAGGCGGCTGGCGGGGCCGCCGCTACCGCACCGGCGACTTACTCGACGGCCTCACCTTCACCGAAGGGCTGCTCACGCTCTACTTCGGTTTCGGCACCGTCGCCGGCCTTTACTTCAACGACTGGGGCCTCATCCCTTTCCACCTCATGCTCACGATAGGCTACGGGCTGATTTTCCTGTACTCCGTGCGGCATCGGGCGTAGCACTCAAGCAGCCCGCGCGTCAACGACTGTCTGCATGTCCCCATTACTACCCGCACACCTACGGCACGCCGCACTGCTGCTTTCAGCGGCGGCGTATGCGGCACTGGCCTATGCCACGCCGCGGGCGGAGTTTGGGCAGTTGCTGGCCTTGTTCGGCGTGGCGTTTGCCGCCTATATCTATCTGCTGAAAACCAAGCTCCCGCTCCGCATTGGTTTGCTAGCCGCGCTGCTGTTCCGGTTGCTGTGGCTCTCCGCCCTCCCCGCCCTCTCCGACGACTACCACCGTTTCCGCTGGGATGGTCTGCTAGTAGCGTCCGGCACCAACCCCTTCCAATACCGCCCCGACGAATTAGTTTCTGACTCTCTGGCACCTAGTCTGAATGTGCAATCGGAAGCCGCCAGCCACGAACAACCGACAACTAACAACCAGCAACTAACAACCCTCTATCCCAGGCTCAATTCGCCGCATTACTACTCCGTGTATCCGCCCGTGGGCCAGGCGGTTTTTGGGTTGGCTTTGGGGGTTTTTCCGGCCCATGAGCGGGGTGCGGTGCTGCTGATGCGGCTGGTGCTACTGCTGGCCGAAGCCGCCACGGCGGGGCTGCTGCTGGCACTGCTGCGGCATTTTAATCTCCCACCACAACGGGCCTTATGGTACCTGCTCAACCCGCTCGTGGTAGTGGAGCTGACCGGCAATCTGCACTTTGAGGCGCTGGTGGCAACTTTTCTGCTGCTGGCGGTGTGGCTGCTGGTGCGCGGACGCTGGCAGTGGGCGGCGGGAGCCCTCGGGCTGTCTGTTGGGGCGAAGCTGCTGCCGCTGCTGGTGCTGCCGCTGCTGGTGCGGCGGCTCGGCTGGTGGCGCTTCGTGGGGTTTGGCGCTCTTTTGGGGCTGACGGTGGCACTGCTGTTCGCGCCGTTTGTGTCGGCGGAGCACGTGCGCAATATAGCGCGCAGCCTCAACCTCTATTTTCGCAGTTTCGAGTTTAATGCCAGCTTCTACTACCTGCTGCGGGCCGGCGGCTATTGGCTCACGGGCTACAACCAGATTGCTCGCATCGGACCGGCGCTGGCGCTGCTGGTGATAGGTGTTACGGGGGCTCTAGTTGTGAGTGAAAAACGCCCTGGCTGGGCTACGCTGCCTCGCGCGCTGCTGCTGCTACTCACGGCTTACTATCTGCTCGCTACCGTGGTGCATCCGTGGTATCTCACGCCCCTCGTGCTGTTGAGCGTTTTCACGCCGTATCGATACGCGCTGGCGTGGTCCGGGCTGGCGGTGCTTTCTTATGCGGCCTACCAAACCTCCGCCTACACCGAAAACCCGTGGCTGCTGACGCTGGAATACGGTGGGTTGCTGCTGGCTATGGTCTGGGATTGGCGCCGGACAAGAACGGCTACTCTAGCGCCACCAGCGCCAAGCAGGCCATAGCCACCGTAAGCGCCACGGCCCGTAGTCCGATAACGCTATCCCAACGCCGTTGCAGAGCCCGGGCGTTGGCGGGCGTTTTCTGCTGCTGCGCCGCGGCCGTTTGCGCCGCATTCACGGGCTTGGCCACGGTCAGGTAGGCGCCCAACTGCACGGCCAATCCGGCCAGCGCGGCCAGCGCCGTTTTGCCCGCCACGCTTCCCGTGCCCAGCACCACGACCAGCCCGGCCGTCGACAATAGCCCCACGGCTCCTACCACCGCCATGCGCCGGTCAGCCACGGCGTGCAGATGGCCCATGACGTGCGTTAAGCTGGCCTCTTCGGCCCGCTCCAAAGCCAGCCGGCCCACCAACGCAAAGAAAACGTCGGTTCCAAACACGACCCCAACACTGAGCAAGGCCACAACCTTCACTGAATCAACAACTAGCGTTTCCATAACAGTCTCCAGGTGAATTTAAGAAATGACTTCTGCTGGAGTAGCGGCCGGGGCGGCACTGCTGGGAAGGGCGCCGAGCTGCTGGAAGAACTCCAGGGTGTTGAGTTCGTCCCAGTGCTCTACAAAGCGGCCATCCTGCACCCGCCATATGTCAATTGAACGCATTTCCACGGGCTGGCCCGTTGGGGAGTGACCCAAAAAAGGTTTGATGAACGTAGCCCGGTACGTGAAGCGGCCAATTACGGTGTCGCCGTCCTCGTACACGGCTTCGGCCGTCACAATGGTATCCGGGAAGGCTTCGAGCCAGTGAGCGAAAAAGTCCTGCACACCTTGCTTGCCAGGGGCGGCAAATGGGTTGTGGTTGCGGTATTCCGGGTGAATAAATTCGTCGAACAGCGCGACGTTGCGAGTGCTCAGGGCCTGAGCAAACTGGTAGGCTAACTGCTGGTGGGCCATCTTCTTAACGGGTAAGGTGAAAAGATGAAGCAAAGCTAGAATTGGCCCGAGCCCCAGTCATGCACCTGAGTTAACAAATGCCCGCCCGACGTCATCTACCCGCCCGTGGCCGCCCGACGCCTGATCCGGCTCAACGACTGCGGCTGCACTCCTACGTAGGAGGCAATGTAGTACTGCGGCACGCGGGGCAATAAGTCGGCATAGCTGCGCAAAAACTGCTCGTACCTTTCCTGGGGTGAGTCTTGATAGAGCGACGTAAGCTGGCGCAGGACATCAGTGAAAATCATTTCGGCCACCAGCCGCCCAAACTTTTCTCCTTCCCGCACTTCCCGATACAGCACTTGCAGGTTGGCGTGCGAGATGCTGAGCAGTTGCACGTCTTCCAGCGCCTGAATGGTGCTGACGCTCGGCTGCGCCGGCAAGAAGCTTTGGTAGTCGCAGATAAACTCGCCTTCCCGCCCGAAGTAGTACGTGTACTCCTGTCCTTCGCGGGTCCGGTAGCTACGCAACAGGCCTTGCCCAATGAAGCCTACTTTGCGGCATACCTCGCCTTCGCGCAGGAAGAAATCCTGCTTGTTTAGCCGTTCGGCCACAAACAACGATGGCACAAATTCTTCTTCTTCCGGCGTGAGCCGCACAAAACGCCGGATGCTGGAAAGCAACTGATCCGTCACGGGAGTCACTATTAGAGGTTCCCTTAATGCGTCCAGTAGGCGTAGCGGCTGACTTTCTTCAGACGCAGGTTGCGGCCGTCCCAGGTGGCCTGGCGCAGCAATACATTAGGGTATTTCTGCGCAAACCAATAGGTGCTTTCCTTGTCGGGCGCCAGCCGGACGCGCACTTGCCAGGCCGGCTCGGGCGTATCGCCAGCAATGGCTGGTTGCACCCGAATTTCGGCGGCGTAGATGGTAGGCGGCGCGGCTTTGCTGGTTTGCTGTAGCTCGCAGATGCTGGCTTTGAACGTGGTGGCGTTGGCAAAGCGCAGGCTTCGTAGCGTGTAGGGCAGCGCGTCTTCGAACAGCAGGTCGCGGCGCAACTTACGCTGACCGGCGCCTTGACCGTCCCAGTACGAGTTGTAGGTTTCCACGTATTGCAGGCCGTCGTCGAGGAAGGCTTTGAACGTATTGCCGCACCACTCCTGCGAGGAAGTTGTGAGTTTGTACAGGCTCGCCGGACTTTCGCGCCGGAAAAACAGCGAGGTCAGGAAATGGTACGGGTACTGGTCGGTTTCAATGCGGCAAAACTGGTTCACCTTCATCACCGGAAACAAGTCCTGGCGCTGATAGTCGTCGGTTTTGACGTGGTACTGCCCGTTAAACTCCTCTTTCACCGTCACCTGCACGTACTCGAACTTCCGCACTCGGTCGTAAATCATGCGCTCCGCATCGTAGACGGCTACTTCCGCCAAACCGTCTTCCCAGAGCCGGTCCATGGCCCACTGCGGATTGAATTGCGGTTCCAGCGCGCGCAGAGCACTAGGCGGCGCAACTGGCGGCCCCGAGCTGTCGGGTTGCTTTTTGTCGGCATCAGTGGCCGAGCAGGCGGCTAGGCACGTGGCCAGGCCGCTAGTTACTAAAAGGAGGCGCGCAACGAGGAAAGGCATGGCAGCAGGTCGGAGGTGGAACTCAATATTACGCCGAAACCCGACAGCCGCCGCCTACTCTTGGTTGCTTGTAGCCGCCCGCCAAGCGGCTAAGTCGTCGGCGTCGTCCACGTCGCGCAACACGGGTAGTTGGCACACCGTCAGGCCTAGCCGGTCGGCATCGGCCAACGTGTGCGCCCGCACCGAATCGGTGCTCCAGGATTTGTTGACAAACAAATCTTCATACAACTCTTTCATCCCCAATAAGTAGTAGCCGCCATCTTCCGCTGGCCCCAGCACTACGTCGTGCGTAGCCAGCGCCGCGTAGGCGTCGCGCAGCAGTTCCTCGGTAAGGCCGGGGCAGTCGGTACCAATGATGAGCACCGCCGTAGCGCCTTGGGCGAAAGCGCGGGAAAAAGCTGCTTGCATTTTGGTGCCTAAGTCGCCGGGAAACTGGAGCAACTGTTCGTAGCCGGGCCAAGGGTCGGGCTTGGTGTCTGCGCGGGGCGCCTCCGCCAGCCACACAGTTTTGCGAGCTGCCAGGTTTTGCGTAGCGGCTCGGGTGTGGGCCAGCAACTCCCGGTATACTTCCAGTGCCGCTTCATCGCCAATGCCAGCCGCCAGCCGCGTCTTGACGCGACCTAACTCTGGGTGGCGAGCAAAAATAAGCAGATGAGGTTCAGCTTGAGACGTCATTGGAAAGTGAGGTCAAGTATTAGAGATTAGATAGTGAGATATGAGACAGACGATGCTCGATTAACAGTTGCAACATTATGCTCTCTTATCTACGCCCTATTAGTTATTTGTTTGTCAGGTTTGGCTAGCCACACGTTTGTCTCATATCCCAGGTCTCACCATCCCATGTCCCATGTCACTCATATACCTTGCGGCCCTGCGTCAGCCAGGTGCTCCAGAGGGCCGAATACGGATGCACATCCTGCGTCCGTCCTTGCGCGTTATAGATGGGCCGGCCTTCATTCACCCACTGAAAAATACCGCCGTAGAGGTTGCGCACGTCCCGGAAACCTAGCGCCCTGAGCCGCTCCCCCACCCGCTCGCTGCGGTAGCCGACCGAGCAATACACCACCACCGTCTGGTCGCGGGGCAGGTCCTGGAAAGTCGCCTTTTCGAACGTGCCGAAATCCACGAAACGCGCGCCTTGTAAATGACTCACACGGAACTCGGTGGGTGTGCGGGTATCGAGTAGAACGACTGAGCCGGGTTTGTCGCGTATGGTGACAGCCAGCGCAGTTGGCTGCACCAGCGGCACTGTCCCCCTATAAAGCGTCTTCAGCAATCGGTCGTAAGCCGTTGTCTGCTGGCCCTCCTGAGCGCGTCCGTAGCCGCAAGCGCCGAGCGTAAGCAGCCACAGCGACGAAAACGTCAGCCCCATCCGCCGTAGAAAATCAGGTTTCCGCATCGGGTTAAGAGAATGAAGAATTGGGAATGAGGAAGGAAGAATTATGAGTGGTGGTCAAGGTGTTGAAGATGAATTCCAACCAAACTAGGACGTTGCCGCCGGCGCAGTGAAGATGCCTCCTGCACAACGCGTACGCAATTCCATCTTCCTCATTCTACACCCGCTGGCTAGAGATACGACAACCACCAGTACGTGTGACGCTGCTTGTAGGCCTGATACCACCGACACGGCCAGTACAGGACCAGCACCACCGCCAGCCACACCGAATAGGCCCGCAGCAAACTAGGCTGATACGCTAGCGGCCACTGAGGCGCTGGCGTAACTGATAGGTTGACTGGCTGCCCGAAAGCAAGGCGCGTCCAGAGCCAGGCCGCGCCACTGATGAGCAGCAGGTGCAGCAGGTAGTAGAAAAACGGCACCTGCCCGTAGGTGCGTAGCCAGCGCGCCGGGCGGCTAGCGACTCCTTCGGCCACACTGAGCAGCAGCAGGGCTACCCCTAGCGTCAGGCAGCAGAACAGCAGCGAGGGTGGGTACTTGCTCACGTTCAGAAACGAGAGCACCGTGTAGAGCCCGCCGCGCGGCTGCACGCTCCAGGGTTGCGGGTCGCCGTACCAGTTGGTGGCTCGCAGCCCCACAAACAGCACCAGCAACGCCGCCCCCGCCAGGCGCAGCCGCCGGGCACGCTCGGGCAGCGGCAGTCCAAACCAGGGCCCGACGAGGTAGCCAGCCAGCATCACGCCCAGCCAGGGCCCGACGGAGTAGGCTACCAGCAGCGGCGGCAAGCCGGGCAGTGGCAGCACAAAAGGGCCGTTGTGCAGCAGAGCCCAGCCCGCATTGGCCGCCGTAACGGGCTGCAAAAACGGCAGCGCGTCGTGGCCTAGCAAAATGAGGACGGCCAGTCCCACCAGCACCGGGCGCGGTAGCCAGAGCAGCCCGGCCAACAGCACCATACTCCCGCCGATAGCCCAAATAATCAGCAGTAAGAACAAGCCATAGCCCCATTGGAGCACGCCGCTGAAGACCACCAACTCCAGCCCAATCAGCCACAGTCCGCGCGTGAGCAAGAAGCGGCTCGTGGCCCCGCGGCTACCGCGCCGCTGTTGAGTTAGCCAAATACTCACGCCCGAGAGAAATACGAATGTGGGAGCGCAGAAATGGGTAATCCAGCGGGTGAAGAACAGCAGGGTTGTGGTCTGGGTCAGGTCGTCGGGTTTGAAGGGCGTGTAGCTCCAAAAATCACGCACGTGGTCGAGGGCCATAACGACCATCACCAAGCCGCGCACGATGTCGATGGCCTGGACGCGGGTGAGGCGTGCTACTGGTGGCTTGGGCTTGGTTAGGGTAGCAGTCTGGAGCATGGGCAAGAATAGATTCGCCGCGTAGGGCTGTCAATAGCCTCCGTTTTACCTAATGTGCTTGCTGAAGATTTATTGTATTGCTGATTTTTATACCAGCTTGTAAATAATTTCTACTATTTCTGTTTGTCGCGCGTTTGCAAAACCTTTGTCCGTGCCGATTTTTACGAAATCGCATTTTTCTAAGACTTTTTGCGAACCTAGATTGTCAAACGCGACTCGCCCAAAAATAGGTCTTGTACCTTCAATGGTCAGAAAATCCTTAAGTGCTGTTGTCGCAATACCTTTCCCCCAAAATTTTCTATCTATCCAATAAGTAAGTTCGGCATCACCTTCTATTTCAAATTTTGCAATACTACCTACGATAGTTTCATCAATTAAAATTGTCTGCATATTTATTACTGGGTCATTCAGATGCCTGGTGTATTTTTCAAAATATGCTTCTTTGTCGGCAGTGTCTTTTGAAGTAAAAGCAGCTAAGTAATTTGCCTCTTCATCCAGTTGAAACTCGAACAAAAATTCTAAGTCGGATTTCTCGGTCCGTCTAAGTTTACATTGATTGTTCTGCATCGTGCTGGATTTATTATTCATTTGTGCTGCCGGGTGCAACGACCAATAACCAGACAGCCACTAGCCGCCGCAGGCCAGGTAACTGTTGGTCGGATAGTGTTGACAGGCGTAGACCAAGCGTAGACAGGCCAGCGGGGCCGAAAAGTATTTACAGGCGGCAACAAGATACTTTAATACTGAATACGCGTCTCGGCTAGTACGTTTTGCCGTGCTGGGAACCGCTGAGAGGCAATAGGTAGCGGGTACCAGAAGCCTTTTTTGCTCTGGCCTTATACATCAGTATGATAGGTAATAACGACATAACATCAATGCCAAACTTTCAACCAAAACACTGGTCTGAGTTCACCAAAACAGAGGGTTGAGTTGGAAATGGATGTGAATTTGGCAGAAATGGGCCAAAGAAAAGGGCCGGCGGAAGGAAACTTCCGCCGGCCCTTTTCTTTGGCTGTCTAGTCTGCTAGAGCAGGTTGCCCATCACGGCCATTGTAGCAAGTGTAGGTGTGGGGCTGCCGCCTTCGTTTTCCACCGTCATGGCGAAAGCCTGGGCGCTGGCAATGTCCTTCATCTGTTGCAGGCTGTCACCGGCTACAGTGGTGGCGGCCAACACGCCGGCGTCTACGGGCTTGCCGTTGTCGAGGGCCCAGAGTTGGTACTGCTTGCCGGCAGGGGGCGCGGGTAGACTATGCACATCCACGTACACGGCTTTGGTGGTCGGGTTGTACAGCACCCGGGCTTTAGCCGTGGGCGCGTTGGGCGTACCAGCCAGCGCTACGCTCTTGAAATCCACGTTGCGGAATATGGCTAGCTCCTGCTCTTGGCTGCTGAGGCGCTTTTCGGAGGCTTGCTGCGTGGCCGCGAACTGCGCTTGGTTCCTCTGGGCCACTACCAATTCCGACTGCGTGTGCTGCAAGCGATTGTAGAGCACATAATTGCCACCTAGGCTCAGTAGCAATGCTACCGAAGCCGCCATCATCCAGCCGAAGCCGCCGCGCGACGTTTCTTTATAGGTCGGTTCGGGCGCGCTGCTGATGGGCCGCACCACGGGTTCGGGCGCAACAGCCATTGGCGGCGTTTCGGGGCGGGTGTCCGCGGCCGGTGCCACTTGCATAATAGGAGTAGGTTCGTGGCCCCGGATGGCTTGCTGCCAGCCCGCCAACACTCGCTCCCGCATCTCGGGTGGCGGCGTAATGGCGTGCGCCTCGGCGTAGGTGTCGAGGCCACTGACAATGGCATTAAGTTCATGCCGGATTTCGGGGTGGGTGGCCGCCAGGCGTTCCACTTCCGTACGTTCTACCTCGGGCAACACGCCAAGTGCGTATTCCTCCAAGATGCCTGATTCGATGTACTGCTGAATGTCCACGGCTACCGAATCAATTTTGAAAGTACTTTGATAGCCGCCCGGGCGCGGGTTTTCACCGTGCCCAGAGGCAAATTCAATTCTTCGGCGACCTCGCTTTGCGTGTAGCCTCCGAAGTACAGCATATCGACAACCTGCTGCTGGTCGGGGGAGAGTTTTTTGGTCATTTCCTGCAAGCCGATGTGCTCGGGCCGGAACGTGGGCGATGCGGGCTCACGTACTGCGGCGCTGTCCTCAAGTGGCTGGGTACGAGTACCTACGCGGTACTGTCGAGAGCGGATTTTGTCGATTGCCAAATTTCGACACACGTTCATCACCCACGTAAACAGCCGGCCTTTGCTAGCGTCGTAAGAGGCAAAAGAGTTCCAGATCTTGACCATGCCTTCTTGCAGCACGTCCTCGGCTTCTTCCTCTTTCTTGACGATGCGCATAATGACGCCGTAGAGCGCCGCGGAATATCGGTCGTAGAAAAGAGTCATGGCGGCCTCGTCGCGGTTGCGCAGGCGCTGTACGAGTAGGTCTTCTCCGTCAGATACGGGTGATGTGGCTTCGGGGGGAATGACAGTCACGGGGAGTTGGGTATGGTACGGTGGGAAGTGAGCCGGAACCCGCCGACAAGCGAAAGTACACTACACGAGTAATTGTTCGCGCTCCGACCTTCATAAATTCCGCTTATCTCGGCGATATGGTCCGCAACCTCCGTGCTACGGTGGCGTTTCATGGGAAGTTGCGCAAATAGATGAGTTTGCCAGTTTCCTTGTGCGATACTTGTGCAATAAAGGGTTTTCTGGATTTTAACTCGAATCGCCGCTTCCTCCCTAAGCCGGCCGTATTATAGGCTGTTGCCGAAAAACTCTCTCCCTGCTTCCACCTGGCACCTTCTACCCACCCTTCTCCTAGTTCTCATGCCTATCGAGTCCTTCAATCCGTACACCGGCCGCGTGCTGCGGCGGTTTCGCGCTTTCTCCTGGCCTAAAACCGAACGTATTTTGACCCAAAGCCACCGGGCCGCCGCCACGTGGCGCACCACTTCTTTCGCCGAGCGGGCCCGCCTTATGCACCGCGCCGCCGAACTGCTGCGTGAGCGGCAAGACGAGCTAGCCCGCCTCATGGCTATAGAAATGGGCAAACCGATTGTAGATGGCCGCGCCGAAGCCGAGAAGTGCGCCCTCTGCTGCGATTACTACGCCGACCACGCCGAGGAATTCCTGGCCGACGACCTGATCCAGACCGAAGCGCAGCGCAGCTTCATTGCGCACGAACCCATTGGCGTAGTGCTGGCCGTGATGCCCTGGAACTTCCCGTTTTGGCAGGTGGTGCGCTTCATTGCGCCGGCGCTGATGGCGGGCAACGTGGGCCTGCTCAAACACGCTTCCAACGTGCCGCAGTGCGCACTGGCACTGGAAAGCATTTTCCACGATGCTGACTTCCCGCCCGCCACGTTCCGGGCGCTGCTCGTGGGCTCCGATATGGTGGAAAAACTGATTGGCGACGACCGGGTGCGGGCCGTGACGCTGACTGGCTCGGAGCCGGCCGGCGCGCAGGTGGCCGCTACGGCGGGCCGCTACATCAAGAAAACCGTGCTGGAGCTGGGCGGCTCCGATGCCTTCATCGTGCTGGCCGATGCCGACGTGGACCAAGCCGCCAAAACGGCCGCCCAGGCGCGCATGATCAATGCTGGGCAGAGCTGCATTGCGGCCAAACGCTTCATCGTAGAGAAGCCTATTCTAAAGGAGTTCATCGCAAAGATGAAGACGCACCTGCTAGCTTTCCGCCCCGGTGACCCACTATCCGAAGACACTCAATACGGCCCCCTCGCCCGCCCCGACCTTGCCGACGAGCTAACCGAACAAGTAGACGACTCCGTGAAGCAGGGCGCGAAAGTGGAACTGCACGGCGGCCAGAGCCAGCCCGGCACCGCTCTGTTCCGCCCCATGATTCTGAGCAACATCAAGCCCGGCCAACGTGCTTACGCGGAAGAATTGTTCGGCCCCGTCGCCCTCATCCTGGAAGCCAAAGACGCCGACGATGCCGTGCGCCTCGCCAACGATTCCCGCTTCGGCCTCGGCGGCTCCGTCTGGACCAAGGACGTGAAGCGGGGGGAGGAACTGGCGCGCCGCGTGGAAGCCGGAGCGGTGTTCGTGAATAGTCTGGTGAAATCGTCGCCGGAAATGCCGTTTGGGGGCGTGAAGAAGTCGGGCTACGGGCGCGAGCTGTCCTACCTCGGCATTCGGGAGTTCGTCAATCAGAAATCCATTTGGATAGCGAAGGAGGAGAAAGCCGCGTCGAAGAAGAAGAAGGTGGAATGAGCCCGCTGTCATTGCGAGGAGGCACGACGACGCAATCCTTCCTCTCACTGCGCAAAACCTACTGAAGCAGCAAGCCCTTGCCATCCGTGTTGGCGTCAAGGGCTTATCTTATAAGTGAAGCTCTCAGCTCATAGAGGAAGGATTGCGTCGTCGTGCCTCCTCGCAATGACAATACCTCAGCAATAGCCCAGCACCTTATACGTCAGGTAGCCGGTTATTTCGTGGAGCAGCAGGCTCCAGCGGCTCAGGGCTTCGGCGTCGGGCAGGAGCCAGTAGTCGGGGGTGGCGGTGCGGTTGGTGGTGCGGAAGTCGGCGGGGAAGGGCGTGGGCTCCAGGCCGACGCGGCGGAAACAGCCCAGCGCCCGGCGCTGATGGAAAGCCGACGTAATGAGTACTACCGACTTGATTTCGGGGTGGCTGGCTAGTAGCTCTTTGGTGAAAAGGGCGTTTTCGCGGGTGTTGCGGCTACGGTTTTCCACCAGAATATCCTGGCGCGGCACGCCGGCCAGCCGCAGCAGCGTGAGCAAGTCGCGGGATTCGGTGTGGGCCACGTCTTGCACGGCACCCGAGCCGCCCGAGATAATGATGCGCCGGATGCGGCCCGCCCGGTAGAGCCAGAGCGTGTGCGTAAGCCGGTCGGCCCCAGGCCCCAGGTACACCCTATCGTGCGGCGACTTGTGCACCTGCGTAATACCCGTGAGCAGAATGCCCGCGTCGTGGCCGCTTACTTCTCGCAACGGCACCGGCGGCAGTTCCCACGCTAATAAGGCTTCGTTGACCAATGCGCCGTTGGTGCCTAGCAGAAATAGCACCAGCGTACCCAGCAGCAGACGCCGCTGTCGGTTCGGGCGGCGCGTGAGAAGCGCCGCGAGCAGCAGCGCCACCAGCCACAGCGCTGGCAGTAGCAGAAAGTCGAGCAGCTTGGAGAGTAGAAAAAACACAGTCGAGTGCTTGGTTGTGGGCACGCAAGATGGCGCATGCCATTTTAAGGGATCGGCTAAGGCTATAGTTAGAAAATAGCTCCCCTCCTTTTTTCAAGGAGGGTGGCCACAGGCCGGGGTGGTTGACTAGAGCTAGAAAACTAGCGCTAGTAGTCGTTCAACGGTCTTACCACCCCGGCCTGCGGCCACCCCTCCTTGAAAAAAGGAGGGGAGTTGAAAACTAGCTGTAACCTCTAACTCCGGGCTTTGAAGCTGCTACCGGAATAGCAGGAGCATAAGCAGTAGCGCGACGAATAGAGCAATAAGAGCCCACACGTCTTTGGGCAAGCGGATGCGGCTCATGTGGTGACTGGCAAGAATGCGTGCAGCCGCCGCAACATATCTACTACTTCCTGCTCCGTGGTCAGCGTGTCGCACTCGAGTAGGCGGCCCTGGCAGTACGACACGAAAAAGGGCGCTATTTTCTCCTGCATCATCTTTTTGGCCACGGGATTTTCATCGGCGTTCAGCCGCAGAAATAAGATAGGCTTGAATTCTTCCTTCCCTGCAAACCGCTCGAAAGGCGGCGCCAGCAACTCACACGTTTCGCAGTTCAACGATGTGAACTTGACAAACACCTTTAGGTGCTCGTGCGTGAGCCGGCGTAGCTGCTCATCGTCGGCATCATGAACCTGTTGGCTTTCAGTGGCTTTCATAGCAGCATCACGACATTACACCTTGCCAGGGAGACAAAGCTTGTATTCGTTCTATAAGAGCATACGGGCACCAGTCGCAAAGCAGACGGCAAGCTGGCCAAAACACTTCCTTTCCAGGCGGCTTGCTGATGAGCAAAATGGGTAGTCGAAAGGCTACTTTTTCAGCATCATCTCCCGAATATATTTCACCGGGGCGCTGCCGTAGCTCAGGAATTGCTCGTGGAAGGCTTTGAGGTCGAAGCTCCGGCCCTGCTGCTTTTTCAGCTCTTCGCGCAGGTCGTAGATGGCCGTGTAGCCCGTGAAGTAGGAACTGAGTTGCACTTGGCTCAGAGTGGCGCGGCGCCACTTATTGCGGGCCTCGGCTTCCTCCTGAAATCCGTCGCGGCGCAACAGGGCTACGATGGCGTCTTCGCTGGCTTTGTTGACGTGGACTTCGTGGTCGAGGATGGTGTTGAGCGTGACGCGCATGTTCCACTTGTCCCACATCAGCCAGATTTCGTCGCTGTTGCCACCGTAGCCGCTTTCCAGCATCATGCGCTCCGCGTACACGGCCCAGCCCTCAATCATGGCCCCGTTGCCGAAGATGGCCTTGACGAGCGAAGGTGAGCGGTTGGCATACACGAGCTGCGTGTAGTGTCCCGGAATGGCCTCGTGAATATTCAGGATCTGGAGAGTGTACTCGTTGTACTCGCGCAGGTAGCTCTGGGCCTGGTCGGCGGGCTGCCCGTCGAGCGGGTCCACGTTGTAGTAGGTGTTGGCGGCTTTATCGTAAGGGCCGGGAGCCGAAACGCTGGCGCCGGCGCCGCTGCCGCGCATGTAAGGCGGCGTTTCGCGCACTACCAACGGCTTGCTCGGGTCCTGCGTGAGCAGCTTATTGTCGTTTACCCAGCGCACCAGCGTGGGCATTTGGTCGCGCACGGCCTGTACGAAGCCGGCTTGCGTGGCATGCTTCTCCGAAAGCTTGCTCACCACTTGCTTCACGGCGGCCAGCGAATCGGTGGGCAGCGGCCGGCCGGGGAAGTATTTGGGCCAGAGGCGCGCGGCCCGCTTGTTCATATCACGCAGCAGTTCCTGCTTGTGTTGGAGCGCCTTCTGGTACACCTGGTCGGCGGTGTAGGTCGATTGGATGTCGTAGGTGAACTTACGGTCGAAAAGCTCCTTACCGAGCCGGAAGCTGCGGAATTTACCCGCTGGCAGCACTTCCGTTTCCAGAAACCGGATATAGTCTTCGATGCTGAGCCGGGTGGTGGTGAGCCGGGCAGCAAACTCTTCTTTCTCCCGCGCCGTCAGCCCCGACCGCGCAATGGAATCCTGCAAGGCCTTCCCAAACACATCCAGCCCGCCCCTATTCTGCTTGATGGCCAGCTCAGTGTGCTCTTTGGTGGGCGTGTTGATGTTAGCTTCGGCGGCGGCGTAATAGTCGGCGGCTCTGGAGAGCTTGTTGCTGATGGCCCGTAGCCGCCGGTCGAGGGGCCAGTAGCGGCCGTTCAGGATTTCGCCCACCGACGCGCCCAGGTTGTAGCCGGCCGGGTTCCACTGCCAGTCGCGCAAGGTGTCGGCGTACCAGCGGCTGCTCTGCACGTAGTTCTGCATCATGCGCCAGTCGGTCTGGTTGTTCACCGACAGCTCTTCCAACTTAAAGCCCGCCAGCTCCTTGGCGCGCCGTTTCAGCATTTTGCTTTCCACTTGCCGCCGCGTCTCGGTGGGTGCTATCAGCAGCGAATCGTAGCGGTGGTAGCCCTGGTTGCTGGCCCACTCTGGGTTGTAGTACCACAAGGAATCAATGAAGTGCGTCTTGTAACGCTCGAACACAGCGTCCGGCCTGGCTTCGGCCTCAGCTATTTTGCGGCTTTGCGAGTCGCCGCAGCCGCTCAGCCACGCGGCACCAAGCAGCCCGGCAGTGGCCAGCAGCGTTTTCAGGGTATGCATTGAGGTCATATAAGAAGGGTTGGAAAGAGAGCCGGCAAGGTAGCGGGCAAGGACCCGGTTTGATACCGAACGTTGCCCCTGTCAGTAGCGCGAAGCTCCCGCTTCGCGCATCGTTGAACGATTGGCCCCGCGTCACTGGCGCCCACGCGTAGGAACTCGCTTCGCTCGTGCGCGAAGCTGGAGCTTCGCGCTACTTCAGGCGCCTAGCAGTTCGGCACATTGCCGGGCAATTTCCAGCTCTTCGTTGGTGGGCACTACCAATACTTTCACAGCCATTTCGGGCGCGTTGATTTCGCGCAGGTGCGAACTGCGCTCCTGGTTGCGCGCTTCATCCAGCCCGATGCCCAGGAAGCTGAGGTTTTCGCAGGCCAGGCGGCGCACGGCGGCATCGTTTTCGCCCACGCCGGCCGTGAATACGATGGCGTCGAGCCAGCCGAGCGCGGCGGCGTAGGCCCCGATGTATTTCTTGATACGGTAGGCGTACAGTTGCAGCGCCAGCGTAGCGGCCGGGTCGCCGGCGGCTACGGCCTGGTCTACGTCGCGCATGTCGCTGAAGCCGGTGAGGCCGAGCATGCCGCTTTGCTTGTTGAGTAGCGTGCTGACTTGCTCAGCGGAGTAGCCAAGCTGGTTGATGAGGTGAAAAATCACCGACGGATCAATGTCGCCGGAGCGGGTGCCCATCACCAAACCGCTGAGCGGACCAAAGCCCATGCTGGTATCGATGCAGCGGCCATTTTGCACGGCGGCCACGCTGCACCCGTTGCCCAGGTGCACCGTGATGAGGCTGACGTCGGGTGAGCCAAGGTAGGCGGCGGCTTGCTCGGCCACGTACTTGTGGCTGGTGCCGTGGAAGCCGTACACCCGAATGCCCTGCTCCCGATATAAGCTCTCCGGCAGCGCGTACCGAAAGGCATGCTCGGGCAGCGTCTGGTGAAACGCCGTATCGAATACGGCCACTTGCCGGGCCCGCGGAAAAATCTGCTCCGCTACTTCAATGCCAAGGTAGTTGGCCGGATTGTGCAGCGGCGCCAACGAAAACAGCCGCTTGATTTCGGCCTTCACTTCTGCCGTGATGATGGTAGTAGCCGCGAAGGTTTCGCCGCCGTGCACCACGCGGTGCCCCACGGCCTCAATTTCCGCCGGATCCCGAATCACACCCATGTCTGCATCGGTCAACAGTTCCAGCACCGCCTCCAGACCGGCCCGGTGGTCGGGCAACTGCTCGGGCGCCCGCTCGATGGTTTGCTCCTGGCCAGCGCTGAAGACTTTGTGCTTGATGCGCGGCTGTTCCAACCCGATGCGTTCCACCAAACCGCTGCACAGAGGCTGCTCGGCAGGCAGGCGGAAGAGCTGGTACTTGATGGAAGAGCTGCCGGAGTTGATGACGAAGATATTCATAGGCGGTTCTCACTCCCGGCTCTCTTCGCCAATGCAAGACGGGCCGAAGTGGTGTAGGTGACGGAAGTTGGGTAAGATCGAAGTAGAAACAACATAACGCTGTGCGTGGCTCCAGATGCTAGCAAGCACATGCACGCCCCGTTTCTGAGTGGAGTATTACGGTTTACTGGTCTTGGAACACAGGACAAGGCTTACGAGGCAACAGTTTCTATCCCGGCCAGCTCGAAGGTAAGGTTAACGGATCGGCCTTCCTTCGGCCAGGTCCGGTGCCTAACGTTGGCAGGAATGGCAAACAATTGGCCAGGCCCCAGCTCCACCGTTCGCTCTTCCAGATCAATGCACAACACGCCCTCCAGCACCAGAAAGATTTCGTCGCTATTGGGATGGTGATGCCAGAAGTACGGTTCCGTCATGACGCTGAGCCGCACTACGTGGTCGTTGATCAGCGAGACGGGCATGTTCTTATACCCATCGACGCCTTGGGTTTCCTGGTGAGTGTCAATGACCGTGAGCGGGGGCAACATAAACAGCTAGGTTAATAATGAAGTGGGACCGGCAAAGCTTGTTGGTCAGGCCGTGGCGGCTCCCGGCGAAGGTAGCGGCGGTTTCTGCAAAACACGGTGGGCGCGGGTACGCAACGTCAATAATTGCTGAAGCCGCAGCAGCATTCTATCCCAAAAAACTGTACGGAGGTCTTCGGCCTCAACTGGGACACGCTGCTTTATGCAGCGGTACGTGGTCAAAAGTCACATCAATACTTCCGGACTCGCAAGCGCCCTGTGAGATTGCTCAAACCAGCGGAGCTGGAGCTATCAGCGGAGCTGGAGCTATATTGCCTGCCCCTATTGGCATGCTTTCTAGCGCATGAAATGAATAGAAACAATATAAAAATTGGCGGCAACACTGCCGCAACGCAGCTAAATAAGGTCTGATGAAAATACTACTAGTTAATCCCCCTCATTTATCCATCGGCAGCAGGATGCCAAACGAGCATCTGCCGCCCTTGGGCCTGTTATCAATTGGAGGGCCGCTTATTGATGCCGGCCACGAGGTAAGCTTATTGGATGCGGACTATCATAATTATGAAATACGCCACGTAGCCAAACAAATACTCGAAAAAAATCCGGACGCCGTTCTGCTTGGACATTCAGGCTCTACTTCTGCTCAGCCAATTATAAACGATATCACAAGATTAGTCAGGCTGGAAAGCACCACCGTAAAAATCATTATTGGCGGAGTATTTCCTACCTATCACTGGAAAGAAATCCTAGAAAGTAATCCGCAAATCGATTATGTAGTTTGTGGCGAAGGCGAAGAAGTTTGCCTGAATCTAATTTCCGCTTTGCAGCAAGGGGGGTCGCCCGAAGGTATCAAGGGGTTAGCCTTTAGGCTAAATGGCGTTTGCTTTAAAACCCTACCGGCAGACAATATCAAAAACCTCGATGATTTTCGGATTGGCTGGGAGTTGATGCACGGCTATGATTACACGTATTGGGGCAAGCGCAAGGCCGTTGTTATTCAATTTTCCAGGGGTTGCCCCTACCCGTGTACTTACTGTGGGCAAAGCCTATTTTGGAAGAAGTGGCGACACCGAAACCCGCAGCTGCTCGCGGATGAGATTGAAATGCTGCACCACAAATACGGAATTGAGGTGATCAACTTTGCCGACGAAAATCCTTCTTCTAACCCTAAGGCGTGGCGGGCGTTTCTGGAGGCGTTGGTTGCAAAAAACTTGAAGCTGATTCTAGTTGGCTCTATTCGAGCCGATAACATCGTAAGAGACGCGGATTTTCTGCACTTATATAAAAAAGCTGGATTCGAAAGATTTCTGCTCGGCATTGAGAACTACGACGAGGTAGTTCTGGAAAAAATCAAAAAGGCAGGAACAATATCAACAGATAAGGAGGCCATCCAACTGCTGCGCAAGCACGGCATCTTGTCAATGGCAACGTATGTGGTAGGCTTCGGCGAAGAAAAAACCAGAGATTTTTACAATAGTCTTAAGCAACTGCTCTCCTACGACCCCGATCAAGTGCAGCTACTGTATGTAACGCCGCATAAATGGACTCCTTATTTTGAAGAGGTAAAGGACAAGGAAATAATTCTAACAGATCAGCGCAAGTGGGACTACAAGCACCAGGTCATTGCGACCAGCTATCTGAAGCCCTGGGTGGTAATCTTGTATGTGAAAATAATAGAGCTGGTTATGCAAACCAGGCCCAGCGCGTTGCGGCGACTTTTCTTTCACAAAGAAGCCCGCCTAAGAAGTGCCATGCGGTGGTACACGAGGATAGGTAGAAGAGTCTGGCTCTGGGAGCTCTACCAATTCTTTTTCGTAACCAAACTGACGAATACCAGCGTGAAAATGAAAGACTTTTGGGCCTGATCTGGCTAGAAAAGCATAGTCGGCAAAAGTCGAACATTGCCACCGCCTGTTCTGCCAAACGAAAGCCAGGAGCGAAGCGTCGAACACGTCAAATCCACTCTACTTTCAGTTAGCCCCCCTTTGCTATACGGGCGACGAGGCGCGCCCCCTGAAAATGACTTCACACGATTCGCAACCTGGTGAAGTTTATTCACATGCCCGTGCTTTCTTGCGTCCGTAAAGCACTACTATTCCAATGACTATTCTTGAGAAGCCCGGGCACCAAGAGTCTACGAGTCCTGACTCCTACTCTATTTTTTGGCAGTGGTTTGCCGCCAATCAGCAGAAGTTCTTCCATGTAGTCAAACAAGGCCAGAACATTGACGAAGAGTTTTTCGAAGAACTCAGCCCTAGACTTAGCGAGGTCAAGTCTGGGTGCACCTACTTGGTGGGCATGGACGATGCAGACACGGCCGAGCTGGTAATAACCGCCGATGGGGACGTAAAAAACTTTGTATTCGTGGAGGAGCTGGTGGCGGCGGCTCCCGCCCTACCCGGCTGGAAATTCACCGCGCTCAAGCAGGCTATCAACATGGAGGGCGTGGACGTTTCGATGGCCGGCTACCAGTTCGGCGTTGATACCATCAGCTTTTACGCCAACACCGATCCAGCCTACCCCGACGAAATTGCCCTGAGCATGGTCTATGCTGATTGGCGGGCCGAGGATGAAACCACGATACGGAGCGGGATTCTCATCTTTCTCGACAACTATTTGGGCGAATTTGATTTTGCCACCGTCATCGACCGTTACATGATAGTTGCTGCGCCTGAGCCTGGCGCGGAGCTTATTTCCATCAGCAAGCTCAAAGACTACCTAACCTGGCGCCAGAAAGAATTCGTGGAGAAGTACGAGGGCACACGGTACAATACCGCCACGGACAACTACTCGGGTTTTGAAGCAGAGCTGGAAAACGGCAACATCCTGGTAGCAGTTATGAATACAGATCTGCTGAAGTGGGACAGAAAACCTTCGCACCCTTGGATAGCCCAAGTTGACGTGGCGTACCGAGATGAGGCTACCAACCACGGCATGCCCGATAACGCAGCTCACGAGCTATCGAACCAGTTGGAAGACGATATCACCAAGGAACTCCAGGACTTCGAAGGCTACCTCAACATCGGGCGACAAACGGCTGACGGAGTACGCCAGATATTCTTTGCCTGTAAGGAATTCAGAAAGCCAGCCAAAGTACTACACCAGCTTCAACAAGCCTACGCCGACCAGTTCGATGTCAGTTATGAACTGTACAAAGACAAATATTGGCGCTCATTTGAGGGTTTTCAGATGGCTTAGCTGGTAGAAGATGCTGGTATGCTTGCCGCCATTGAACTGCGTACTGAAGGATAATTGCCGACATTGGGTGAGGTTGTCAGTGACGGCAACCTAAATGTTGGCTGCAAGCGACGCAAGACTTTAAAAAGACAAGATGGGAAGGCTGAGAACTGTTGTTTATATAACCTTGATGTGTATTACTGCTGCTTGCTCTACTTCGCGAAAGAGCAGTAGTGAAGTAACCAAACCCTATGCGCCGGCATCAAGAGACTTATATGACACGATTGCGCACATGGATAGCTTATTATTTGACGCATTCAACAACCGAAACCTTGAAAAACAAAAAACGATATTCGCAACCGACCTTGAGTTTTACCATGACAATGGAGGGTTGACAAACTATAATCAGGTAATTGAAAATACCCGTCGGCTTTTTGACCAAAACAATGGGCTAAGAAGAACGCTTATACCCGGAAGTCTTCAGGTATATCCTATCAAAGACTATGGAGCCATTGAAATAGGTATGCATCGGTTTTGTCACCCGGAAAACGGAAAGGACGATTGCGGAACATTCAAATTCGTTCATATCTGGCAAAAAAGAGCTGATGGGTGGAAACTAACAAGAGTAATTAGCTATGAACATTAAGCTTATTGAAATTTGTGTACGATTAGAAATATACCAGCAGCCAACAGTGCATTGGTAATATGGCTGCGTGACGAATAAACAATCGGCTGTAAATCGCTAATTAGGTTTTGTTCCAGCGTGACCGAGTTCTTAAATTTATTTAGCATTGGTACGGGCTGGACGGATAGTAAATGCCGCCACGTCGCCAATACTTTAACATCACCCCTGCTGACTCTGAATAGCCGTTATCACCACCGTATTAAATACGTCATCCACGGTACACCCGCGGCTCAAATCATTCACCGGCTTGTTCAGACCCTGTAGCACTGGGCCAATAGCCAGGGCGCCGGTTTCGCGCTGCACGGCTTTGTAGGTGTTGTTGCCCGTGTTCAGGTCGGGGAAGATGAGTACGCTGGCCTGGCCCGCCACTTCCGAGTCGGGGAGCTTCTGGCGGCCCACGATGGGGTCTACGGCGGCGTCGTATTGGATCGGGCCGTCCACTTTTAGGTCCGGGCGCAGCTGGCGTACCAGCTCGGTGGCTTGGCGCACTTTCTCCACATCGGCCCCGGCCCCGGACGTGCCCGAGGAGTACGACAGCATGGCAATGCGCGGTTCAATGCCAAAAGCCTGGCTGCTTTCGGCCGAGGAAATGGCGATTTCTGCTAGCTGCTCGGCCGTGGGATTGGGGTTAACGGCGCAGTCGCCGAACACGGCCACGCGGTCGGGCAGGCACATGAAAAACACCGACGAAACCACCGACACGCCCGGCTTGGTCTTGATGAATTGCAGCGCCGGCCTAATCGTGTGCTGCGTGGTATGCACCGCCCCCGACACCATGCCGTCGGCGTGGCCCTTGTACACCATCATCGAGCCGAAATACGACACGTCGCGCATCAGGTCCCGCGCCATATCCTGGTTCACGCCCTTGCTCTTGCGCAGTTCGTAGAAGGTCTGCACGTAGTCGTCGTAGTACTCGGAATTCACCGGGTCGATGACGCGCAAGTGACCGGATGGCAGGTTCAGGCCAAGGCGCTTGGCGGACGCCGACACGTCGGCGGGATTGCCGAGAATGGTCAGGTCTACTACATCCTGCTGGAGCAATTGCGCGGCGGCGCGCAGAATACGGTCGTCGTTGCCTTCGGGCAGCACAATATGGCGGCGCTGACGCTTGGCCCATTGCAGCAGCCGGTACTGGAACATGTGCGGCGTGATGCCCTCGGGCATAAACTGCGCCATCCGCTCGTCGAGGGCGCGCACGTCCACGTACCGCTCGAAGGTCTGGATAGCCAACTGAATCTTCTGGGCGTTTTCGGGGCGCAGGCGCGACTTCACGGCCGCCAGCTGGGCGCTGGTCTGGAACGTCCCGGCGGGCACGGCTAGGATGGGCACCACCGTCTGCAAGCCTTCAATCAGCCGGCGAATAGGCTCTTCGGGTTCCGAGCCGGCCGTGAGCACCAACCCAGCCACCTTGGGGTAGTTGGCCGACATATTGGCTTGCAACGCCGCCACAATGATGTCGCCCCGGTCGCCCGGCGTCACAATGACCACGTTGTCCTTGATGTGGTTTAGGAAGTTGGGCACCTGCATGGCGCCGGTGATGAAATTGTCGGCCTGGTTCGAGAGCAAGTTTTCGCCGAAGAGCAGCTTGCCGCCCAGCGCCTCGTGAATCTCCTGCATGGTAGGGTTGAGCAGAGCTTTGTCTTCGGGAATGACGCTGAGGATGATGCTGGTGGGCAGTTGGGTGAGCAGCAGCTCACGCACGTCCTGTACTTGCTCGGGCCGCACCTTGTTGGCTACCACGGCCAGCACCTGCACCTCGCGCGCCTCGAAGCCGCGCAACGCCGCCAGCACCGCCCCGATGAGCTGGGCGGTGGTTTTGCCTTCGCCGGCCACCACCAACACCACCGGCACGCCCAGGTTTTTGGCGATGCTCACGTTCAGATCGAACTCAAACGCGGTGCCCTGCCCCACGAAATCGGTGCCCTCCACCACCGTAAAATCGTGCTGCTCTTCCAGCTGCTTGTAGCGGTGAATGACGGTATCAAGCATCTCGCCCTGCCGGTCGGTTTCGATCAGGCGCAGCACGTCTGCGCCGGTGTAGGCGTAGGTGGCGTCGTAGGCGATTGGCAGGTTGAAGTGACGCAGCACGGTGTCGATGTGGGCGTCGCGGGTGCCTTCCGGGCCAGTGTTGATGATAGGCTTGAAATAGCCGACCTTCTGGGCCTTGCTCAGCAGCATGTTCACCAGCCCGAGGGCTACGAGGGACTTGCCGCTGTACGGCTCGGCGGCGGCAATGAAGATGGTTTTGGTCATACTCTTCAGAACGAAATAGCGGGCCGGAGCGGCCAGGCAGAGGTGCGGCTTCTGCCTACGCAACCCAGCCCCGCAAAGATGGGATGCGGCCCGATTTAACCGCAGCACCGCAAGACCTCATGCCGTTTGCTACCCGGACTGGCATAAGAAGTAGCGTGAAGCTCCCGCTTCGCGCATCGTTGCTGACTCCCGCGCCACCCCGACATTGTTCAATAAGGCGCGCCCCACTCCAGCCCCCAAGCTCCAACCCGAAAATTGAGGTTGCCCAACCGCTCCCTATCTTGCCTGTATGCTGCGCTTTCTGACTACCCTTTTGCTATCCCTGTTCTCTTGTACTGGGCCACAACCCGAAACCACCCGCACCCCGCTGCCCGACGGGCCACCCGCCATTCCGGTTCGGCCCGCCAGCGGCGCGGAAGCCACCCAGACGCCCGGCGACATTCTGGAAACCTTCGAGGCTAGTGAGAAAGGCGCTTACGCCGAAGCCGACGAAACCCTGGGCACAGGCTCCTGGCACTTCGTGGATGCATTGATTGGCTCCTCCGACCAAGACCACAAAAACGGTCAGCACGCCGCCCGCCTGCGTGGCCAGGGCCGCTTGCGCATGAACTTCAACGCCCCGGCCAGCGTGCGCACCATTCGCGTGAAGAGCGCCGCCTACGGCACCGACCCCGCCAGTACCTGGGAGCTGTGGAGTAGCACCGACGGAGGCCGTACCTTCCGCCGCCTTGGGCAGCCAGTACGCACCCAAGGTCCCCGCCTCACCACGACTACCTTCCAAAACGATGCGCCCGGCACCTTCCGCCTCGAAATCCGCAAAACCGATACTGGCAAAGGCCGCCTCAACCTGGATGATATAGCCCTGGAAACCACCGGCGGTTCGGCAGCGCAACCCGCCGTGCCAACTACTAAAACGGCACCCGCTTCCTCCAGCCTGCCCCCCGCCACCACCCGCCAAGCCGACGCCATCGTTACGAGCCGCGACGACAATATGGCCCTCGGCAACCCCAGCGGCGCCACCACTGACGTCAACACCCCTACCAACTACCTGCTTATCAAGCCTCAGTTCACTATCGGCTACAACGCGCAGCGGGGCACGCCTACCTGGGTGAGCTGGCACCTCAACCGCGCCTGGATGGGGGCCGCCCCGCGCCAGGACGACTTTCGCCCCGACCCGGCCCTGCCCCGCGAGTTCTACCCGGTTTCGCGCGGCTCTTACTCCGGCTCTGGCTTCGATAAAGGCCACAACTGCCCTAGCGCCGACCGCACCACCGACCTCGACGACAACTCGGCCACCTTCCTCATGAGCAACATGATTCCGCAGGCCCCCAACAACAACCAGCGCACCTGGAGCGGCCTCGAAGAATGGACCCGCGAGCAGGTGCGAGGCGGCCGGGAAGTGTACGTTATTATGGGCAGCTACGGCAAGGGCGGTACCGGCCTCAACGGCCTCAAAACCATCCTCGACCAAGGCCGCGTCACGGTGCCGGCCCGCGTCTGGAAGGTGCTTGTCATCCTGCCCGAAGGTTCTAACGACCTCCAGCGAATTGCCGCCGGCCAGGCCCGCATCCTCGCCGTCGATACCCCCAACGACCAGTCCGTCAGTCCCGACTGGAGCCGCTACCGCGTATCCGTCGACGCCATCGAAGCCGCCACCGGCCTCGACCTGCTCAGCAAGCTCCCTGTTGACGTGCAGACTCGCTTGCAGAAGACGGTAGATGCTGGGCCAGTGCGGTGAGGGGCCATTAGCGAGGCCAGATCAAGGCCAGAACTAAAGATTAGACCTAGAGTAAGCTAGCTCCCCTCCTTTTCTCAAGGAGGGGTGGCCGCAGGCCAGGGTGGTTAACCCATTGCTGATGTTGTTTAACCAGACAGTCATGCTGAGTGAAGTATCTCACGTGCTACTACCTTTGCCGAATTAGGATAAACAACGATTATCAACCACCCCCAACTCCTCCTTAAAAAAGGAGGGGAGCTAATTCTAACCTTACTTAGCACTAGTTCTAAAAACGCCAGCAACAAACTGAACCAGAACTAATTCGCCGGCCTGGCGTACCTTTGCCATGTTCCGCGCCCGGCGCGGAACATGCCGCTCCTCTGCCTTTTCATCCCGCCCATTATGCCCTACTCAGGAGCATTATGGGCTTTTTTTTGACTCATGACGCGAGCCTCAAACTAGCCCGCGTCACCTATTGATTTATGCCAACCTACGCCACTCATCCTTCGCCACCTGCTGTTCCGCGCCGCGTGCACCGGCTGGCAGTGGGTACTTCCTTCTTCCTGCAAGGCTTGTGCTTCTCTTCCTGGGCCGCGCGCATTCCCACGGTGCAGCAGCGCCTGGGCCTCACCGATACGGAGCTGGGCGGCGTGCTACTGGCCGTGCCAGCAGGTCTGCTGCTGTCGTTGCCGCTTAGTGGCTGGGCCGTATCGCGCTACGGTAGCAAGCCGCTTACTGTGTTGAGCGTACTGTTATATGCTACCGTGCTGCCGTTTCTCGGCATGGCGCAAACTACCACCCAGCTCATGGGTGGCTTGGCCTTGTTCGGTCTGGCCAGCAACATGGCCAACATCAGCGTCAACACCCAAGCCGTTGGCGTGGAAGCTCTTTACGACAAGTCCATTATGGCCTCGTTTCACGGCATTTGGAGCTTGGCGGGTTTCGTGGGCGCGGCTATTGGGACCTTTATGATCGGCAAGGGTATAGCTCCTCTACCTCATTTCGCCCTCATGACCAGCCTCGTGGCGCTAGGTGTGCTGCTGATGCGCCCCTACCTGCTCCCCGCCGACGCGGGCCGCGATTCCAATCAGCCCCTTTTTGTGCTGCCCGATAAATCGTTGCTGCTGCTCGGGATGCTGGCTTTCTGCTCGCTGCTTTGCGAGGGTACGATGTTCGATTGGAGTGGCGTGTACTTCAGCAAGGTGGTGCGCGCGCAAAATGCCTGGGCGGGCGTGGGCTTCACCGCCTTCATGAGCACCATGGCCGCCGGCCGCTTCGTTGCCGATTGGTTTACGGACCGTTTTGGGCGCCGCCGCACCCTACAACTCAGCGGCTTGCTCACGGCGACTGGGTTGCTACTGGCCGTGGCATTGCCTACGCTGGGGCCCGCTACGGCGGGGTTTATGCTGGTGGGCGTGGGTGTGTCGTCGGTGGTGCCGCTGGTGTATGGAGCCGCGGGCCGCTCCACCGTCATGTCGCCGGGCATGGCGCTGACCGCCGTTTCGACGGTAGGTTTCGCTGGTTTCCTGCTCGGGCCGCCACTGATTGGGCTGGTAGCGGGAGCCAGCAGTCTGCGGGTTTCTTTTGCGCTCATTGCTTGCCTGGGAATAGGTATCGCGGTGCTAGCTAGCCGGGCGCGGGTGGAGTAAGTAGTGAGAGATGAGAAGTTGGACTCAGTTCCGGCAAATAGAGCCTGACGGCTTATAGCAATAGCTCGATTATGGTCTATTGTTCACGAGGTTCAGGAGGCGGCATCCGCTGAAGTAACCGAGCCATGAACTACTTGCTATCCTGGGCCACGCGTAGGATCTTATGTCGCCGCTAGAGCGAGAAGTAGATAAATAGCTTCTGCAAACGAAAAAGGTTCTTCGCGCGGCTCTGGCTGACGAGTACCTTTGCCTTCTCACCCACCGCTCCACCAGTCCCACCGCTATGGCCGATACTATTTACACGCCTCGCCAGCAGTACGTGCTGCTCATTGTTTGCCTGCTGGTATTGGCTGGCCTCGTGTTGTTTGGACTCGGCAGCTACACCACCGGATTTCTGGGCGCGGGTATTTTGTATGTGGTGTTCCGGCCGTGGTTCACGGCACTGGTGCACCGCCGGGGTTGGAACCAGCAGGCCGTAACCATCGGGCTGCTAGTATTCGCGCTGGTAGTCATCATCCTACCCTTCACGGCATTGAGTCTGATGCTGATAAACCGTATTCGCTTCTACGCTCTCAACACGGATACCAGCCAGATCATGACGGTCCTGCACGCCGTAGAGCGCAAAATCGGCTACACGTTTACGGCCGAGCAGAACGTGCGCTCCTTGGTGCAGCAGGGCGTAGGCTGGCTGAGTCAACGCCTACCGTCGTTGGCCACCGGCCTGCTGCATTTCACGGTCGTTATTGGCTTGATGCTCTTCACGCTGTACTTTATGTTCACGCAGGAAGAAGCCTTCAGGATCGGCCTGCGCCGCTATCTACCTTTCCGTGAGAAAACCTTAGTTGAGTTAGGCGACTCACTCCGTAACACCGTGCAAGCCAACGTGCTCGGCCAGGCCCTTATTTCGCTGATTCAAGCCATTCTGACTGGGCTGACGCTCTGGATTTTTCACGTGCCCGATGCGCTATTCTGGGGCATGGTGTCGTTTTTCCTGGCCTTTATTCCGCTGCTGGGCACGCCGCTGGTGTGGGCGCCAGCCGCCATCCTCAAACTCACGCAGGGCCACACCGGCCAGGGCGTGGGCATTCTCATTGTCGGCGTCATCGTCATCATGAACATCGACAACCTGCTGCGCATCGTGCTGGCCCGTCGCATCGGCGACATTCACCCGCTCATCACCCTAGCCGGCGTCATCCTAGGTGTCGATATTTTCGGCATCCTCGGTCTGGTGCTCGGCCCGTTGCTGCTCTCCTATTTCATTGTGCTAATGCGCGTGTTCGAGCGCGAAAACCGCCTTCGCCGCATTACGGAAGCATCCGCAGCATCCGATACCTGACCCCCTGTGGCACGGACTTCAGTCCGTAGCCCTCTTCCGTTAGCTTTCCACGCTAGCTGACTTCTTTAATAAGGTGTCAGTCCGCATCCACTCTCAAAAACTAGATTCACAAATGGCCTCCTATGAGCCCCAGCGGGCGGCCATTTGTGAATTTGCTACTTGCCGCTAAGGCCACGCACGGCTCCTCGCCTCAAGCCTCACTCAAACCATCCTTCTACTTGCTGAACCGCTCGCCGAAGAAATTACCGGGGTTCCAGGTTGGGCGCACAGGGTTGTTGGCCACCAGGTAGCCGATCAGGAAGTTAAGCTGGGCGTATTTCTGGCCTGCTTCAAAGTCGAACTGCCCGTTAATATCGTCCTGGGGTTTGTGGTAGGTGATGGCACGCCACTTCTGCACCTGCTCGCTCAGATTATTGCGGCCGTCGGCAGTTTTGTTGCCGTATTTGATGTGTAGCGCCGGAATACTCTGCGTCACGAAGCTGTACTGGTCGGAGCGAATGAACCGGTTCTGCGCTGGTTCGGGGTCGGCTTCTACCGTGAGGCCCAGCGCCTGCGTGGCTTCAGCCACGGGCGCGGCCAGAGAAGAATTTTCCGCCCCCAACGCCACCACCGACAGCAGCGGCGCAATGATGGTGGGCATATCGGTATTCACGTTGGCCACCAGTTGCGACTTCGGCACCGTAGGATTGCGGGCGAAATACGCCGAACCCAGCAAGCCCAGCTCCTCTCCTGTCACCATCGTGATAAGCACCGAGCGTTTGGGCCGTTGAGCCGGTTTGAGTTGCTGATACACGCCGGCTATTTCGAGCAGCGTGGCCACGCCGGTGGCGTTGTCGTGGGCCCCGTTGTAGATGGAGTCGCCGGCCACGGGAGCACCTATGCCAAGGTGGTCGAGGTGGGCGGTGTGCACCACGTACTCGTTGCGCAGTTGCGGGTCGGCCCCTTCGATTTTACCCACTACGTTGTAGCTGTCCACGTCTTGGTAGCGGCTGCGCAACCGCGCGGCCAGCCGGGGCCGCAGTTCCACCGATGCTGGCTTCCCAGTCCGCAACGCGGCCAGGGCGCGGGTGGTGTCGGTGGCGGCTCCCGCGAATAGCTGGAGTAGCGTGCTGGAGCTAACAAATCCTACTAGCTTAATCTGCGGATCGTACGTGCGCGATACGGCTACGCGGCCATCGGACCCCAGCACGCTCACCAGGCCCTTGGTTGGTTCGGGCAGCTTGGCAGCGGGTTTGGGCGCGGCCAACAACACGCCTACCGCGCCGTGGCGGGCGGCAGTTTGCAGCACGGTAAGCACGTCGGTATTATACAGACGCACGGCGTCAGGAAACTGCTTGGGTTCCTGACGCGCCACCACCACAATCTTGCCCCGCGCGTCGAGGCCAGCATAGTCGTCGTAGCCCAGCTCCGGGGCGCTGATGCCGAAACCGGCGAATACCAGCCCCGCCTCCACTTCGGTGGTAGCTTCGGCTGGATTCGGATAGAAAGTGAAATCTGACCCGTAAATAAACGCTGTTGTACCAGCAGCGGGCAACAACCGCAGCGTAGCATTGGGCTCCACGAAGGCCCGCCGCAGCCGTACGGTTTGTAGGAAAGTACCGTTTTCGCCGGCTGGCTGCACGCCCCGCTTTTGCAGCTGCGCCACCACGTAATCGACGGCCAGTTGATAGCCCGCCGTGCCCGGCTGCCGCCCCTGCAGCTTATCATCGGCAAGGTACTGCACGTGACTCTTATAGTTGGCGGGACTGACACTAGACAAGGCTTTTTGCAGCGGCTTGGTCAACGACGTAGCCGCTTGGCCTAACGCCGTGTAGCCAGTCAAGACCAGGCCGAAGAGAGTAGTTTTTAGAAGAAGAAAACGCAGAAACATTGCAGTAAGTCAGTTGACAAAAAAGTGGTGCCGCCTTTTTGATTGCGGCACCACAATAGTATAGCATGTGGCATGGGCTTCAGCCCGTAGCTTCTGGCAGTGCGGCAAAATGCGCGGCCGATTAGAGCTACGGGCTGAAGCCCGTGCTACAGCACATCTTAAGTCTCCGTTAGCACGGTTTTGAAGCCCGCCAGCTTGCCATCTTCAGTCTTGCCGAGCGCGTAGGCGTGTATCTGTGGGCCAGTGCCTACGCGGTACACTTTCACATCCTGCAATTCCTGCTTCAGAAACATCTGCAAGGCTTTAAAACGATTAGCCAATTGCGGGTCGCCGAGTACTCCATCATCGGCAGTGTGATTGCGCAGGAAATAGGTCAGCTCCTGCGTTTCCACTTGGGTGCCAGCTGGCTCGCCCACCAGCTTCAACAGTGCGGCATCCGTCAGCGCCCCGGCTGGAGCGGCATAGCTCACCGGCTCCAGCGGCGCCTCCGACTCACTCACGAAGAACAAGCCTTGGGTGAGTTGCCGCAGCTGCTCCGTCACGGTATCGTTGTCGCCGGGTTTGGCTTCTTCGGCTTTCTTGCCGCCTTTGGTATCGTGAGGCTTGACGGTCCCTTTGCCCGATTTTCCACCGGGCACGTGCGCGGCAATGGCGGCGGCTAGCTCCTTCATTCGGGCTTCGGCCACCTTTATTTTCGGGTTAGCGAAGTTCATGTCCGCCACCTTGTTCATCGGAATGAGGTGAATGTGGGCGTGGGGCACTTCCAGTCCGATAACGGCCACGCCTATGCGGCGGCACGGCACGGCGGCTTGCACGCCTTTCGCCACGCGCTGCGCAAACTGATGCAGCGCCGCGAGTTCCTCGGCCGGCAAATCGAAAATGTAGTCTACCTCGCGCTTTGGAATGACCAGCGTGTGGCCTTCCACTAGCGGCGTGATATCAAGAAACGCCAAATGGTGCTCATCCTCGGCGACTTTATAAGCGGGCAGCTCACCCGCCACGATGCGTGAGAAAATGGAAGCCATGAATGCAGTTGTAGGTTGTGAGTTGCTAGTTGTCGAAACAAATAAACGAGAACTGGGCCACAGCGGCTGAACCTGCACTGGCTAGCCGCCACAAAGCGAAGGGGCAGCACCCGCAGGTACTGCCCCAACAACTGAAAACTATCAACCGGCAACTATCTAGCAATCAAGCCTACCGGCTGATTTCGAGAATCTCGAATTGCAGCTTGCCCGCCGGCACCGTGATTTCCGCCGTATCGCCGGCCGACTTGCCCAGCAAGCCTTTGCCGATGGGCGACTTCACGGAGATTTTGCCGGCGGCCAGATTGGCTTCTTCCTCGGCCACCAACGTGTAGTCGAGTACCATGTTATTCTTCAGGTTCTTGAGCTTCACTTTGCTCATGATGAGCACTTTGGTGGTGTCCAGGTTCGTCTCGTCCAGCACCCGGGCATTGCCGACCACTTCTTCCAGCTTGGAGATTTTCAGTTCCAGCAAGCCTTGGGCTTCCTTGGCCGCGTCGTACTCCGCGTTTTCGCTCAAGTCGCCTTTGTCACGGGCTTCGCGCAACGCTTCGGCGGCCTCGGCCCGGCCGCGGATTTTGAGATCCTGCAGTTCGTCCTTGAGTTTTTGCAGGCCCTCGGAGGTATAATAGTTGATGGTGGCCATGGGGGTTGGGGTAAGCTAAAAAACAAGGAGAACGGTCGGCGACGCCGACCGTTCTCCAACACTGGTTCAGGACAAATATACGAACCTGCCGCGAATGATGCCAGCCCCAAACGCAGGGTTTTGCGAGTCGCTCCACGCCGAAGCGGCGGCAAACCGCGCGCTACCTGCGCGTTAGCGCATTGGTATCGCGGCGCAGAAAGGCTCCTATTTTCTGCGCCAGCACCTCATTGATGCGCTGGTACGACTGAAAGCTCCAGCCACCCACGTGCGGCGAAAGCACCACGTTGGGCGCGCTCCGCAGGTAGTCGAAACGAGCTTGTTGCTCCGTGTTGAGGCTGCTTAGCTTTTCGTTTTCCAGTACGTCGAGGGCGGCCCCGCGCACTTGGCCACTGCGCAAGCTCTGCACTAGCGCGGCGTGGTCGAGTACTTCGCCCCTTGCCGTATTGAGCAGCCAAATGGGGTTGTGGAAACCCAGCAGCAACGATTCATTCACGAAATGATGATTCGCGGCCGAGTATGGAATATGAATACTCAGCACTTCGGCCCGCGCCTGCAATTCGGCCAAGCTCACCAGCGTAGCGTGGTGGTCGGCGACTACAGAAACGTCATGGTCGTGGGCCAGCACGGTACAGCCGAAGGCGTTGAGACGCCGAGCGAAGGCGCGGCCCATATGCCCGTAGCCGAGCAGGCCAATGGTTTTGCCTCCGATTTCCTCGCCCCGGTTAGCCTCGCGCCGCCACTGCCCGGCGCGCACTTCCTGGTCGGCGCGCACGATGTTGCGAAACAGAGCCAGCAGCAGCCCCACGGCGTATTCGCCCACGGCGTCGCGGTTGCCTTCCGGCGCGTTCAGTAGCGTAACACCAGCGGCGGCCATTGCTGCCTCATCAATGTTATCAACGCCCGCTCCGGCCCGGGCCACGTAGCGCAGCTGCGGCCCGTGGCGTAGCAGCTCCGCCGTAACGCGCAGCTTCGAGCGCACCATCAGACCCTCATAGGGGTGCGCGGCCAGCGCGGCCGGCACTTCTGCCGCCGTCAAATCGGGGCGGTAATGGAGCTGCACCCCAATGTCCCGCATGTAGTCGGGCAGGCTAGGGTGCATATCGTCAATAGCAAGACAGAGAGACATCTTTTCGAATTATGAATTCTGAATGAGGAATTATGAACGTCCCGGTCTGTCCGCTTTTTCAGCGGGCTGACCGGTCGAAGGGCGCACCGCTTGTTAGTTCTGAATGAAGAATGAGGAATTGTAAAGGTGTCACTGCACCGAGCAGACAAACAATGTCAGCAAGCGGCGACCGTTCAGCCCGCGAAAAGCGGGCAGACCGGAGCGGCCATACTTCTTCATTCCTCATTCTTCATTCCTAACTCCCTCCCAACCAGTTGCGTCAGGCTCACGAAATCAGCCACGCTGAGCTGTTCGGCGCGTTTGTCGAAGAGGGGTTCGGTGGTAGCTTCAGCGGGCATTCCGAAGGGCTTCAGCGCGTTGCGTAGGGTTTTGCGGCGGGTCGAGAAGGCCTGTTTCACCACTTTAAAGAAGAGCTGCTCGTCGCAGTCTAGCCGCTCGGTGGTGTTGCGGGTGAGCCGAATAACGGCCGACTGCACTTTGGGCGGCGGGTTGAACACGTGCGGCGGCACCGTGAACAGGTACTCGATGGTGTAGTAAGCTTGCAGCAGCACACTTAGAATACCATAGGTTTTGGAGCCGGGGCCTTCGGCCAGCCGGTCGGCCACTTCCTTCTGAATCATGCCCACTACCTCGCGCACCTGCCCGCGGTGGGCCAGCACCTGGAAGTAAATCTGGCTGCTGATGTTGTAGGGAAAATTGCCGATGATGCTGATAGGCTGCCCGTTGTAGAGCTTGCCCAAGTCCATCTTCAGAAAATCTTGCGAGTAAATGCGCCCATCCAGCGCTGGAAAATGCTTGCTCAGATACTCCACCGATTCTCGGTCAATTTCTACTACCGATGTGCGGTAGGCAGGGTTTTGCAGCAGCGTCTCCGTCAGAACGCCCATACCCGGCCCTATTTCCAGTACTTCCGTCACGCCGTCGGGTAGCCGCAGCGCCTCCACAATCTTGCGGGCAATATTGGGTTCGGCCAGAAAATGCTGGCCCAGGTGCTTTTTGGCTTTGACGGAATCCATGCGGGGAATGAGAGCTTAGAGCGGAGAAGTTAGAACGGAGAGGGTAGAAGTTGAAGAACTAGTCGAGTCAGCGGCATCTAAATAAGATATGATGCGAAACGAGAAGCTACTTGTCTATACACCTTATACTTGAGGATGTACGGCCCCGGATGCGATGCCGAAGTGAGGAAAAAGCAGCCGCCAGAACGAAAGTCTACCTTCTCGCTTCTCAACTCTCACTTCTCTATAAAGCACTTCCCCAAAAGGGCTACCTTCACGGCCCAAAGGTACGCCTGCCGTCGCTGAATGTAGCTCGACAGCCTGCTTCGTAGCTTTGCCCCCATTACTCATTGCCCCCTATGCCGCTCCAACTAGCCCACGCCGCCGACTTCCCATCCACGGCCGACACCGTGTTCATCCTGCCCGCCGGCACCACCGAGCTGCCCGTCTTAGCCGGCGCCGACCTCGCGGAAGCCGCCCGCCGCTACGTAGTCGAGCAGCTGGCCGCCGACAACAAGCTTATCCGCGTCAACCACTACTCGCACCACCATTATTACGTGGTGGCCGCCGAAAAAAAGACGCCCGAACTCACGGCCGAAGCTCTGCGCAAAAGCGGCCATCAGCTCCACTCCCTGCTTAAAGCCGATAAGGTGCGGGAACTGTTCGTGTGCGACCTGACCAGCGCCGGGGCTCTGCCTCTGGCCGAGGGCCTGGCCCTAACGGCCTACCAGTTCGAGGGCTATAAAACGGATGAGAAGTCGAAAGCCGCCCCGGACCTGACGCAGCTCACGCTAGTGAGTGCCGACGTCACCGCCGAACAAGTGCGGGAGTTGGAAGGCGTGCTGCAAGGTGTGTTTCTGGCCCGCGACTTAGTGAATGCCCCGCTCAACAAGCTCAACGCCACGCAATTTGCGGAGCGCATGGCCGCGGCAGGCGAAGAAGCGGGTTTCCACACCGAAATTCTGGATCTGGTGCGGATTGAGGCGCTGCGTATGGGCGGCCTGCTGGCCGTGAACCAGGGTAGCCCCGAGCCGCCCACGTTCACCATCATGGAATATAAGCCCGAAGGCGCCCGCAATACCAAGCCGTACGTGCTGGTCGGCAAAGGCGTGGTGTTCGACACCGGCGGCCTGAGCCTGAAGCCCACGCCCGGCAGCATGGACATGATGAAGTGCGACATGGCCGGCGGCGCAGTGGTGGTGGGCACGCTCTACGCGCTGGCTAAAAACCGGGTTCCCCTGCACGTCATCGGCCTCGTGCCCGCCACCGACAACCGCCCCGGCGGCCTCGCCTTCGCCCCCGGCGACGTCATCACGATGTACAGCGGCCTCACCGTGGAAGTACAAAACACCGATGCCGAAGGCCGCCTGCTGCTCGGCGATGCGCTGGCCTTCGCCAAAAAGTATGGTCCCGAATTAGTGCTTGACTTCGCTACGCTCACCGGCTCGGCGGCCCGCGCCATCGGCAAAGAAGGCATTGTATGCATGGGCACCGCTGAAGAAGATGTGCTTAGTGAGTTGAAGAAAGCCGGCCGGCGCACGCACGAACGGCTGGTGGAGTTTCCGCTCTGGGATGAGTACGCGGACCACATCAAATCCGACATTGCCGACATCAACAACCTCGGTAAAGCCGAAGCTGGGGCCATTTCAGCGGGCAAATTCCTGGAGCGTTTTACCGAAGGCTACCCCTGGGTCCACTTCGACATTGCTGGCCCCGCCTTCCTCACCGCCCCCGACTCCTACCGTGGCAAAGGTGGCACCGGCACCGCCGTCCGCCTCACCTACGAGTTTCTAGTGAGTCGTCTTTAGCGCCTTTTTAGTGCCTGGTGCTTAGTGCTTAGCACTTGCTCATATTGTACAAGACACTATGACCTAAACCCGAAATTCTAAGCACTACCAACTAAGCACCAAGCACTAAATCTCATGGAGAGTCGGTCTTATACTGATTTGTTGGTTTGGCAGAAAAGTCGTCAGTTGGCCAACGTCGTATATCAGCTGAGCCAAGATTTTCCCTAGCGAGAGGTTTTTGGTCTTACTAGTCAGATTCGTAGATGTGCCGTTTCCGTGCCCTCTAACATTGCGGAAGGCTGTGGCCGACAATATGCAAAAGACACTGTCAATTTCTTATACATTGCCCGAGGCTCGTTGTATGAGTTGGAAACGCAATTGTACATAAGCTTTGATCAGTGATTTTTGCCAGCAGAAAAATTAGACGATGCACTTGGGCAAATCAGTGAATGTAAAAAGCTGCTTCACGGCTTCATAAACCATCACAAAGCCAAGCTCAGCAACTAACACCAAGCACAAGCAAAACACCAAGCACTAGGCACCAAGCACTACCAACTAAGCACCAACTCATGCTCCCACGCATTGGCATTTCCGTCGGCGATTTAGCCGGCATCGGACCGGAAATCATCTATAAAACCTTTCTCGACCATCGTCTGCTTAAGTTCTGCACGCCAGTGGTATATGGCACGGCCGCTGTGCTTTTCGACGAATTCCCAGTACCACAAGGCAGTGAGCCGCTCACGTTCCGGCAGGTGCGCGAAGCCGCCGATATTGCGCCCGGCAAGCACAACGCCGTTACGTGCTGGGAAGAAGATTTTCATCTTACGCCCGGCCAGCCGAGCGAAGCCAGTGGCACCGCCGCCCGCCTTAGCCTGCTGGCCGCCGCTCGTGACCTGAAAGCCGGCTTGCTCGATGGCCTCGTCACTGCGCCCATCAGCAAGGAAAACACCCAAGCCGACGACTTCCGCTACCCCGGCCACACTGAATTCCTGACTTCGTTCTTCGAGGCGAGAGAAAGCCTAATGCTACTCACCAGCGAGGATTTGCGCGTAGCTACGGCTACGGGCCACATTCCACTCAAAGATGTGCCCGGCCGCGTCACGAAAGAGCTACTCACCACCAAACTGCGGATTTTACTGAAGTCCTTGAAGCAGGATTTCGGCATTGAGAAACCGCGCGTGGCGGTGCTCGGCCTCAACCCGCACGCTGGTGAAAACGGCCTTCTAGGCACCGAGGAGCAAGGTATCGTAACGCCCGTAATTCAGCAGTTGCTCCAGGATGGCCACCTTGTGTACGGCCCCTATCCCGCCGATGGCTACTTCGGTACCGCCCAGTATCGGCAGTTCGATGCCACGCTTTCCCTCTACCACGACCAAGGCCTCATTCCGTTTAAAACCCTGGCTTTCGAGCGAGGAGTGAACTTCACGGCCGGCCTTTCCGTCATTCGCACCTCTCCCGACCACGGCACAGCCTATGGGCTAGCTGGACAGTATAAAGCCGACGAAACGTCGTTCCGGGAGGCGCTCTACCTCGCCTGCCAGCTCGTGCGTCAACGGAAGATGCTAGCCGGAATCAAGCCGCTCATTCCGGGCCCGCCATTGCGCGGTGGTCGTCACGAGTAACCTATACAGTTTGTTGTTTACATGGTTGGCGCCGCTACCTACTAAGGTGGTGGCGCTGTTTTTATTACCGGATCGAAAGAATCTTTCCGAAATCGAAATTTTATTTGTCGTTCTGAACTTATGACCCTAAGTTTGCACCCCCAACGATGGAACCGCGCCGGCTTCATTGTTTGCTCTTTCATTATTCTGGCTGCATGATGCTCCTCACACCTTCCGATTATCGTACTGCCCTGCGCCGACTCGACGCGTTGGTAGCCGCTGGTATTGAGGGCAACGCGGCGTTGGAAGCGGAGTTTCGGGAGTTGATTGGGGCGCTGGACACCTACGAAGGCAAGCTCGGCCTGCTGCCGATTCCGAACCTGCCTACCTCGCTGGCCGAAATGATAGAGCTGAAGCGACAACAGATGCGCCTTAAACAGAAGGATTTAGCTCAGCTATTGGAAGTACCGGCCGGACGACTTTCGCAAATCCTAAGCGGCAAGCGCCGCGTAACTCTAGACTTGGCCAAGCGGCTGTACGAACGGCTCGGGATTCCGCCCGATTTCATCTTAAAGAACGCCTGACGTATAGCCCGCACCTCGCCATCTGCTTTTACAAAACGGGGAAATCTTTCTACTTTTGCCCCCCTGCTACGAACTTACCGTGAAGAAGGACTCGCAATACGACATCAATATTGCCAAGCTGGCCGATAAAACGCACCATTTCGCGTTCGAGCTGGATCGTGCTTTTTTCGAGCAGTTCGACCAGCAGCTCATTCCCGACGGCAACGTGCACGCCGATGTGACGCTGCACAAAACCGACCGTCTGCTCACCCTCGACTTTGACTTGCACGGCACCGTGCGCCAAGTCTGTGACCGGAGTCTCGACGACTACGATCAAGAAATAAACACCCACGAGCAACTGCTCATCCGCTTCGGCGACCGGGAAATGGAGTTGGATGACAACGTGCTCCAAATCACCCCGGATACTCAAACGCTGCCTTTGGCGCAGCACTTGTTCGATTACGTGGGGCTGGCGCTGCCCATGAAGAAGCTGCACCCGCGCTTCCTAAACGAGCCCGACGAAAACCCGGAGTCCGAAACCAAGCTCATCTTCACCACCCGCCAGCCCGGCGACGATGAGGATGACGACGAGGACACCGACCCCCGCTGGAACGCGCTCCGCAACCTCAATTAGCCCCGCGCGCTTCCGGCTCCCGACTTTGTAAATTTTCTCTTTGCTTTTTCATTCCCTTTTTCAACCATGGCACATCCTAAGCGCCGGACCTCCTCCGCTACCCGCGACAAGCGTCGCACCCACTACAAGCTGACTCCTAAGGCCGTAACGCTTTGCCAGAATACCGGCGAGCTGCACCTGCGTCATAAGGCGTACGTAGTGGATGGCGACCTGTACCTGCACGGCAAAGTGGCTATCAAGAACTACGCTCCCGTAGCTGCTCCGGCCGCCGCTGCCGACACCGACGAAGAATAGTCGCGTCGTCGGCCTGCTTTCCCTGTGAAAAGCTTTCCGTATTGTCTGTAAGCCCGGTTTCCCTTCCATTTTAGGAGTGGAAGCTGGGTGTCAATGGCAAGCTTTTCTGCAGGCATCTCTCCCAGACTCCTCCTTGACACCCCATACATGAAGATAGCCCTGGACGCTATGGGGGGCGATTTTGCGCCCCAGGCAGCTGTAAATGGTGCCGTGTTGGCCGCCCAGCAGCTGGCTGGCAAAGCCCAGATTGTGCTTATTGGCCAGGAAGAAGCCGTTCGGCCGCTGCTAGCACAGCACGGCGAGCTGGCTGCTCAACTTGAGCTGGTGCACGCCGCGCAAACCATTGACATGGGTGAGCACCCGGCCAAAGCCTACCAGCAAAAGCAGGATTCCAGTATTGCCGTCGGCTACCGGATGCTGCACGCCGGCGAGGTAGAAGCCTTTTGCTCAGCCGGTAACACCGGCGCCATGCTGGTAGGCGCCATGTTCAGCGTCAAGCCGGTACCGGGTGTTATGCGCCCGGCTATTGCCAACTTCGTCCCGAAACAACACGGCGGCGTGGGTATCCTGCTAGATGTGGGCGCCAACGCGGAGTGCAAGCCCGAGATGCTCGAACAGTTTGGCGAATTAGGCTCCTTGTACGCGCAATACGTGCTGGGCATCGCCACTCCCAAGGTGGGGCTGATGAACCTGGGCGAGGAAGAAGGCAAAGGCACCACCACCACGCAGGCGGCCTACCAGCTGCTGAAAGTGAATCCGCACCTGCACTTCATTGGCAATATCGAAGGCCGTGACCTGTTCAACGACAAGGCCGATGTTATTGTCTGCGACGGGTATACCGGCAACGTGATGCTGAAAATGGCCGAGTCCATCTACGACATCATCGCCGAAAAGCAGATTCACGACCCTTTCTTCGACAAGTTCAATTACGAAGCGGTGGGCGGTTCTCCCATCCTGGGCATCAACGACAATGCCATCATCGGGCATGGTGTGAGCTCGCCGCAGGCCATTTGTAACATGCTGCTCCAAGGCTATCAAATGGCTCATTCTGGTATCGCCGACCAGATAAAAAATACCTTCAAGTCTTAATGACTAAGTCCGGCCCCGGCCGGATTTTTTCTTGCCGCGTTTTCTGTCTTTTCGTCAATGAAAATCACTGCCGCCATTACCGGAGTGGGTGCCTACGTACCCGACTACGTGCTCACGAATCAGGAACTCGAAAAGATGGTGGACACCACCGACGAGTGGATTACGACGCGCACGGGCATCAAGGAACGCCGCATTCTAAAGGGCGAAAACCAAGGTACTTCGGTGATGGGCATTAAGGCCGTGCAGCAACTGCTGGAGAAGACGGGCACCAAGGCTGAGGATATCGACCTACTGATTTGCTCCACTACCACGCCCGACCTGGTGTTCCCGGCTACGGCTAACATCATCTCGGCGGGTGTGGGTGCCAGCAAAGCCTTCAGCTTCGACATGCAGGCCGCTTGTTCCGGTTTTCTGTTCGCGCTGGCTACCGGCGCGCAGTACATCCAGACGGGCACTTACCGCAAAGTGGTGGTGGTAGGCGCCGATAAGATGTCGGCCATTGTTGATTACACGGACCGCGCCAACTGCATCATCTTCGGCGACGGCGCGGGCGCTGTGCTGCTGGAACCGAGCACCGACGGCTACGGCGTGCTCGACCAGGTTTTGCGCACGGACGGCACCGGCGAGCAGTATCTCTACCAAAAAGCCGGGGGCAGCCGCCGCCCGCCGTCCGCCGAAACGGTAACCAACCGTGAGCATTATATCTACCAGGAAGGCTCCACGGTTTTCAAATTTGCCGTGACCAACATGGCCAACGTGGCCGCCCAGGTAATGGAGCGCAACCACCTCAGCCACGACGATGTGGCCTGGCTGGTGCCGCACCAAGCCAACAAGCGCATCATCGATGCCACAGCCAACCGCATGGGCGTGGGACCGGAAAAGGTGATGCTCAACATTCAGCGCTACGGCAACACCACCAACGCCACCATTCCCCTCTGCCTCTTCGATTATGAGCAACAGCTACACAAAGGCGACAACCTGATTCTGGCCGCTTTCGGCGGGGGCTTCACCTGGGGCTCTTTGTACGTGAAGTGGGCTTACGACCCGAAGCTTAATTAGTAATTAGGAATTGAGAATTAGGAATTTATGCTCCGCTTTACAAATGGCATTTTTTCCTAACCGCCCAAAATTCTTAATTGCTAATTCTTAATTACTAATTTCCTCTCATGGCCACCACCGCAGATTTCCGCAACGGGCTCGTTCTGAACTACAACGGCGAGTTGCACGTCATCACCGAATTCCAGCACGTGAAGCCCGGCAAAGGCCCGGCCTTTGTGCGCACCAAGCTCCGCAACATCAAAACCGGCCGCGTGATTGACAACACGTTCAACGCGGGGGTGAAGGTAGAAACCGCCCGCGTAGAGCAGCGCCCGCACCAGTATCTGTTCAAGGACGATTACGGCTACACGTTCATGGACAACGCCAGCTTTGAGCAGGTAGTGCTGCCGGAAGCTATGGTACCCTTCGCCGACCTTATGAAGGAAGGCCAGGAAGCCACCATTCTCTTTCACGCCGAAACCGAGCAGCCTCTCACCGCCGAACTGCCTACCACCGTTGAATTAGTAGTGACCTACACCGAGCCCGGCTTGAAAGGCGACACGGCCACGAACACGCTCAAACCCGCTATTGTCGAAACCGGAGCCCGGATTCAGGTGCCCCTGTTCATTGATCAGGACCAGAAAATCCGCGTCGACACGCGCGACTACTCCTATGTCGAAAGAGTCAAATAAGCACCGCAAGCACACCGACGCCGCCATGAAAGCCAAGGAACTCCAGGACCTCATCGACTTTATTGCAAAGTCGGGACTGAACAAAGTCAACATCGAAACCGAGGAATTCAAAATCTCGGTGCAACGCGAGCCCAGCTACAAGCCGGTAGTGAGCATGTCGGCTCCGGCCGCCGCCTCTGCTCCCGCGCCAGCCGCCGCACCCGCTGCTACACCGGCCCCTGCCGTTACGGCCACGCCAGCCGCCGCGCCAACTCCGGCAGCCACGGAAGCTGCCGGTGGCAACTACGTGCCGCTGAAAGCCCCGATGATTGGCACCTTCTACCGCAGCAGTGGCCCCGACTCGCCGGCTTTCGTGCAGGTTGGCGACCTCGTAGAGAAAGGCCAGGTGATCTGCATCATCGAAGCCATGAAGCTCTTCAACGAAATTGAAGCTGAGCAGAGCGGCCGCGTGGTGAAAGCCCTGGTAGAAAACGCCTCCCCTGTGGAGTACGACCAGCCGCTGTTCCTGATTGAGCCAATGTAATTTGAGACATGAGACGATGAGACATGAGAAGTGAGACACTGTTCAGGTGATTGCACCAACACACTCAACGTCTCGTTTCTCATGTCTCATCGTCTCACTTCCAACCTCCAGACCTGTGTTTAAAAAAATACTGATTGCCAACCGGGGCGAAATTGCGCTGCGCATTATTCGTACCTGTAAGGAGATGGGTATCAAGACCGTAGCAGTGTATTCTACGGCTGATAAGGAGAGTTTGCACGTGCGTTTCGCGGATGAGGCAGTGTGCATTGGGCCGCCGCCATCGGCGCAGAGCTACCTGAGCATCCCTACACTCATCGCGGCGGCGGAAATTACCAATGCGGATGCCATTCATCCGGGCTACGGCTTCCTGTCGGAAAACGCGGAATTCTCGCGCGTGTGCCAGGAAAACGGCATCAAGTTCATTGGCGCCTCGCCCGAGATGATCAACCAGATGGGCGATAAGGCTTCGGCCAAGGCCACCATGATCAAGGCCGGAGTGCCGTGCATTCCGGGTTCGGTGGGCTTGCTGGACTCGGTGGAGCAGGGCAAGAAAGTAGCCGCCAAAATCAAGTACCCGGTTATTCTGAAGGCTACGGCCGGCGGTGGTGGGCGTGGTATGCGCATCATCAACTCCGAAGACGAGTTTGAGAAAGCCTGGAACGATGCCCGCACCGAAGCCAAAGCCGCTTTCGGCAACGACGGCGTGTACCTGGAGAAGTTCGTGGAAGAGCCCCGCCACATCGAAATCCAGATCTGCGGCGACCAGTTCGGGCGCGTGTGCCACCTCTCGGAGCGCGACTGCTCCATCCAGCGTCGCCACCAAAAGCTGGTGGAAGAAGCTCCTTCACCGTTCATGACGGACGAGTTGCGCGACAAAATGGGCAAGGCTGCCATTGCCGGCGCCTCGGCTATCAACTACGAAGGCGTGGGCACCATTGAGTTTCTGGTCGATAAAAACCGGGATTTCTACTTCATGGAGATGAACACCCGTATTCAGGTGGAGCACCCCGTGACCGAGGAAATCATCAACTACGACCTCATCAAGGAGCAGATCAAGGTGGCGGCGGGCATCCCGATTTCGGGCAGCAACTACTACCCCAAGATGCACGCCATGGAGTGCCGCATCAACGCCGAAGACCCGCGCAACGGCTTCCGTCCCTCACCCGGCAAAATCACGACGTTGCACATTCCCGGCGGCCACGGCGTGCGCGTGGATACGCACGTGTACGCGGGCTACCAGATTCCGCCCAACTACGATTCCATGATTGCCAAGCTCATCACGGTGGCGCAAACCCGCGAGGAGGCCATTGTGAAAATGAAGCGAGCTTTAAGTGAGTTTGTAGTGGAAGGCGTGAAAACTACCATTCCTTTCCACCTGAAGCTGATGGATAACGCCAACTTCAAGGATGGCGACTTCACCACGAAGTTTCTGGAAACCTCCTTCGACTTCACCGAGTTGTAGTCGCTCTTGCCGCCCCGTCTCGGAGTAAAAACGCCCGACCTGTTAGCAGGCCGGGCGTTTTTGTTGGTGGCTTCACCAAGGGAAGCGCCTTCCGCCGTTTTATTCGTGAATCAACACAGCACCAGAATTGATCAATATGGTATTATATCCAGAGAAGCTATTTTGCGGTGCGGTGATACAGTCGAGTCATCCAGGCATAAGGCTTGGCTTGAATGCTTCAAGAGCATATAACAGCCAAATTATGCACGCTATTACTAGCTTTAGGGTATTGAATATTTCTTAGATAAAGGGTATTCTTGTTGTGTTCTAACCTTCCACAACCAATTCCCACATTCATGAAAAAATTATCCGCGCTGGCCCTCTGGGGGCTGGCTGCCACGGGCTTGCTTTTGCAATCCTGCAACAAAGATGTAGCGCAGCCAGCCGGAGCGCCGCAACCCGTCCAGACCCAGCAAAACGCCACGGCCGTCAATGGCGTGATGCTGCAAGGCTTCTACTGGGACGTGCCCATCAGCTCCAACGGCAGCACCTGGTGGCAAGTGCTGGGCGGCAAAGCCCAAGAATTTCAGGATGCTGGCATTACGGCTGTTTGGATACCCCCAGCATACAAGGGCGGCAGCATCTACGACGTAGGCTACGGCGTGTACGACCGGTACGATTTGGGCGAGTTCAACCAGAAAGGCACGGTGCCCACGCGCTACGGCACCTTGAGCCAGTTGCAGTCGTGCATTACGGCGCTGCACGGCAAGGGCATTCAGGTATACGAGGATATGGTGATGAACCACCTCACGTCGGCCGATGCGCAGGAGCAGTTCAGCTACAACGGGCAGAACTTCAACGTGTATACCAGCTTCACGTATCCGGGCCGGGGCAACACCTACAGCTCGTTTAAGTGGCACTACTACAACTTCAACGCCACGCAGCAAGCGCCCAACAACGGTTGGTACCTGTGGAATCCTTACGATTTCCAGCCCTACGCCAACGGCGACGCCTACGACAATCTGCTGGGCTCCGAAATCCGCTACTCCGACGCGAACCAGCGCAACGAAACCAAGGCCTGGGGCAACTGGATTACCACCAAGCTCAGCCTCGATGGCTACCGCCTCGACGCGACCAAGCACATCCAAAACTCGTTCGTGAATGAGTGGCTCGATGCTGTGAAAGGCGGCCGGTTTGCCGTGAGCGAAGCCTGGTTCCGCAACCTGCAAGACCTGCAAAACTACGCCGGCGCCACCGGCGGGCGCACCAGCCTCTTCGACGTGCCGCTGCACTATACTTTCCAGGACATGAGCAGCGGCAACGGCGCCTGGGATATGCGCGGGCTGCAATTCGCCGGTTTCACGGAAGCCAACGGGGCCTTGTCGGTGTCGTTCGTTGATAACCACGACACCGACCAGACGGGCGGCGGCTTGTTCTCGCCGGTGGTCAACCTCAAGATGCTGGCCTACGCCTACATCCTGACCCGCGAGAAAGGCTACCCCTGCGTGTTCTACAAAGACTATTACAACTACAACCTAGGCGCGCAAATTAAGAACCTCATCCAAATTCGTAAGGCTAACGCCTATGGTGCTTCCTATGAGTACACGAGCGTAAACGACTCTGATGTGTACGTCTACTCGCGCGCCGGCGACACTACCCACAAAGGCCTGCTGTTGCTGTTGAACGACGGTGGCTCATCCCGCACGAAAGGCGTCACGACGCCTTTCAAAAACGCCACCCTCACCGACAAAACCGGCAACTACGCCGGCACCGTTACCACCGACGGCAACGGCTACGGTAACTTCCCGGTGAATGCCCGCAGCTATTCTACCTGGGTGCCCAATTGAGCATTGTCAGTTTTTCAAGCAAACCAGCCCGGCCGCTTCGGCCGGGCTGGTTTGCTTTTAGAGCACCGTCAGTCGGGCTGTCAGACGTTTACCGTATTTTTAGTTTCTCATTTAGCTATCCGCCTCATGCCCGCCCAGCCCGATTACACCCGCCGCTACACCGTGGAAGAATACTTCGCTCTGGAAGAAGCGTCGGACATTCGGCACGAGTACTACCACGGAGAAATTTTTCCGCTCGACGGACCTCATGGACCAGAAGCTATGGCAGGCGGCACTAAACGGCACAACCGCCTTATTCAAAATTGCGTGGTTGCTCTTCGAAATGCCCTGCGTGGACGAGGCTGCGATATTTATTCCGAAAACGTACGGGTGTCCGTGGATGAGGCCACGCATTACAATTATCCGGACATTGTAGTAAGTTGTGATACTGTAGACAAGCAGGACTTGCGCACAGTTCACTGTCCCAGCGTTATCGTGGAGGTGTTATCGTCATCCACCGAAGCACATGATAGAGGGTGGAAGTTTCAGCAATATCAACTGATACCCACTTTACAGCACTACGTCCTAGTTTCGCAACGGCGGCAGCTTGTGGAGTGGTTCACCCGCAACGCCGATGGCACTTGGACCCTGGCTTCGGTACGCGAGGCGCACGAGTGGGTGGAGTTAGAAGCGCTGCATCTCCGTCTCTCTGTTGGCGACATATATGAAGAGGTAGAAACCGGCCCGGATACCGAAACTACTCTGCGCCGTTTACCCGACTAAGCCTGCTGCCCGTGCTCTATCTCGTGCACCTAACCACCTGATCTTCCATTCCGCAGCTTGCTTCATGTCTTCTATAAGTTGCTTGCTATGCACGAAATGCGCATTCAGCTAGTGCCTGATGAGTATAACCGCCCAATAACATTAATCCGACATCGCCTCATATCTTACCAACGCCTGAAAATCGGTATCTTTTTTCACGTAACTTCCCGCTTCGCTTATCCTCATCTGTACACTATGGGTGCCAAGATCTTCTACTTTTTTTGGATAGTATTTACCATTTGGCGCGATTTCCAGCGTGACCCTGGCCAGCACAAACTCGCTAAAGCAGTTCAGGGCTTTACCTTACTTTTCTTGCTACTTAGCTACATAGGAAGTATTGGCTTCTTGCTAAAGCTGGTAAGCAGCTTCTCCATTGTGCAGGCAAAGTACAGTCAGCCTGTAGGTATTGTACCTGGGGAGTGGCATTTTCTTATCGTGCTGTTACATATAGGACTATGTCTCACTGTACTAATCTTGAGCTACCAGTTGATGTATCGCCGGAATAGTGCCCGTAGATTACTTTTCTATTTTCTGCCAGCGCTAGCCTTCACAGAAGCTTTTAGCTTTTACCGCGGCTGGCTAAGCGGTTCTGAGTGGCCAGGACTTCCTCATATTATTATTTATCTAGCTGGCCTGCTTTCATTCAGCTCTCTGGTGGCGTGCTTTATAGTGCTCTACAACAGTAATTTTATGCTAGTCTTTTTTACAGATGCAACCGCCAAGAAACCTCAGTCCACCAGCTATTAGTCATCCTACTGTAGAGTAAAAACCAGGCACCTACTCTTGGTAATCAATTAAGTAGAACTTGCGGAGCCGTGCTCTATCTCGTGCACCAACTCGCCGTACCACTCTTCGCCGTATTTACGAATTAGGGGCTCCTTTAGGAATTGATAGACGCGCACGCCAAGGTTGGCGCCGAAAGAACAAGCTGGGTTGCAAATGCCCCACCGGTCGTAGTTGAGGGCCTCGAAACCATCGTATTTGCTGATGCGGATGGGGTACAGGTGGCAGCTGATGGGCTTTTTGAAGGTGGTAGCGCCCGCCAGGTAAGCCTGTTCGATGCCGCATTTCAGGATGCCCCGCTCGTCGTAGAGGGCGTAGGCGCACTCCCGGTCGTTGATGGTGGTGGTGCTGAAGTCGCCTTCCCAGTCTTTGATGTAAAGACCTTGATCGTCAATGGCTTGCTGGCCAGCGGCGGTAAGAAAGGGCTTGATGTTGTGGTACTCGGCTTCGAGAATGGCCAGTTCGCTTTCTTCTAACGGCGCGCCCAGGTCGCCCTCCACGCAGCAGGCGCCTTTGCAGGCTTCGAGGTTGCAAACGAAGAAATTATCCCGAACGTCGTCGGAAATAAGTGTGTTCTGTATCTGAATCATGGATGTTTCTCGCAGTGTTTCGCCGGGGTGGCGCAGGGTCTCGCCGGATGGAGCGGCGGGGTGTTGCGTTACCTTCCGCGAGCCTTGGGGAGAAACCGAAACGCGAAGATAACCGTTTCGTGGCCCGCCCTGAATGCCGTACCTTTGCTAATAAGCCAAAAAGCTTAGTTTTCGACTGACGACGAATGGGACTAGACTATCATTCTTTACTGAACCCTTCGCAGGCGGCCGCCGTGATGCAAATCGAAGGCCCCTGCATGATTATCGCGGGAGCCGGCTCGGGTAAAACCCGGGTGCTCACGTACCGCATTGCTAATCTGCTGGAACAGGGCGTGGACCCGTTCAACATCCTGGCTCTTACTTTCACCAACAAAGCGGCCCGCGAGATGCGCGCCCGAATTGAGAAGGTGGTAGGCCCGGAAGCTAAGAACCTCTGGATGGGTACGTTTCACAGCATCTTCGCCCGCATTTTGCGTTCCGAGGCCGACAAGCTCGGCTACCCCCGCTCGTTCACCATCTACGACACGCAGGACAGCAAGACGCTCATCGGCCAGATTCTGAAGGAGTTGGAGTTGGACGACAAGCTTTACAAGCCCAACATGGTGCTGGGCCGCATTTCGTCGGCGAAGAACAAGCTGATTTCGGTGCAGCAGTACCTCAACGACCCCATCATCCGGCAAGACGATGAGGCGGCGCTGCGGCCCAAGCTCGGAGTCATTTACCAGCAGTACGCCAACCGCTGCTTCAAGGCCGGCGCCATGGACTTCGACGACCTGCTCTACCAGACCAACGTACTGTTCAAGGACCATACGGATGTGCTCAACAAGTACCAGCACATCTTCCGGTTTGTGATGGTAGACGAGTACCAGGACACCAACTACTCGCAGTACCTGATTGCGCGCAAGCTGGCGGCTAAAGAGCGCAATATCTGCGTGGTGGGCGACGATGCACAGAGCATTTACGCCTTCCGGGGCGCTGATATTCAAAACATTCTCAACTTCGAGAAAGACTACCCGGAGCTGCAAGTCTTCAAGCTGGAGCAGAACTACCGCTCCACCAAGACCATCGTGAAGGCGGCCAACTCGGTCATCAAGAACAACCAGGCCCAGCTGCGCAAAGACGTTTTCTCCGACAACGAGGAAGGTCCGCTGATTGAGGTGCTGAAGGCAGCTTCCGACAACGAGGAAGGCAAGCTCGTGGCCAACAGCATCTACGAGGACAAGATGAGCCACCATCTGTCGTACGACGATTTTGCCATCCTGTACCGCACCAACGCCCAAAGCCGGGCAATGGAAGAGGCCTTGCGCAAGCTCAACATCAAGTACAAGATTGTGGGCGGCCTGAGCTTCTATCAGCGCAAGGAAATCAAGGACTTGGTGGCCTACCTGCGGCTCACGGTGAACCCCAACGACGAGCAGGCGCTACGCCGCGTCATCAATTACCCCAAGCGCGGCATCGGCGACACCACCATCAGCAAGCTCATCAACGCGGCTGAGGAAAGCAACCATACGATCTGGGAAGTGGTGGCGAATGCCGACCAGTTCCTGCCCACCCGCGTGGCGAATCCGGTGGTGGACTTCGCGGAAAAAATCAAGAGCTATACCGCCGTAGCGGCCAAGGAAGACGCGTTTGAGGCGGCCAAGTTCATTGCCAAGAACTCGGGCATGATCGAGGAGCTGTACTCCGATAAGAGCATCGAAGGTCTCTCCCGCTACGAGAACATCCAGGAATTGCTGAACGGCATCAAGGCCTTTGTGGAAGACCCCGAGCGGGATGAAAAGAGCCTCGGCACCTTCCTGCAAGATATTGCCCTCGTCACGGACGCCGACACCAAGGACGGGCAGAACGAAGGAGAGCAGGTGACGCTCATGACGATTCACTCGGCCAAGGGCCTGGAGTTTCGCAACGTGTACATCGTGGGGCTAGAGGAAAATCTGTTTCCGAGCCAGATGATGATTACCTCGCGCGCCGACCTGGAGGAGGAGCGCCGTCTGTTTTACGTGGCCATCACGCGGGCCGAGAAGAAGCTGACGCTCAGCTACGCCACCTCGCGCTACCAGTGGGGCAACCTGCGCAGCTGCGAGAAAAGCCGCTTTCTGGACGAAATCGACCCGCAGTTCGTGGACTTCAAGTTTGCGCCTTCCACTGGGCCGGGCGCGGGCGAGTCGCCGTTTGGGCACGTATTTGAGCGGCGCAGCAACCTTGTGCCGCCCGCCCCGCGTAAGACGGTAGCCACCAAGTACGTAGCCCCCGCCGACTTCAAGCCTTCCGACACGAGCCAGCTGCAAACCGGCCAGCGCGTGGAGCACCCCAAATTCGGCTTCGGCCAGGTCACTAAGCTCGAAACCGTGTCGGGCTCCACCAAGGCCATCATTCACTTCGACGAGGTGGGTGAGAAGACGTTGTTGCTGAGTTTTGCGAAATTGCGCGTGCTGGGCTAATTGTCAAGCCGTATCTTCACCCAATGAATGTTTCCATTACATACCTGACCGATGGTAAGGGCCGCCGCAAGGCGGTGCAGATTCCGTACGGACAATGGCAGGCGTTGCAGAAAGAGCTGGAGACTGTCCGCCAGGAAGCTGCTGTCCGGGCATCGTTGACGGAGGCTTTTCGTGATATTGCCGACATGGAAGCCGGCCGCAAGCCCAAGGTTCCTCTTAATCAACTGCTCGACGAGCTACGCCAGGAACTAGCCGAAGAAGATGGCAATTGAAGTTGTCGTCACCTATGGGCCTCACTTCAAACGAGAATTAAAGCATTTGGCAAAGAAGTTCACGTCGTTGCTAGACGAGCTTGAACACTTGGCCACCCAGCTCACGGGGAACCCTCAACTAGGCACGCCGCTTGGCAAAAGCTGCTACAAAATACGGCTAGCGGTGCGCAGCAAAGGCGGCGGAAAAAGCGGCGGTATGCGCGTCATCACCTACGTGGTGGCGCAACTACAACAGCAGACCGACGGGACGACTACGGTTTACCTGGCGTCTATTTTCGACAAGTCGGAGCGTGAGAACATCACCGACGCTCAACTCAAAAGCATCATCGCGGCCATCGACGGCACGGTCCCGCCCACTCTCTAGAACACTTATTTCCTACGAATGCCCCTTCCCTCTCTTCATAAGCACGAACTCCTCCAGCGCGAGTACGGCCAAACCACCTTCCAGTTGGTGCAAACTTTGCGCGGCATCGAGGACCGCGACGAGCGGACGCGCCGCGCCCAGCAGATTGTGCAGCTCATCTTCCGCCTGCAACCCGCCCTGCGCGACCAGCCCGACTCCCAGGCGCGGGTGTGGAACCACCTCTACGAGATGGCCGATGAGGATCTGGACATTGATGCTCCTTTCGAGCTGAAGGGCTTGAGTGAGCTGAACCAGCACCCCAAGCCCCTGCCCTACCCGCAAAAAACGTTGAAGCTACGCGCTTACGGCCGCGGCGTGGAACTGATGGTGGAAAAAGCCCTGAGCCTGGAAGACCCCACCGAGCGGGAGCAGGCCACTATCACCATCGGGCGCACGATGAAGTTCCTGTACCGCTCCCACAACAAGGAAAACGCCAAGGACGTCACCATCCTCAAGCACCTGAAAGACCTTTCGGGCGGTAAGCTCACGCTGGATCCGGCCTTGGTGGAGGCCCAAAACCTGTTTGAAATGCCGACTGCTAGTGCCAACACCAGCGCCAGCGGCCGGCCAACGCCGTTCATCGTGCCGCAGCCGCGCCAGGAGCGCGAAGGCCGCCGGGGCAGCGGTGGTGGAGGCAACCGCCGCGACAAGCAGCGCCGGGGCGGCAAAAAAGGCCGCCAGGAACCCCAGCAACCGCCGCAGTAATTTTTATTAGACATGAGACCGTGAGAAGTGAGACATGGGACTTGCGTGCTAAAACCCGCCAGTCGGGCCGTCAGCACGCAAGTCTCATGTCTCATGTCTCACGGTCTCACCTCTCAAACCAAGAATGGCCTCATTTGAAGTAATTGGCGGGCATCCGCTGAAAGGTGAAATAGTGCCGCAGGGCGCCAAAAACGAAGCTCTGCAAATCCTGTGCGCTGTGCTGCTCACGCCGGAGCCCGTCACTATTTCCAACATCCCCGACATCCGCGACGTCAACAAGCTCATCGAGCTGCTGCGCGACATGGGCGTGAAAGTCGGCAAGCTGGCCTCCGACACCTACCGTTTTCAGGCCGACGCGGTGAATTTAGACTACCTCGACACGCCGGAATTTGTGGAGCAGGGTCGGGCGCTACGGGGTTCGGTGATGATTCTAGGGCCTATGTTGGCCCGCTACGGCAAATGCCAACTGCCCAAGCCCGGCGGCGACAAAATTGGCCGTCGGCCGCTGGACACGCACTTTTTAGGGCTGGAAAAGTTAGGCGGCAAGCTTACGCTCGAAGGCACCGATTTTTACCGAATTTCCGCCGAAGAGGGCCTGACCGGCACTTACATGATGCTGGACGAAGCCTCCGTAACGGGCACCGCCAATATCGTAATGGCCGCCGTGCTGGCCAGGGGCACCACTACCATTTACAACGCGGCCTGCGAGCCGTACTTGCAGCAGCTCTGCAAAATGCTGGTGCGCATGGGTGCCAAGATCAACGGCATTGGCTCCAACCTGCTCACCATTGAGGGCGTGGAAGCCCTGGGCGGCACCGAGCACCGCATGCTGCCCGACATGATAGAAATCGGCTCCTTCATTGGGCTGGCGGCTATGACGGGTTCGGAAATCACGATCAAAGACTGCCAGATTCCCGAGCTGGGCATCATTCCAGACACCTTCCGCAAGCTCGGCATCCAGCTGGAGTTCCGCGGCGACGATATTCACATTCCGGCCCAGGAACACTACCAGATTGCCACTTACCTCGACGGCTCCATCCTCACCGTATCGGACCACACTTGGCCCGGCTTCACGCCCGATCTGCTGAGCATTGTGCTGGTGGTGGCCACGCAGGCTAAGGGCACGGTGCTTATTCACCAGAAAATGTTCGAGTCGCGTCTGTTCTTTGTGGACAAGCTCATCGACATGGGCGCGCAAGTGATACTCTGCGACCCGCACCGCGCCACCGTTATCGGCCTGAACCAGCGCCAGAAGCTGCGCGGCATCACCATGTCCTCGCCCGACATTCGGGCCGGCGTGGCTTTGCTGATTGCCGCGCTTTCCGCCGATGGTCGTAGCGTAATTGAAAACGTGGAGCAGATTGACCGTGGCTACCAGTACATCGACAAGCGCCTCACGGCCCTGGGAGCCCAGATTCGGCGCCTCTAGCGCTGCCTGGCAAGTATTGCTTGATGTAGCGTAACGCGCGAAGGGCTTACCTGCTTTTCTCGCGACGAAAGCCCAACCTTCCCAAAGGCTGGGCTTTTTCGTGCATATACGTTGCGCGTTGGGTTACCCGTTAAGCTTTCGGCAATCAAGGGAAAGTGCGGTTGGATACATTCACTCTTTTACTCCTTTCCTCATGAAAATGCGCGTATGGATGCTGCCCGCCCTGCTGTTGCTCACAGCTTGCAGCGCGAATGAACTTAAACAAGAGGCTGAATCGGCTTCAAGTCCAGCATTGATGGCACCAGTGCCAGAAAGCCCTCAGGAGGGAGGAGAAGCTGACCAAGCCGCTCCCCCTGCTGATGAGCCAGTTCAAAACACAGCCCAGACAACTGCCGCACCGGCTGCTTCTCGCAAGATTATCTACCACGCCGAAGTGCGGGTGAAAGTGGAGGACTTGAACCAGGCAAATGCACGGATGGATAGCCTCACGCGCGCCTACGGAGCCTACGTGTCGGATGCTTCCGAGACGCGGGAAGATGGAATGTGGCAGCATCAGATGAAAATCCGGGTGTTGCCAGCACGTTTTCAAGCCTTTCTCGGCAAATTGAATGGCCTGGGCAAGCTGGAATCCAAAACCCTCGGCACCGATGACGTGACGGCCGAACACGCCGACGTATCGGCACGGCTGGGTACCAAGCGGGCTTTGGAGCAGCGGTACGTGGCGCTGTTGAGCCGCGCGAAGAAAGTATCAGAAATTCTGGAAATCGAGGAGAAGATTGGGGAAGTACGCGGCGACATCGAAGCTACCGAAAGCAGGCTCAAAACCCTCAACGACCAACTGGCTTACTCCACCATCACGCTCACCTATTTTCAGGAAATCACGCTCAATACGCCCGACGCGCCGGTTCTTTCCTTCGGCAGCCGCTTCACGCAGGCCTTCTACGACGGGTGGGAATTGCTCACAGGCCTCGTGCTGGCATTCGTAACGGCCTGGCCGCTGGTGCTGCTCGGCGCGGCCGGCGTTTGGATTGTGCGAGCCTGGCGGCAGCGTCGTCGGCGCCAACGAGCCGCCGCAGAACTACCCGCTTAGCAGACGGTTCCTTCTAGCGACACAACGTTAAAGTGTATGCCGCAACAAAAAGCCCCGAACTCTGGCGAGAGTTCAGGGCTTTTTGTGCTTCGCCAGAATCATTTAATCCACAACCATATCGACGATGGCCGTGGCGACGGATAATACGATGCTGAAAATCAGGGCCGAAACAAAGCCATCCAACTTGAAGCCAGGAATCAGGTAATCGGCAATCATGACGATGACGGCGTTGATGACCAGCAGAAACAGGCCGAGCGTAAGTACGGTAATGGGGAAGCCAAACAGCTTCAAAATGGGTTTGAGAATGGCGTTCAGCACCCCAAGCACAATAACCAGCAGAATGGCGTCGCCAAAGCCGCCGATGTGCGAGCCAGGCAGATACGCGGCCAGCACGTAGGTGATGACAGCCGTGAGCAGAAACTTGAGGATGAAACCGAGCATGGAGGTTGTTGGGTGATTAGGTGACAGGTTATGGGGTGACAGGTGACAAGTTCACCAATTTGTAAACCTGGTCGGTGTACGGACGGCGACGGAAAAAGTAAACCCAGCATCTGCTTTCACTTTTCCTCTTCATCCAGTCACCTGTTACGTATCACCTGTCACCTAAGAACTTATTCCGCGCTACGGGCTTGGAGGCGGCCTTGCGAAACGGCCATCCAGTTGGCCATGCTGTAGAGCAGGCGCGCGCCCACAATGGCGTTCCACTCAGTGTCGCCGGGCGCTACCTCGTTCAGGTCGCAGCCGATGATGGTGCGGCCGGAGCGCACTACGGCCTGGATGAGGTAGAGCGCTTCCTCAAACTCGAGGCCGCCGGGTACGGGCGTACCGGTGCCGGGGCAGAGCTTAGGGTCCAGGCCATCAATATCGAAACTCAAATACACCTTTTGGGGTAGCTGCGCGATGATTTTGCCGCAGACCTTCTTCCACGACTTCTTCGCGAACCGCTCGTTGCTCAGGAAACGGTTATGGAACATCGTGACGCGGCCTTTACTGTGCTCCACTAGTTCGGCTTCCTGCTGACACAGGTCGCGAATGGCTACCTGCACCAGCTTCTTCACCTGGGGCAGCTTAAGGGCGTTGTACATGATAGAGGCGTGCGAGTACTCGAAGCCTTCGTAGGCGGGGCGCAGGTCGCAGTGCGCGTCAATTTGTAGGATACCAAACTCTTCGTGGCGCTCGGCCAGGGCGTGCAGGTAGCCGAGGGGCGTACTATGGTCGCCGCCGAGCAGCACCACGCCTTTGCCGGCGTCGAGGTAGGTGCCGGTTTTCTGCTTGAGATACTGGAGCAGCGCTTCGCCTCGCTGGTTGATTTGCTCGGGCACGGCGGCAAATTGGGCGCGGCTAGCTTCGGGCTCGCCTTCTTCCAGCCAACCGATGTAATCTTCGGCCAGGGGGCGCAGTTCCTGGCTTTCGGCGGCTACTTTCTCATCAGGCTCTTCCATAGCCAGGCCCATACGCCAGGCGTCGGGCAAGTCCGGGTCGTAGAGGTCCACTTGCAGAGAAGCATCCCGAATAGCGGCGGGGCCTTCGGCGGTGCCAGCGCGGTACGAAACCGTGACTTCCCACGGCACGGGCACCACTACCACCTGCGCTTCCTCTACGGTGAAGGGCAGACCGTAAATGCCGCCCTGCGTATCGCCTAAGGCGTTGGGGTCGAAGTCAGCGAGTTTTTTTTCGAGACTGAAAGAGACAGAATTTGCCATAATGAAATAGTAAAGCAGAAAGGAGGGGTGAATGAAGAACTTCCTAAAAGCCTAGCCAGGCCATTGCTCATTGTCAATTGCTCATAGCCGCAGCTCCGGTCTGCCCGCTTTTTCGGCGGGCTGATCGGTCGAAGGGCGCGCCATCCGTTAATTCTGAATGAGGAATTAGAAATTCTGAATTGGGGTGAATGAGCAGTCGGAACAACGTCAGCTCGCGGCGACCGGTCAGCCCGCCGAAAAAGCGGGCAGACCGGAGCGTGCGGCCATGAGCAACGAATATCTACCAGACTTAGGCCATCAGGAAATTCCTTTTTCTTCAGCTACACAGAGGCGCCGTTGAGGAAGTTGTAAGTGCGAATGATGTCGAGAATCTTCTCGAACGTGGCGCGGTCGAAAAAGAGCATCAGCGGCAATTCCACCGAATTATCTTTGTCGGAAAACTGGGTGATGACCGAGAAAATGAGCGGCTGCACGCTCGGCTGCGTGTCCATGAGGCTGTGCAAGGACGCCGCGATGTCACCGTCCGGGGCCGTGGGTGGCGCACCGTAAATCCGGGCTTTGAGGATGTTGGCCAGTTGCGTGACCAGCGCCCCGGTGATAATGTTGCTGATTTCCAACAGTAAGGACTCCTGCATCTCGTTGATTTCGGTGGCCGCCGGCACGCTCATGCGCAAACACACGCGCGACAAACGCTGAATATGCAGGCCCGAAAAGAACATGAGCGTCGTGCCGTTGAAGTCGCCCCGAATGTCGGACTGGATGGCCACGTTGGTGCGCTGAAACTCGCGCACCAACTCCTGAATGCCGCTGCCGGGCACCAGATCGAGGCTAGGAACTTCCAGCAACACTTTTTCTTGGGCAATCACTGCAAACGAGTCAGCAGCGCGGGCCAGTCCTATGTTCAGAATTTCGCGGACCACGTCGCGCTCCAGTTCTGTCATGTGCAAGTCCATATAGTTCAGTCAGTTGGCTGAAGGCTGCCGCGCAGCAACACTTCAGTATCAGCATTACGTATTTTCACGGCCGTCGGGCTAGAAACAGCCGGGTTAAAGCGGGCACATCGAGCACGAGGCATACTTGCCCACTGCCGAGCAGCGTCACGCCGCCGAACAGCTCAATAGTGTCCAGCGGTTTGCTCATTGGCTTGATGACAATGTCCTGCTGGCGCAGAAAACGGTCGACAATGAGCCCGAGCTTGCGGTTGTTGTAGTTGACGATGATGATGTCCTGGCGGCCTTGCAACTCAGCGCGGGTGGCGGCGGGTAGCGGCCCTTCATCGTTGTGGAGCAGACGGCGCAGATTCACGACAGTCACGTTTTCGCCTTGCACCTCGGCCAGTAGCACGCCCCCCACCACGTGCAAATCGTGAGGTTGGAGCGACACCACAGAGTCGGTGTGCATGAGCGGAATGGCGTAGCTGCGCTCATCCAGCTCGAAGAGCAGAGCGCCCTTCACGGCAATGGACGTGGGTAGCACCAGCGTAAACGTGGTGCCCTGCCCCAGTACCGATTCTACGCGCAACTGCCCACCAAGTGAATCGATAGCCAGCTTCACGACATCGAGGCCCACGCCGCGGCCCGAAATTTCGGTTACTTCCTTGGCCATCGAGAAGCCGGGCTCAAACAGGAAGGCCCGCACTGCGTCGTCGCTGAGCAGACGGGCGGCTTTCTTGCCAACCAGGCCCCGCTCCACGGCTTTGCGGCGCACACTCTCCACATCAATACCGCGGCCGTCGTCGGTGACTTGAATCAGTACATCGTCGCGCTCAGTTTGGGCCGACAGAACGAGTTGGCCCTGGGCCGGCTTGCCGGCTTTTTCCCGTTCGGCAGGCGTTTCGAGGCCGTGCCCCACGGCGTTGCGCACGAGGTGCAGCAGCGCGTCGGTAATGATTTGCAGGATGTTGCGGTCGATCTGGATGTCCTGGCCGCTGAGCGTAAGTTCGACCTGCTTTTTCTCGGCCGTCGCCACATCACGCACCACCCGCGGAAACTTGTTGAGCAGCGTGCCCACACTCACGAGGCGCGCATCCATGACGGAGTATTGCAGCTCGTCGGTGATGCGGAACAGGTGGGCGGCGGAGCTTTGCAGCGCCGGGTGGCCGATTTCCTGGCTCAGGGTCAGAATTCGGTCCCGGTCGATAATCAACTCTCCCACTAAGTTGAGCAAGTGGTCGAGCTTTTTGATCTGGATGTACACCAAATCCGACAGCTCCAGCTTGCGCGTGGCGTCTTCGTCGTCCACTTCTTCGGCGGCCAGCACGGGCTCCTCGCCGCGTACCAGCCGGTCGAGGTTGTCGAGCAGCGCCTTGCTGTCGGGTATTTCTTCCTCGGCGCCCACCGCCCGAATCATGGCACCCAGCGTGTCGATGCCCATGAACAGTACTGTGGCCAAGCTCCCAGTGAATTCCCGCTCTTTGTCGCGGATCAGGCCGAAGATGGTTTCCATGTTGTGCGCCACCTCCCCCACCGGAATGAAGCCCATGGCCCGGGAGTTGGACTTGAGGTTGTGCATGAGCCGGAATAGCTCATTCAGGGCATTCTGCTCCTGCGGGTTGCGCTCCAGCTCGCTGATGTGCCGGCTCATGGCATCGTAGGCTTCCAGCGCCTCGGCCATGTAGATTTCCCGGTATTCCTGCTCGCGTGATTTCATAGCTGAACGACGCGGGCGGAAGATGAACGGACAAGTCGGCCAGCCGAGGAGAGGCGCTGGAAGAGGCCAGCATGGTGCGTAATGGCGGCGGGCAACTCCGCCAGCGGCAGCACGGCATTGGCCCAGCCGCTCTCGATAACTGAGTTGGGCATGGAAAACGCCATCGAGGAAGCTTCGTCTTGCACCAGTACCGTGCCGCCGTACTGCCGGACTGCCTGGGCGCCCAGCGTACCGTCGCGGCCCAGGCCGGTAAGCACCACGCCGAGCACGTTACGGCCCACGGTACGCGCGGCGGAGCGCATCAGCAAGTCGAGAGAAGGTTCGTCGCCGGAGGGACTGGGCTCGGGCGTGTATTCGATGTACCAAGCGCGCCAGGGACTATGGGAAGCCGCTTTGACGAGTAAGTTGCGGCCGCCAGTTGCCACCACAATTCGGCCCGGCTCCAGGATGGTACCATTGCCGCCCACTACTACTGGCAAGACCGTGGCCCGGCGCAGGCGCCGCACGAATGACTGCTGGAACGAGGCGGGCAAATGCACTGCTACCACCACGGCGCAGGCCAATGAAGCGGGCAGTTCCCGCACCAACTGCTCCACCACCGCGGGGCTGCCCGTCGAGCCGCCAATGATTATCAAGCCGTGGGAAAGACCTGGCACAAGGACCGGGCTTGTATGTTTTGCCAAGGGCTGCGGCGTTTCGGGCAAACCCTTGCGCACCTTGCTCAACACATCAGCTGCTCGTTCGGAGATATTGCTATCGGATGTTAGATAATCGAAAACACCCCAGCGGGCGGCTTCGTGCAGCATGCCGGCCAGCGGAGTCGTTTCGCAGCAGAGCAGCACGGGTACTGCCGAGTAGCGGCTAAGTTGCTCTATGTCGCGCAGTTGCTGCTCGCCCACAATCACTAGTGCTGGGCGCAACCGACGAACCTGGGCCAGCAGCTCAGTGGTTCCCGCACTGGCACTTACCACGTGCAGGTCGGGCTGAGTCTGGAGTAGGCGCCGCAGCCCAAGCCGCAGGGCGGTGGGCAGGTTACCAAGCAGAATAGTGAAGGAAAGAGAACTGTCAGGCACGGGAAAAGCAAAGAGTACAAACAGGCAGTTGGTGGCGTAGCTTCAGTCCGAAAAGCAATCAGCAACGCTGGCCAGGCTCATCAGCAAGAACTGGCTACTCCTCGGTCTGCAAGGTGCTGGTCACGATTTCCAGGACTTTTTCCTCGGAAAACGGCTTCACGATGTAGGCAGAAGCTCCACTTTCCAATGCCTCATTCACAATCACCTCCTGCCCCACAGCGCTGCACATTACCACCTTCACGTCGGGGTCGTTTTCCCGGATTCCTTTCAGCACATCCAAGCCCGTATTATCGGGCAAAATCACGTCGAGGGTGATGAGGTCGGGGTTGGTGGCGGCGGCCATTTCCAGCGCCTGCTGGCCGTTAGCCGCTTCACCTACCACTTCATAGCCGGCATCGGTGAGCATGTTCTTGAGCATCGTGCGCATGTAGAAGGAGTCGTCCACGATGAGGATGCGGTTTTTCATAAAGAGCTGGTCAAAAAGCGGAGAGAGGGGAAGGCGAAAACTGGAGCTTGTACGGCGGGCAACCGGCAAAGATGTGGTGGCTATCAGCGCGGCTGGAGCTGCATTATTTCGGCGGGGGTGAGCAGCTTCAGCATGTCGAGCACGATGATAACGCGCCCATCTACCTTGACAATGCCCTCAATGTACTTGTCGTTGATGTTGAGGTCCTGAATAAACTCGGGAGCTTTTTCGATGAGCGAGGCCGGAATGGACAGCGGCTGCGGCACCTCCCGCACCACAATGCCGATGGTATAATCCTTGGCTTCGATGGCTAGCGTGTAGGAATACGCCGGCAACTCTTGGCCAGCCGGCCGGAGCTGGAACCGCTCTTCCAGGTCGATGATGGCAATAATGTCGCCGCGCAGGTTGGCAATGCCTTTCACGAAAGGCGGCGTTTTGGGCATGCGCGCAATTTCGGGCGTCAGTGTCACCTCTTTCACCTGCTCAATGCGCAGGCCGTATTCTTCTTCCCCGAGCCGGAACACAATCAACTGAATGATGGTATCCGGCTTGCTTTTTTTCTCGCTGGTTAGTTCTGCGTCAGCCATTCGGCGGAAATATTCTGAGGACCAGGGCAGCTACTACACGAAACTGCTGCCCTGGCCCGAAGGTTAACGGCTGGACTTATTTGCTGTTCTTGGCTTTGGCGCGTGCCGGAGCCTTACCCGGCTTTTTCTCTGAGGTGGCGGCGCCATTAGAACCACTGGAACCAGCCGGCGCTTCTCGGCGGCGCGGTCCACGCTCGGCTGGAGCCTTGGCTGAAGGAGCCTCCGGTGCGGCTTCAGGCGCTGGCGCCGCCTTTGCGGCCCGGCGCGGGGGTGCGGCAGACGTTGGCGAACTGGTGGGCGACGCTGGTTGAGCCGCTGGTCGGGGGCGCGAACCAACAGCGGGGCGGGCGGCACTGACCGGCGCGGCAGCATCAGCCGCCGCGGTGACCGGACGACGCACTACCCGCTGTTGGCGCTCTGCGGGAGCGGCGGGTTGCGGCACGGCCACTACCTGCCGCCGCATGGCCCGGCGCGGCGGCTCGGGTACGGGCTCTGGCTCCACGTATTCCAGCAGCTGGAAGTTGGAAAGGCCCAGTTGCAGGTCGTCGGCAATGTCGGTGAGGCGCTGGCTGGACACGGTGAGCTCGTGCATGGACGTGGAGAGTTGCTTAGCGGTGCCGGCCACTTGCTGCGTGCCGGAAGCCGTTTGCTCGGCAATGGCTACCACTTCTTCCACGTACTTCACTACGTCGCCGATGGACGTTTTCTGGATTTCGGTGGCCGTGAGAATGTCACGGGAAGTGCGTAGCGTTTCGCCGCTGCTGGTGGCAATGTTCTTAAAGGCCGAGCTGGCCTCGAAGGTGGCGTTTTTGCCTTTCAATACACGGCCTTCCATAGTTGAAATAGCGGTGGCGGCGGAGGTCGTATCCTTCTTTACATCATCCACCAGCGTCCCGATTTCCGAGGCCGAGCGGCGAGAGCCTTCGGCCAGCTTGCGGATTTCTTCGGCTACTACCGCGAAACCCCGGCCCGCTTCGCCGGCGCGGGCCGCTTCGATGGCGGCATTCAGCGCGAGCAGGTTGGTTTGGGCAGCAATGTCGGTAATCACGCCTAGCGACTTGCTGATGTCTTGGGAGCGGACGGAAAGTACTTCGATGGTTTTAGCCGTTTGCGCCGCTGCCGCCGAAATTTCCTCCATGTTCTTCACCACCTCGGCCACGGTTTTCAGACCGAGCTGCGAAGTTTGCTCGCCAAGAATAGCCGCCTTGATACCAATGTCGGCTTTGCCGGCGGTTTCTTTGGTGGCCTGCATGATTTCTTCGATGAGCTTGAAGGCTTGGTCGGTTTTGAGGGCTTGGTTCTGAGCGCCTTCGGCCATTTGCTGCATGGCCAGGGCCACGTCTACCGTCACGCGGCTCATCTCCTGCCCTTTCGCCGCCATTTCCTCCGAAGAAGTACCCACCACCTGCGACGAGTCGTTGATTTCGGCGAGCAGGTCGTTGAGCGTTTCCACGGCCAGGTTCAGGGCGTTGGACATGGCCTGAATGTCGCCGGCCGTCTGGATTTCCACTTGCTGGGTCAGGTCGCCCTCGGAAATGGCCCGCACCACGCGGCTCACTTCCAGCACCGGCGAGGCAATGGATTCGAGCAAGTCGTTGAGTGTATCCACGATTTCCTTCCACGAGCCGCTCACACCGCCTACCGTGGCGCGCTCGGTCAGCTTGCCTTCCACCCCAGCCACTTTTGCCACGCGGCTCACTTCCTGCGCTAGGCGGTTCAGGTCGTCCACCATGCGGTTGATGGTGTCGGCGAGGTCGGCCACTTCGCCCTTCGCGTCCAGGGTCAGCTTCTGCGTCAGGTCACCCTGCGATACGCCGGTTACTACTTTGCCGATGCCCCGCACCTGGGTGGTGAGGTTGGCGGCCAGCGTGTTTACGTTGTCGGTCAGATCTTTCCAGACGCCGGTTACGTTCGGCACATCGGCCTGGCCGCCGAGCTTGCCTTCGGTGCCTACTTCCTGCGCCACACGAGTTACTTCGCCGGCGAAGATGTTGAGCGAGTCCACCATCCGGTTGATGTTGTCTTTGAGGTCGAGCAACTCGCCTTTGACATCTACCGACACTTTCTGGCTTAGGTCGCCGCGGGCTACGGCGGTGGTTACGTTGGCAATGTCGCGCACCTGGCTGGTAAGCGAGGCGGCCATGAAGTTTACGTTGTCGGTCAGGTCCTTCCAGGTGCCGCGCACGTTGGGCACGTCGGCCTGGCCGCCCAGTTTTCCTTCCGTGCCTACTTCGCGAGCCACGCGGGTTACTTCGTCGCCGAAGGTGTTGAGCGAGTCCACCATCTGGTTGAGGTTTTCCTTCAACTGCAACAGCTCCCCACGCACGTTTACCGTCACTTTCTGGCTCAAGTCGCCTTTGGCTACGGCGGTAGCCACGTTGGCGATGTCCCGCACCTGACTGGTCAGGTTGGAAGCCATGGTGTTCACGTTGTCCGTCAGGTCTTTCCAGGTGCCGCTCACGTTGGGTACCGAAGCCTGGCCGCCCAGAATACCTTCGGTGCCTACCTCGCGGGCCACGCGGGTTACTTCGCCGGCGAAGATGTTGAGCGAGTCCACCATCTGATTAAGGATGTTTTTGAGGTCGAGAATCTCGCCTTTCACATCCACCGTCATCTTCTGCGTCAGGTCGCCTTTGGCTACGGCGCTGGCTACGTTGGCAATGTCGCGTACCTGACTGGTCAGGTTCGAAGCCATGTAGTTCACGTTGTCCGTCAGGTCTTTCCAGGTGCCGCTTACCCGGGGTACTGAGGCTTGACCACCCAACTTTCCTTCGGTACCTACTTCGCGAGCCACGCGGGTTACTTCGTCGCCGAAGATGTTGAGCGAGTCCACCATCTGATTGAGGATGTTCTTCAGCTCCAGGATTTCACCCTTCACATCCACCGTCATCTTCTGGCTCAAGTCGCCGCGGGCTACGGCGGTAGCCACGTTGGCAATGTCGCGCACCTGACTGGTCAGGTTGGAGGCCATGTAGTTTACGTTGTCGGTCAGGTCCTTCCACACCCCGGCCACGTTCGGCACTGAAGCCTGGCCGCCGAGCTTGCCCTCGGTGCCTACTTCCAAGGCCACGCGGGTTACTTCGCCGGCAAACAGGTTGAGCGAGTCCACCATCTGGTTCAGGTTCTGCTTCAATTGCAGCAGCTCCCCTTTCACGTCTACCGTGATTTTCTGGCTCAGGTCACCTTTGGCTACGGCGGTAGCTACGTTGGCGATGTCACGTACCTGCAAGGTTAGGTTGGAGGCCATGTAGTTTACGTTGTCCGTCAACTCCTTCCATACGCCGGCCACGTTTGGTACGCTAGCTTGGCCGCCCAGGCGGCCTTCGGTGCCTACTTCCTGCGCCACGCGGGTTACTTCACCGGCGAAGAGGTTGAGCGAATCCACCATCTGGTTCAGGTTCTGCTTCAATTGCAGCAGCTCCCCCTTTACATCCACTGTAATCTTCTGGCTCAAGTCGCCACGCGCTACGGCGGTAGCCACGTTGGCAATATCACGCACCTGACTCGTCAGGTTGGAAGCCATGTAGTTTACGTTGTCGGTCAGGTCTTTCCACACGCCGGCCACGTTCGGCACTGAAGCCTGGCCGCCGAGCTTGCCTTCGGTGCCTACTTCCAAGGCCACGCGGGTTACTTCGCCGGCAAACAGGTTGAGCGAGTCCACCATCTGGTTCAGGTTCTGCTTCAATTGCAGCAGCTCGCCCTTCACATCCACTGTCACCTTCTGCGTCAAGTCGCCTTTGGCTACGGCGGTGGCCACGTTAGCAATGTCGCGCACCTGACTCGTCAGGTTCGAAGCCATGTAGTTCACGTTGTCCGTCAGGTCTTTCCAGATACCGCCTACGTTTGGTACGCTGGCTTGGCCGCCGAGCTTGCCTTCGGTGCCTACTTCCTGCGCCACGCGGGTTACTTCGCCAGCAAACAGGTTCAGGTTGTCGATGGTGCGGTTGATGGTTTCGGCCATCACCTTGAAGTCGCCCGACACTGGAATCTGGAAGGTTTCGTCCAGGTTGCCCTTGCTGATGTTCTTGAGCACCTTGCCCACTTCCAACACCGGCACGGCAATGCTATCCACCAAGCCGTTGATGTTGTTGATCATATCGCGCCAGAAACCAGCAGCATTATCGGCGGAGGCGCGGGCTTTCAAGTTGCCTTCTACCCCGGCTACTTTCGAGATGCGCGATACTTCGCCGCCTACTCCACCTATCATTTCCACCATGGAATTGTAGGCTTCGGCTATTTCGGCGAAGATGTCGTTGTTCTGCTTAGTGAGCCGCACCGATACGTCGCCTTTTTTGAAGGCGTCGAGAGCGTAGAGCACCCGGTTGAGTTGCTCGTTTACGTAGTCGGAGTTTTCGAGGGCCCCATTGTGGCGCGTGCTGGAACCTTTGGGGCTGCCGCTGCGGCGCGTGGGGTCGCTGTTGCCGGGAGCCGGCCGCGTGGCCACGACGGTGGAAGCGTCGGCCGGGGAAGTCTCAGCCGGGTTAAGTACGGCCGCACGACGGGTGGAGGAGGTAGTCTTACCTGATGCCATATAGCAAGGAGTAGCGGGACTGAGTAGAGAAGGCTAAGTTGGCGCAAAACGCGCAAAGCTGCCGCTACTCTACTTAGCAAAGGTAGCGAATACGCCTATTTCCCGGAGAATGATTCTACAACATATCATGGAGTAACGGAACCCTCTTTCGGTGAACCAGTTGCGGCGTTTCCGCTGTTGCCTGCACACGTGCTGCGGATAGGGTCCGACATTACTATTATTGTACGGCACGTTAGGTCGACGGATTATTACAGCATCTTTGCGGCAAAATTCAACTTCTTGCCTGCTGTCGCGTTTTCTATCTGAAAGCTATCCTCAGCCCGCCTTTCCTCTCCTGATTTATCCTCTCACCCATGGTCAAAAACTTAGTCATCGTCGAGTCCCCCGCGAAAGCCAAAACTATTGAAGGCTATCTGGGCAAGGATTTCGTCGTCAAGTCGTCGTTCGGCCACGTCCGCGACTTGCCGAAGGACAACAACGCTATTGATATTGCGAATGGCTTCAAGCCAACTTACGTGGTATCGGCCGACAAGCGAGAGATAATCGCACAGCTCAAGAAGCTGGCCAAGGAGGCCGAAGTGGTGTGGTTAGCAAGTGACGATGACCGCGAAGGCGAAGCCATTTCCTGGCACTTGTCGGAGACGCTGAACCTGAACGACAGCAAGACGCGCCGCATCGTGTTCCGCGAAATCACCAAGAATGCCATCCTCAACGCCATCGACAACCCGCGCACCATCGACCTGAACCTGGTGAATGCCCAGCAGGCCCGCCGCGTGCTCGACCGGTTGGTGGGTTTCGAGCTGAGCCCGGTGCTGTGGAAGAAAGTGAAAACCGGCCTTTCCGCCGGCCGCGTGCAATCGGTGGCCGTGCGCCTGGTGGTGGAGCGCGAGCGGGAAATCAACCAGTTTAAGGTAACGTCGGCGTACCGCGTCACGGCCCGCTTCGACGCGGGCAAAGGCGCCGTGCTGGAAGCCGAATTACCTACGCGCTTCAAGACCCGCGAAGAAGCCGAAGCTTTCCTGGCCCGTTGCGTGGGCGCTGACTACCGCATCGAAAATCTGGAGAAAAAGCCCGGCAAGCGCAGCCCCGCGCCGCCGTTCACCACGTCTACCTTGCAGCAGGAAGCGTCGCGCAAGCTCGGCTTCTCGGTGGCGCAGACCATGAGCGTGGCGCAGAAGCTCTACGAGGCTGGCAAAATCTCCTACATGCGTACCGACTCGGTGAACCTCTCGCAAGACGCACTGACGGCTGCCAAAGAGGAAATCAGCCGCGCTTACGGCCCAGAATACGCCCAGACCCGCGTCTACAAAACCAAGTCGGCCTCGGCGCAGGAAGCCCACGAAGCCATCCGCCCCACCGACTTCGCGCTGGTGAAAGCCGGCTCCGACTCGCAGGAACAGCGCCTCTACGACCTTATTCGCAAGCGGGCTATGGCTTCGCAAATGGCCGACGCCAGCATTGAGCGCACGGTTGCCACTATTGGTATCAGCACCCAGCCGGGCGTAACACTCACGGCTTCCGGCGAGGTTATTACCTTCGAAGGTTTCCTGAAAGCCTACAGCGAGTCGAAAGACGAGGAAGAGCAGGATGAAGCCACGCAGGAGTCGAGCTTCTCGCGCGGGCTGCCGCCCCTGACCGTGGGCCAGCAGTTGCCATTGCAGTTGTTGCGCGCCACGGAGCGTTTCGCGGCCCCGGCCGCTCGCTACACCGAAGCTTCGCTGGTGAAGAAGCTAGAGGAAATGGGCATCGGCCGGCCTTCAACCTACGCTCCCACCATCAGCACTATTCAGAAGCGCGGCTATGTGGAAAAAGACTCACGCGAAGGCAAGGAACGCAAGTTTCACGTGCTCACGCTGGACGGTGACGCGGTGAAAACCGAAGTCAAAACCGAGACTTTCGGGGCCGACAAAGCCAAGCTTTTTCCGACGGACACGGCTATGGTAGTCAACGACTTCCTGGTGGAGCATTTCCCGGTGATTGTGGACTACCAGTTCACGGCCAAAGTGGAAGGCGAGTTCGACCGAATTGCCGACGGTGAGGAGCAGTGGACCGACATGCTGGCCGGTTTCTACGGCACCTTCCACGAAACGGTGGAGCGCGGCCAGGACATTGAGCGCAACACGCTGGGCAGCAACCGCGAAATCGGAGCCCACCCCGAAACTGGGCAGAAGCTCACAGCCCGCCTCGGCCGCTTTGGTCCTTACGTACAGATCGAGCCCAAAGAAGGCGCGCCGGAAGGTGAAAAAGCCGTGTACGCCAGCCTGCGCAAAGGCCAGTTCATTGAGAGCATCACGCTGGAAGAGGCGCTGGACTTGTTTAAGCTGCCGCGCATCGTGGGCCAGTTTGAGGACAAGGACATGACGGCCGCCCTAGGTCGTTTTGGCCCCTATATCCGCCACGACAGCAAGTTCTACTCGCTTACCAAGGAGCAAGACCCGCATACCATCACGGCGCAGGAGGCTATAGACTTGATCGAAGCCAAGCGCAAAGCCGACGCGGAACGCCTCATTAAAGACTTCCCCGAAAACGCTGACGTGCAGGTGCTCAACGGTCGTTTCGGCCCCTACATCGTGGTGGGCAAGAAAAACGTGAAAATTCCGAAGGGCGAAGAGCCGGCGGGCCTCACGCTGCAACGCTGCCTGGAACTAGCCGAAGCCACCCCCGACAAGCCCGCTAAAGGCGGCCGTTTTGGGGCGAAGAAAGCCGCTCCGGACGCCACCGAAGCCGCGGACAAACCCGCCAAGAAACCAGCGGCCAAGAAAACTGCCACTAAGAAACCGGCCGCCAAAAAAGCTGCTACGGCTAAGAAGGCAGCCGCGAAAGCCAAATAGTATCGAGTCAACCCTAAGCCAACCGGCCCGCTGAATGATTCGGCGGGCCGGTTGGTTTTAGGAGGGGCTTGAGTTGAATCAATTTTATGCCGCAAGATCTAGCTTGGGATAAGAGCAAGGCGCTGATCCTACTGATGCTACACGCTAAATTATAAGGGCCTCCGTTATATTCCTGATTCACAATAAAGCCCGCCTGACGCGGACTTTTTCTTGCTCTTTATGCCGGAACGCCTATTCGTATTGCCTGCCTTATTGAGTTGCCTGCTGGCTTGCGGGCAACCGACTGCCCTGTCCGAAACGCCGCCCGTTGCCACCAAACCGGAGCCTCTTTCTGCGGCTCCCAACCGTTATCCATGGCTGGCTGCTGATGCTTATGATGTGCGCCGGAGTGTGACTGCCCGTTTCGCGCCGCCGCCGGGCTGCACGCGGGTGAAGGTGACGGCCGGCTCGTTTGGGCACTGGTTGCGCTACCTGCCGTTGCTGCCCGCCGGTACGGCCGTGCACCTCTACAATGGGGAGTTGAAAGACCCGCAGACCGTACACGCCGCCGTGCTCGACATTGATGTCGGTACGCGCGACTTGCAGCAGTGCGCCGACGCCGTTATTCGGCTGCGGGGCGAGTATTTATTTTCGCGCAAGCCTGATACCGTGCATTTTCACCTCACCAGCGGCAACGACATTCGGTTTGCCGATTGGTATCGGGGGCAGGGTTTCCGGGTGAGCGGCAATGAGGTGCTGCCGGCTCCTCGCCCCGTGGAAAAGCCTACGCACGCCGTGTTCCGCCGCTACCTCGACCAGGTTTTCACCTACGCCGGCACTCTTTCTCTGGCTCGTGAGCTGACCCCGATAGCTCCGGCCAATGTGCAGCCCGGCGACGTCTTCATTCGCGGCGGCTCACCCGGTCACGCCGTCTTGGTGCTGGACGTGGCGCGGCACACGAGCACCGGCCACCGCTACGTGCTGCTAGCTCAAAGCTACATGCCGGCCCAGCAGATTCACGTGTTGCGCAATACAGCCACCAACGACGCGACCTTAGGCGCCTGGTTTGCCGTAAACCCGGAAGACTCCCGCTTCGTCACCCCAGAATGGACCTTTGCGCGGGAAGAGCTGAAGCGGTTTTAACTGCTGCTTGACGCTTCAGCGGAAGAATTTTATAAAGCCAACGCAACAGCTACTTCGCGCCGGTTCAACTCTAGCGCAAGCTGAAGCTTATACCGCATTTCACTGATGAAAAAGAAAATAGTGGCTCTTACTGGCGCGGGCATTAGCGCCGAAAGCGGCCTGGCCACCTTCCGCGGCTCCGACGGTCTGTGGGAAGGCCACCGCGTGGAGGACGTAGCCTCACCCGAAGGCTGGAACCGCGACCCGGAAATGGTGCTGGAATTCTACAACCAGCGCCGCGCCGCCGCCCGCGCCGCCCAACCCAATGCCGGCCATAAGGCGCTGGTAGAGCTAGAGAAGGATTTTGAAGTGGTTATCGTGACGCAGAACGTGGACGACCTGCACGAGCGAGCCGGTTCTTCGCGCGTGATTCATATACATGGCAAGCTGTTCGAGTCACGCAGCAGCCAGCACGAGGGGCTGGTGTATCCCATGACGTCGGACCGGATTGAGCTGGGCGATATGTGCGAACAGGGTCACCAGCTACGGCCCAACATCGTGTGGTTTGGCGAGGCCGTACCGCTCATGGACCGCGCCATCGAGGAAGCCGCCACGGCCGATATTTTCCTGGTAGTCGGTACTTCGCTGCAAGTGTATCCAGCCGCGGGCCTAGTGCATTTCGTTCCGACTGGCCACCCCATCTACGTCATCGACCCTAACCAGCCCCCGATGGCTGAACGCCGCAACCTGCATTTCATCACGGAACCAGCCAGCACCGGCGTGCCGCGCGTAGCAGCGGAACTGCTAACGCAATAGAGTCTGTGCCCAGTCACAGCTGTTGCTCTAAGCAAGGCGGTCAGGCTTTGCATGACCGCCTTTTGGCTAATTACCCACTCGTTCTAGCTTGATAGATTGGCTTGGCTGTTAGATTGCACTTTATACTTGCGTACATGCCCTTCCATGGCCCATAATTCAGGTATTTAGTCAGAAATGAAGGTTCTTGCTCCTTACAGTAAGATTTCGACGATCAAACGCCTGTCTCACGTCTCAGATCTAAGGTCTCTCTACTTACATGGCTTCTGTTTTCGGGCATTGCGCGCTGGGCGCTACGTTGGGCAAACTCCTCCTCCCCGACCGGCGCCATTGGCGCTACTGGGTGCTGGCCGCCGCTTGCGCCTTTTTGCCCGATGCCGACGTCATTGGTTTCAAATTCCACGTGCCCTACGCCAGCCTTTGGGGGCACCGAGGAATGACGCACTCCTTACTGGCAGCAGCTGTCGTGGCTTCCGTTCTGACCGTGCTGCTTAGACTACGACGTACTGCCAACGTCCCGGCAGCCGGGCGGCTATGGGTGCTGCTGTTTCTGGCCACTGCTTCGCACGGCGTGCTCGATGCCATGACAACCGGTGGTGAAGGCGTGGCGTTTTACAGTCCGTTTGATCAGCAGCGCTACTTTTTTGGGTTTCGGCCCCTTATGGTTTCGCCCATTGGCATCAAGAAGTTCGTGGGCGAATGGGCGACCCGCGTGCTGAAAAGTGAGCTGCTGTGGGTGGGGCTGCCTTGCTTGGCAGCGTTGGCGTTGGCCCGACTACGGCGGCTGGCTAGCGCCTGAGCGGTCCGTTCTGAGTCGGCAAATTAAATTCATGTTAAATCGTATTGCTTAGTTCTGCGTATGGCATAGTCTAGCTTACCTTCTATGCACGTACTTCAACACCGTCTGCTGCTGGCCGCTTTCAGTCTAGCAACGACGCTGCCCGCGCTGGCGCAACCTTCTACCGCTCCGGTACACACTGTTTACTTGTTCGGCAATACCGCTACTGCCGACCTGCCCACCAAGCATCTGCAAGTGCTGCGAAGCCGCCTGGAACAGCAGTCGGGCCCGTTTACGGTGGTCCATCTTGGTGATATTGTGGGGCCCGAGGGCCTCGGCACCAAACAAGACTCCAGCCGGGCCGGCGAAACCGCGCGCGTCGATGCGTTGCTGGCGCTGGTGCAGGGCTTATCGAACGGCAAAATCTACTTCGTGCCCGGCGACCGGGACTGGGCCAATTCTGGCCCCGACGGCCTGAAGCGCGTGCGCCGCTTGGAAGACTACATCGAAAAGCGTCTGCCCAACCAGAACGCCTTCGCCCCCACCGGCGGCTGCCCCGGCCCCGAAATCATTGACGTGGCGCCGAACGTGCGGCTGGTGGCTCTCAACTCGCCCTGGTTCACGCATCCCTTCGACCGGCCCGAGGCGCCCGACACCGACTGCAAAACCCTCACGCAGCAAGAATTTCGGGAGCAGCTGCAAGACGTACTCGACGATACGAAGGGCAAAAACGTGCTGCTGGTGGGCCATCAGCCCGTTATTAGCAACGGCGTGTACGGCGGCAAGCAGCCCCTGAGTCGGCACTTGCTGCCGCCGGTGCTGGGCTCGGTGTACGCAGCCTACCGCCAAAACGTGGGCACCCCGCGCGACCTCGCCAACCCAGCCTACCAAGCATTTCGCAAGGAACTGCTTGGCACTCTCAAAGACCACCCCGGCGCCGTGTACGCCGCCGCCCACGACTACAGCCTGCAACTCACCCGCTTCGAAGACAACTACCATCTCGTGGCGGGTTCTTTCGCGGAAAAGCAGCACGTGGGGGCCAACGGCCAGTCGCAATTCAACAAGTCGGAAGAAGGGTTTTCCAAGCTCGAATATTACGCCGATGGCACCGTAAAGGCACATTTTTATGCCTTCGACGAGGCCGGCACCAGCACCAAGGAAGCCTACAACGCCGTACTCTTTCAGTCGGCGTGCCAGCAGCCGCGCTTGGCTAATGTGCCCGTGAACAGCTTCATTCCCGAGTGCCCATCGGCGCCGCGCGGAGTGGTCGAAACTAAACCTGATGCGCCATTTCAAGCCACGCAGACCCTGGCCGCTGGCAAGCAGTACGCCGGTTCGGGTACGGAACGGTTTTTCCTGGGGCCGCTGTACCGCACGTCTTGGACGCAGCCGGTGCAGGTGCGCACCTTGGATCTGGCTTCGGAAAAAGGTGGCTTGCGCGTGTTTGGGCGCGGTGGCGGCCGGCAAACCACTTCCCTCAAGCTCATTGCCGCCGACTCGTCGGAGTACGTGTTTCGCTCCGTGGACAAGGACGTGACCAAGATTTTGCCGCCGGAGCTGCGCAATTCCGTGGCTGCCGACGTGCTGCGCGGCATCACGCCCACGGCGCATCCTTATTCGGGACTGGTGATTAGCTCTCTGCTCGACCAGACCGACATTCTGCACGCCCGCCCGCGCCTATTTGTGCTGCCCGACAACAACCAGCTGGGACCCTACCGGCAGGAATACGCCGGGTTGCTGGGCACGCTCGAAGACCGGCCCGTGGACCCCAAGCCCAACCTGCCCGGCTTCGGCGGGGCCAACGACGTGCGGCGCTCCTTTAGCTTCTTCCGCCAGCTCTACAAAGACCACGACAACCGCATCGACGCGCAAGCCTTCGGGCGGGCCCGCGCCTTCGACATGCTGGTGGCCGACTTCGGCAAGCACGAGGACAACTGGAAATGGGCCGGCTACAAGCAGGGCAAAAGCACCATTTACAAACCCATTCCGCGCGACCGGGACCAGGCTTTCACGCTCTGGAACGGCCTGCTGACTTACCTGGCCAACCGCGAATGGGCCGTGCCCAGCATCGAGGATTTTCAGAGCGAGTTTCATGATCTGGAAAGCCTGAACTGGCCGGCCCGGAACCTCGACCGATTCCTGCTGCAAAGCCTCACGCGGGAGCAGTGGCAGGAAATCGGCAAGTACATGCAAACCCAGATTACGCCCGCGGCCATCGACCAAGCCACGGCGCAAATGCCGCCGGAGCTGACGCCGTTGTCGGGCCAGGAGTTGAACCGCAAGCTCAAGGCGCGCATTCAGGAGCTGCCCAAAGCCCTGGACGATTATTACTTGCTGCTCGCCAAACGGGTGGATGTGGTAGGCTCCAATAAAGCCGAAGTGTTCCAGGTGGACCGCCAACCCGACGGCAACGTTCGGGTCCGCATGTTCGATAAAGCCAAGGACACCGACGCGCCCGACGGCGAGCCGCTGTTCGACCGCACGTTCAAGCCCCGCGAAACGGCGGAGGTGAGCCTGTACGGCCTCGATGGCAAAGACGTTTTTACGGTAACAGGCGCGGCCAAAAACAGCGTGCTCGTGCGCATTATCGGCGGTGATGGCAAAGACCAGATAACCGATGATTCGCGCGTGAGCGGCCTGCGCACCCTCACCAAAGTCTACGACCTACCCGACACCAACCTCAAGCTCGGCCCCGAATCCGACAACCGCACCTCAACCAAACCAGCCGTAAACCGCTACGACCGGGAAGCTTTCGAGTACGATGGCTACAACCCGCGGGCCACGCTCATTTTCAACCAGAGCGATGGCTTCGGCGTGGGAGCGGGCGTCGATATTGTGCGACAGGGGTTCCGCAAGCCGGGCTACAAAAACCTCTACGGCATCGACGTGCAGGGCTCTTCCAACGGCAATTTCCAGGTGGCGTTCAACATGCGCCACCGCCACGCCATCAAGCTCTGGGATATTGGCGCGCGGGCCGAATACGGCAACTTTTTCCAGTTCTACAACTTCTTCGGCCTCGGCAACAATACCACCAAGGACGACGCGCTCTACGACGACAACTTCTACAAAGCGCGCTACAAGGGCTACAACGCCGGCGTGTTTGCGGAGCGCGTTTTCTTCCAGCGCAGCCTCCTGCGGCTGGGCAGCAACTACGAGCAGTACAGCACCAACTTCGGCAGCAATACCTACCTGGGCCAGCTAGAGCAAAACCCCGAGGCCACCGACCTGCGCCCCAACACCGGCTTCCAGCGCCTCGTCGGCCTCAACGCCCTGCTCGACCTAGACCTGCGCGACCGGCAGCGTTTCGCGCGGCGCGGCGTGCGCCTGCGCGCCCAGCACGACACGTATTTTCAGCTCAACCGCAACCAAAGCAACTTTGGCCTCACCCAAGGTTTCGCGGAATACTATGGCACGGCGCGGCTGCTCATTCCGGTTACGCTGGCCGTGAAAGGCGGCGGCGCGAAGAACTACGGCACCGACGCTGAAATTCCGTTCTACAAGTTCTCCTACCTGGGGTTGCGCGAAAACCTGCGCGGTTACGTCCGCAACCGTTTCACCGGCGATGCCAGCCTCTACCTCAACTCCGAGCTGCGCCTGGCGCTTGGGCAAGTGAAAAACAACTTCCTGCCCTTCTCCTACGGCGTGTTCGGCTTCTTCGACCGGGGCCGGGTGTACTACGATGGCAGCTCGCCCGGTGGCTGGCACGATGGCTATGGCGCGGGCTTCTATATCGCTCCGGTCACGGACCAGCTGGCCCTGTCCGTATCGTATCAGCTTTCGGAGGAAGAAAGCGGCTTGATTCAGTTTGGGCTAGGTTTTCGAATCGACCAGTAGGCAGCAACGCCTTCCACCTGCTACTAGGCCCGGCCTCAGAAGTTGTTCTGGGGCCGGGCTTTTTCGTGGTGGGCCGTGTCCGTTTCCGACAAGATCTGCCGGCCCCAGGCCCACATGGACTCTTTGGCCCAACACCGCGAGGCTTTCTTGCCTGCTTCGTCTTCGCTTCCTAGCCCACGCTAAGCAACCCAAGTAGCTGCGCGAAAGGAGCCTGATTACCGAACAGATGACGCTCCACGCTGGTACAAACGTCGCGCAGGGTTCCTAGCTTCTGCCGCTCCGGGCCGGCTATGTCGATGCCGAAATACTGTTCGAGCCGTTCTACCAACTTCAGCTGCCGCAGCCAATCGAGGTTAAGGTCTTCGGCAAAACGGGTGGCGGGGTTCAGTTGCCAGGGCGAATAGCCCTGCTCGACCAGTAACGCAATGACCTGCTGTTGAATCTCGTGACGCATAACAAGTGGCTTGAACAGTGAAAGGAAACTGCTTACCGCCCCTGCCGCTTAGGGGCAGCGGGAGCAGGAACTATACAAACCAACGTTTTCTGGATGCTATAAAGAAGGTAAAAACCAGTGAAGCGGCTTTATTGATGCCTGAACTTGCTAACAGCGCCCGTGAACTGTCTGGTAGATGAATGAGAATGCATAGGGACACGAACCCTAGAAAGATGGAGAGAATCGAAAAACAATTTTCACATTCTCTCCAACGGTGGAGAGGATCGAAGATTTTTTTCGGATTCTCTCCACTTGTTGTGTGCAGGTCGTCCTACTGCGCCGTAGGCCGTAGCAGGACGGCAGGACCACGAAGCCGACTCCTGCGAAAAAGGGTCTTCACTGCTCAGAAGAGGTATAGGACGCTTTAAGAAATGTGAACGGGTAGCAAAAAGCCGTAACCGAAGCGTGCTGTGGAGCTGAACAGAAGCTTCGACAAGCTCAGCAAGACCGCGTGGACAATTACCATCCACACCCTTAGTAAAGCTAGCGGGCGCTTGCAGTCCACAGTCCTCTTACAACATTCCACCAAGACCATCCAACAACTGACTACCAGCCACTGGACGAGGGTGAACGACGGGCGTAACATTGCTCAAGCTGCGGCTACAAACTAACCCCGCAGCTCCCGTTGCATCATGAAAACTTCCGCTTTTCTCGTCGCCATCTCGGTCGCCTTTCTCGGTAGCTCTCCCGCCATATATGCGCAGCAAGGACCCGCGCCGGCCACGCCCCGGCCGCTATTTCCCTACTCGCACAAGGTCACTTTAGGCGGCGGCGTTAGCCAGCTGCTTCTTGGCGGGTTCAACGTGCAGGCTGAGTACACCACCAACCGCCTGGTGTTCGATTACTCGCACGGGTTCAACATCAAGCTGAGCGGCAACAGTGCCTCAACCGTGGCCCAGGACCAGAAGTTGGCGGAGAAGCTTACCTCTACTTTGGGCGTGGGCATTGGCTACCGACTCACTCCTACGTTTGACGTGCGGGTGGAGCCGAAGCTTCACTATTATGAAGTGTATTATGATGGACAAGCCGAAACCGCCAGTAATCGGGTGAATTCGTACAAAACCGCGACGCTGGGGCTAGGAGCCTACTACCGCTATTATCCGTTTCGGCGGCAGGAAAACGGCTTGGCGGGTATTCTTATCATGCCTAGCGTGCGGTACTGGCCCAACGTGTGGAGCTCGCTCGATAACGACAAGCTGACCTACACCAACCGGGCCACCGAACGGCAGGAAACCTATAAGGCCGCTTCGCAAGGATTTCCGGGCACCAACGGCCTGCTGGCCAACGTGACGATCGGCTACACTTTTGGCGCCCATAAAAAGTAGCCGCGGCTTCCACTTACAACCTACGCTACCACGGGCCTTTCCTGCCCTCGCGCGCTAGCTAGGGCAGTAGCGCGCTTGCAGTTCGGCCAGCCTTCCGTTGCGGATGGCTTTATCGGCGGCCCGGAAAAACAGCGGCTCGATGAACCGGCCAAAACCAGGGAAGCGCGAGTTGGTGAGTTTCAGAAACAGCGCCGTGTCGGCGAACTGCTTGGGGTTCTGCTTGGCGTCTATTTGCCCATCGGCTACCAGGCCGTGGTAGATGCGGAAGCCCTGCTCGAAGTCGGCGTTGCCGGGCGCGACGCTAACGCGGATGGTAGCCGGCGCAGCGGTTTTATTGGCGAAGTAATGCACTACGCCTGGCTCCACCTGCACGCTCTGCCCAGTGCGGAGCAACAATGTCTGCTTGCCTTTGCCAAACTCCAGCTCGCTCTCCAGCACCTCGAAAGTCTCAGTGAAGAAGTCGTGGAAATGCTTGGGCGTGTAGTAGCGTGGCGCCACGTGCATGATGAGTTCGGAATGGTCGGCACCCTCGCGGGCGCTGCTCACCACTCGGATTCTATCGGTGCCCAGGATGGAAGACTGGCTCATAGGGAGGAAGTTGGTTGACCGGCGGAGTAAAGGTAGAACAGGGTAGGCACCAACAAAAGCTCAACCTTTAAGCAAGACAATAGCCAGACGGGCAGCCCAATACTTTCGGAACCGCATGAGCAAGCGAGCGTCCTCAGGCGGTTTCGGAGTTGGCCTGCAAAACGGTCCCGGAGTTCCATACCGATGCTTCTAGAAGCATACGGTTCATTCCGATTATTCGGGGGTACGCTCTCAAGATTTGCCGGTTGACACCCAAGGCTGTATCTGCCTCAGCCTCACAACAGTTTGAAGGACAAACCATCTTTCCACTTCAAACCCTTGCCCATGTCCTCTTCCTTCACTCTTCTGTCATTCCAGCGTCTGCTTGTGCTGCTGGTTGCGCTGTTTGGATTCGCCCTCACCAGCTGCGACAAGGACGATGCCGCCAAACCGGACCCGACTCCCACCCAAAGTAGCGAGCAGCTGGCTCACGGCGACCCTACCCTGTCTATCGTGCAGGTCGCGCAGGCCAATCCCAATTTCTCGGTGCTGGTTGCGGCTGTCGTGAAAACCGACCTGGCCAACACGCTCAGCGGCGCGGGGCCCTTCACCGTGCTAGCGCCAACCAACGCCGCCTTTGCTCAGCTGCCGGCGCCCTTCAACACGGCGGCCAACATCGGGGCCCTGACTGACCCGAATCAAATTTCCGCCCTGCGTAACATCCTGCTCTACCACGTGCTGGACGGCCGCAAAGCCGCCGCCGACTTTCCCGCCGGCTCCAGCTCCCAAACCACACTCAAGCCCGCTTCCGCCCCCGGCGTGAACGACAACACGGTGTATTTCTCCAAGAATGAGGACCGGCTTTTCAATACTACCCGCATTTTCATCAACGGCAACACCAAGGTTATAATCGCCGACGTGGCGGCCAGCAACGGCATCATCCACGCCATCGATAAGGTGCTGATGCCTCCAACTGGTAAGATAACCGACCTCGTGGTAGCAGGCGCCACCGGCTCCAACCGCCAGTTTACGTTGTTGCTTAAGGCCTTGCAGCGCCCCGCTGCCGCCGATTTACTCATCGCCGCCGCTGACCCTGCTTCCAACCTGACGGTGTTCGCGCCCACCGATTTTGCCTTCCGGCAGCTGCTAGTACAGCAGCGCCTCACCAGCCTCGATCAGGTGCCTGATGCCACGCTGGTAGCCATACTTAAGCTGCACATTGTAGGCAACCGGGCCTTCTCCTCCGATCTGAGCACGGGCTCGTTCTTTACAACCAAGACCGTTACGACCTTGGGCGGCCCCGTGACCGCCGCTGGTGTGTTGCCTTTCCTCACCGTTCGGGGCCCCGGCAACAACTTCAGACCAGCCACCGCACGACCAACTGATCTGTTGGCCAGCAACGGGGTAGTTCACGTCATCGACCAGGTTTTGCTGCCGTAGCTCAGCCGCCCCGCCCGACCCATTAAACAGCCTCGTTGCCTGCCTTGCGGTTGGTGGCGGGGCTGTTTTGATGAAGTATTCCTCTCGTTTCGACCGACTCGACCTGGCGCAGAATCAATGGCACGGCCAACTTCTATTTGCGCATGATGGATGCCTTCTGACGGTTGCTCAAACCGGAAAAAATGCCCAATAAAGCCCCTGGCACTTGTCCTTCTTACCCTTGCTAACGCTTCGGGTACAACAGCCGACGATTCAAGTTCGCCAAACGACGGTTCACTGGTTTGGCTGTTTCAGCGGGAATTTTTACGGGCCACTTTTGGGCAATCAACCGCCTTTGCACGCTGCTGAAGCCGAAAGGCCGCTACGAAAACCAACCGAAAGTTGCGCAGGAGCTGCAAGTACAAAACCTGCTCTTGTCATCTACCGCCAAGCTCCACTCCTATGATTTCTCTGACGACTTCCGTCCCCAAATCCATTGCCCGACAGGTGCTTTCCATTATCAGCCAGCGCAAAACCATCCCGGTGCAACGGCTTCGTTCGCGCTTCCACTTGAGCCGAGAGTTATGTTTCGACCTGCTCGACATCGTGGACATCATTCTGGATCTGGAACAGTGCTTCCACATCTATATCCCCGATGAAGTGCCTTTCGTCACCATCGGCGACTTCGTGGACTATGTAGTGGCCGAAACCTGGGGCCGCCTCTGGCGCTGACACTCCAATTCGCCGGTAACTTTTTCTTGTTCATACTCTTATCGATCTGTAGCTCGTTAAGCTGTGGCTCAGCGACTCAGCTCTTTTACCCGTCGGATTCTCGCTCTGCTCACTTGTTCTAAGCGTTCCACTGCGGCGCTGTAGCCACAGATCAGGGTTTTTGAAGCGTGCTACTCGTTTTTCGCCTTATGCTCCAAAGTCAGTTTTTGCCTCGTTTGCTGGGTACTACTCTAGTGTGGCTGGTTACTCTTGGCCTCAGTAAAGCGTGGGCCCAGCAACCCGCTCTCAAGGAGCGCGCCACCGATCCGGCCGCAGGCAGCGCCAAGCTCAGCGGCTACCTGCGCGACGGCGTCACGGGCGAAGCACTGATTGGGGCCACAGTATTCGTGCAAGCCTTAGGCACCGGCACCACCACCGACGAAAAGGGCTTCTACTCCCTCGCCTTGCCCAAAGGCACCCACGTTGTGACGTATCGTTTCATTGGTTTCGAGTCGCAAAATTTCACGCTCACGCTCTCGGGCAACGTTACGCGCTCCGTGCGCCTGGCCACGCAAGGCGTGCAAACCGGCGAAGTGATAGTGCGCGGCCGACGGCCCGATGAGAACGTGAAAAGCACGGAAATGGGCGTGAGTCGGCTCGATATCAAGACCATTAAGCTGGTGCCGGCGCTGCTGGGCGAAGTAGACGTGATTCGCAGCATTCAACTGCTGCCGGGGGTGACTACCGTGGGCGAAGGAGCCTCGGGCTTCAACGTGCGCGGCGGCGGCATCGACCAAAACCTGGTGCTGCTCGATGAGGCGCCCATCTACAACAGTTCCCACCTGTTCGGGCTGTTTTCGGTGTTCAACCCCGACGCCATCAGCGACCTGAAACTGGTGAAAGGCGGCATTCCGGCGCAGTACGGCGGGCGGCTTTCTTCGCTGCTGGATGTGCGCCTGAAAGAAGGCAACTCCGAGCGGCTGAGTGCCACGGGCGGCATTGGCTCCATCTCCTCGCGGTTTGCCGTGGAAGCACCCATCATCAAAGACAAAGCCTCGTTCGTGCTGGCCGGCCGCCGCTCCTACGGCGACTTATTTCTCAAGCTCATTCCTGACCAGCGCGACAACCAGGCCTACTTCTACGACTTCACGGCCAAAGCCAACTACCGCCTCGGCGAGAAAGACCAGCTGTTTTTATCGGGCTACCTGGGGCGCGACGTGTTCAACTTCGGGCAGGAGTTTCGCAACAATTTCGGCAACCGATTTGGCACCGCGGGCTGGAGCCATACCTTCAACAACCGGCTTTTCTCGACGGTCACTGGCACGGCCAGCCAGTACAGCTACGGCCTCGGCGTGCCCGAAGGCGCGCAGGGTTTCAATTGGAAATCCAGCATCGTGAGTTACACGCTCAAAGCCGATTTCAACTACCAACTCCGCCCCCAAAGCACTCTGCATTTCGGCGCCGGTACCATCGTGTACCGCTTCGTGCCCGGTACCGTGCGCCCCACCGATGCGTCCTCGATTTTCCGGCCGCTGAATTTGCAAGAGCAGCAAGCCAACGAATACGCCGCTTACGTTGACCACGAGCACACCTTTTCGCCGCGCTTCTCGGCCCAATACGGCGTGCGTTTCACTGCTTTCGACTACGTGGGTGCGGGCACGGTGTACGACTACGCAGGGCCCAACGGCCGCCAGAAAACGCCCGTCAACCCACGGGAGTATGCTGCCGGCGAGCTTATCAAGCGCTACCCCAATCTGGAGCCGCGGGCCTCGGTGCGCTACACACTGTCGGAAACCAGCTCGCTGAAAGCCAGCTACAACCGTATGGTGCAGTACATCCATCTGGTATCCAACACCACGGCTTCTTCGCCGTTGGATGTCTGGACGCCGAGTACCACCAATACCAAGCCCGAACACGCCGACCAAGTAGCTCTGGGCTACTTCCGCAACTTCCAGGACAACGCCTACGAGGCCAGCGTGGAAGTGTACGGCAAGCGCATGGACAACCAAGTCGACTACATCGACGGGGCCAACACCTTGCTCAACGAGTTCCTAGAAGCCGACCTGCTCTACGGCGACGGCCGGGCCTACGGGGCCGAGTTCTACGTGAAGAAAAATCAGGGCCCGTTCACCGGTTGGATCAGCTACACGCTCAGCCGCTCGGAGCGCAAAATCGACGGCATCAACAACGGCGAGTGGTACGTGAACAAGTACGATAAAACGCACTACCTCGCCGTAGTGGGCATTTACGCGCTGGCACCGCGCTGGACCGTGTCGGGCACGTTCAACTACAGCACCGGCATTGCCACCACCTTCCCCGACTCGCGCTACGTCTACCAGGGCCTCGTGCTGCCGAACGTGAACAACGACGTGCGCAATAACTACCGCGTGCCCGCCTACCATCGTCTCGACTTGGCCGCCACGCTGCAAGGCCGCAAAGGCCGTGGCCCCCGCTGGGCCCCTAAGTGGGAAACCAACTGGGTGTTTTCCATCTACAACGTGTACGGCCGCCGCAACCCCTACAGCATCTACTTCCGCCAAAACGAAGACAGCCCCAACCGCACCGAAGCCGTCCGCCTGGCCGTTTTCGGCTCCATCATCCCGGCCGTTACCTACAATTTTAGCTTTTAGCGCCTCTCGTTTACCTCACCCCCTAGCCCCCTCTCCAAAGGGAGAGGGGGAACTAGAACTAGAAAACTAGTTTTTAGCTCCCCTCCTTTTTTAAGGAGGGGTTGGGGGTGGTAAAAATCGTTGCACGACTACTAGCTCTACCATTTAATTCTACCCTTCAACCACCCCCAACCCCTCCTTAACCAAGGAGGGGAGCTAGCTCTAAAAAACTAAAAGCTAGTTCCTCCTCTCCCTTTGGAGAGGGGGCTAGGGGGTGAGGTAAACGAGAGGCCACCGAACCATGAAACGTACCGCTCTTCTTCTGCTCTTAACCGCCTTCAGCCTCAGTGCCTGCGAAGATGTCATCGACGTAGACATTCCCGAAGGCCAGCCGTTGCTGGTCGTAGATGGTGCCGTGACCGATCAACCGGGCCCCTACGTGGTGAAGCTGACCAAAACCGTCCCCTACTTCGATGAGCAGGCCCTGCCGCCAGTGCCCGGCGCGGTGCTCACGCTCTCCGACGACCAAGGCAACCGCGAAACTCTGACCGAGCGGGAACCCGGCGTCTACGTGACCAGCAGCTTTCAGGGCAAGATCGGCGGGCGCTACACGCTCACCATCCAAGCGGAAGGCGAGGAGTACCGCGCCGAAACCGAAATCCGCCGCACGCCGCCCATCGACAGCGTGCGGGCTGAATTTCGGGAGGCCACTACGCTCGATGAAGAAGGCTATTACGTGCTCTATTACGGCCCCGAGTTTCCCGGCGTCGGCGACTACTTCCGCTTCAAAGTGTTTCGCAACGGCCGCTTGCTCAATCGCCCTTCCGACTTATTTGTGCGTTCCGATGAGCTGGTGGATGGCCGCTACATTGGGGCCTTCGAGCTGAACAACAACCAGGCGGAAGAAGAAACTTTCGCCCTCGGCGACACGATTCGGGTGGAACTGAACTCGCTTTCCCGCGATTATTATTTCTTTCTAAACGAAGCCGTTACGCAACTCAACAACAGCGGCATATTTGCCGCGCCCCCGGCCAACGTGCGCACCAACGTCCGCAATGTCCAGCCCGGATCGGCCAAGAAAGCAGTAGGGTATTTTGCCGGCTACACCGTACGCCGTGATTCCGTTCTTATTCAGTAGTTTAGAGCACCTTCCGGCTTCGCTTATTTTCTATGCTACTCACCGCACCTCCCATGTCGGCAGCTCCATCCACCCCCGCCCTCATCCTGAACGACAAGTGGCTGCGGCTGCTTGGCATCCCGCTGGTATCCATCATCATGCACTTGTCCTTCGATGGTTGGCCGCAGGAACTCAGCGTGCCCATATTCAACGGCTTTTTATTTTCCTTCTGCATTACGCTGCTGCTCTGGGAGGGCAACCGGGCCATTTTTGTGCTCATGCGCCGGTTCTTTCCGCATTACGACCAAACTGCACGGCGACTGGTGGTGCAGACGGTGAGCAGCATCTGCTACACGTTTGTAGCCACCGTGCTGCTCAACGAACTGCACCGTCTGCTGTTTGGCGTACCGCTGTGCGAGAAAGGTCATTTATTCACTAGTTTCTTGTCGAAGCTGGTGCCGACGGTCGTGGTTACCTCGTTTTATGAGAGCATCTACTTCTTTGGGGAGTGGAAGAAAAACCTGCAACGCTCGGAAGCCCTGGCGCGGGCCGGCATTCAATCGGAACTGGAAACGCTGCGTAGCCAGCTCGATCCGCACTTTCTGTTCAACTCTCTCAACACGCTGGCCGCTCTCATCGACGACAATAACGAGCCAGCCCACACCTACCTGGAGCAGCTCGCCGACGTGTACCGCTACGTGCTCGTGAGCCGCGACAAAACCACCGTGCCACTGCGCGAGGAAATGGCCTTCGTGGAAGCCTACTTGTACCTCAACAAAACCCGCTTCCGCGACGACCTGCAAGTGGAGCAGAACATTTCCCCGGCCGCTTACGCCACCAACGTGGCCCCGCTGAGCCTGCAAATGCTGGTCGAAAACGCCATCAAGCACAATGTCATCTCGCCCGAAAACCCGCTGCACGTAACGCTATCCACCGAAACCGATTCCGCTTACGTGCGCGTCCAAAACAACGTGCAACCCAAAACCGGCCTCGAACAATCCACCAAAGTAGGTCTGCGCAACATCATCAACCGTTACCGCCTGCTCTCCGAACACCCTGTGGAAGTGCTCCGCGAAGGCGGCCTGTTCACCGTGCGCGTTCCTCTTTTGCAGGAGCTAGGAGTTAGAAGCTAGGAGTTAGGCGTGGGAAGTTCAAGTGGTATCCTACCAACACCAGGACCACTTTGATTCCTACTCCTAACTGGCTCCTTGCTTCTAGCTCCCAACTCCTAGCTCCTAACTCCTCCCATGAAACTTCTGCTCATCGAAGATGAATACCCGGCGGCGGAGCGCCTGCAACGGCTGCTGCAACAGGCTGATCCTACCGCGGAGGTGGTGGGCGTGGTGCGCAGCGTGGCGGCGGCCCGGCAATGGTTTGCCAGCAACCCCGCGCCCGACCTTATTCTAAGCGACATCCAGCTAGCCGATGGCTTGAGCTTCGAAATCTTCGACCAGGTGGGCCTCACCAGCCCCATCATCTTCACCACCAGCTACGACGAGTACGCCATCAAGGCGTTCCGGGTCCGCAGTGTCGATTACCTGCTCAAACCCATCAAGCTCGTGGATTTGCGGGCCGCGCTAGCCAAATACCACGACCTGCGCGCGGCCTTTTCGCCCGTGGAAGGCAGTCAGCGCTTGGAACGCCTCCTCGACAGCCTGCCACTCACCGGCCGCCCATACAAAACGCGCTTTCTGGTGGCCAGCGGCGAGCAGCTATTGCCCCTCGAAGTAGACGAAATTGCCTACTTCCAAACCCGCCGTGAGCTGCTCTACCTGATTTGCCGCGATGGCCGCCGCTTCGTCATCGACTACACGCTGGAGCAACTGGAGCGCCTGCTCGATCCGCAGCAGTTTTTCCGGGCCAACCGCCAGTTGCTCGCGCACCTGAGCGCCGTGCGCCGTTTGCACCCCTATTTCAACGGCAAGCTCAAGCTCGATCTGCACCCTGAATCGACGGAAGAGGCCGTTATTAGCCGCGACAAAGCCGGAGCGCTCAAGGCTTGGTTGGAAGGAGAATTACCCGTGAGCAAGGTGGCGCGCAACTGACAGGGTGCCGATAGCAATTTTTCGACGGGTCTGGTCTGCTTTCGCCAAAGGGCTATCTTTGGCCTCGCTTTCCACCATCCCCCCTCGCCGAATGGAGTACCCCTTACTGAAGCTCGCCGCCATAGACATCGGTTCCAATGCTGTTCGTTGTCAGATCTCAGCGGTGCTTCACTACGGTAACCGGTATCGGCTGAAGCGGGTGGAATATGTGCGCTATCCGTTGCGCCTCGGCGAAGACGTGTTTGCCACCGGTACCATCTCGGAGAAGAAGCAGGAGAAATTCATCAAGTTTCTGCACGCCCTCAAGCTGTTGATGGAAGTGCACGACGTAGCGCCCAATCATTACCTGATCTGCGCCACCTCGGCCATGCGCACCGCCACCAACGGTGTGGAAGTTGCGGCCCGCATCCGGCAGGAACTGGGCATGGAAGTGCAGGTGATTGACGGGCAGGCCGAAGCCGCCTACATCAACCGCGTGATTGAGCACTTGCTCGAAGACAAAAAGCACTACCTACACATCGACGTAGGCGGCGGCAGCACCGAGTTCAACATCTACCACGACCGGCGCAAAGTAGCTTCCCAGTCGTTCGAAGTAGGTTCCATCCGGCGCATGCAGCAGGAAGAAGCCGGCATGAGCACCGAAGCCATGCGCGACACCTGGCAGCGCATGGAGGAATGGGTGACCGAAAACGCCCGCCGCTACCACGTAACGCGGGCCATTGGCACGGGCGGCAACATCAACAAGCTCTACAGCATGGCGCAGTCGTCGCAGCTTGATAAGCCCGTGACGCGCCGCCGTATCGCCGCCACCCTCGACAACCTCACCAAGATGAGCATGGATGAGCGCGTGAACGTAGCTATGCTCAACCCCGACCGCGCCGACGTTATCGTGCCGGCCGGCCACATCTACCTCTCCGCTATGGAGTGGGCCAACGTGCACCAAATGATAGTGCCCGACATCGGCCTCAAAGACGGCATGCTCCAAACTTTGTTCGAAGAGCACTTCGACGAAATCCGCACTCGCGAAGATCATTCTTCCCGTACGCCCATTCCCGCCGTGCAAAGTCGCCCCACGGAAGTGGAATGAGTAATGGTGAAATGAGTGGTTGAGTGAATGCTCCAGATGTCATTGCGAGGCGCAGCCGTGGCAATCCTTCCTCTCTCTGAGACCAATTTCCCAAACAGACAAGCCCTTGAAGATTGATAACGTCAAGGGCTTACTGCTTAATTTAAGTTTTACGCTGTGAGAGGAAGGATTGCGTCGTCCCTCCTCGCAATGACAGCATTACACATTTGTCTCGGCTGCTTCGGCCTCGTCTTCCTCAGCTACAACTACCGGGTACACGAACTGCCCTTCTTCCGTCTCGCCATCGGGCTCATACCCATCGCCACCAATAGCCTCGCTGGCAGCCTCCACGGCTGCCGGTTCCTCCCCTACTACTGGGGCACTAGCTTCTTCGCTCGGCGCTGGCTGTTGCAGTAAGGCCAGCAGTCCTTCAGGCGTAGCGGCGGCCAGGCGCTCTTCGTCGCGGCGGTAGAAGTCGCGGTGCACGTTCACTTTGGGCTCGTCCGGAGCGGGCACGCGGCGGATGTAAGCCCCGTCCTCGCGCATGGTGTAGGTGTTCTGGTTGTCGAGCATGTTCAGCATGAGAATGCTGATGGCCTCGCGCTTAAGCTGCGGATTTACAATGAGGAACAGCGCCTCAATACGCCGGTCGAAGGAGCGCACCATTAGGTCGGCGGAGCCCGCGTATACTTTAGGCTGGCCGGCTTGGTGGAAGTAAAACAGGCGCGCATGCTCCAGCAAGTCGCCCACGATGCTGCGTACTTCGATATGCTCGCTCAGTCCCGGCCGGCCTGGCCGTAGGCAGCAGATGCCGCGCACGATGAGCCGGATGGGAACGCCCGCCTTGGATGCCTTGTAGAACTCGTCGATTACTTCCTTGTCTTCCAGCGAGTTCATCTTCATCACGATGCCGCTGGGCAAGCCTTTTTTGGCGTTGCGCACTTCCTCCCGAATGAGGTGAATGAGCTGCTGGCGCATGTCTTTGGGCGCCGTGATGAGGTATTCGTAGTCGTCGGGCTGGGAGTGGCCGGTGATAACGTTGAAGAATTCCGACACGTCGTGGCCGTACACGTCGTTGGTCGTGAGCAGGCTGATATCGGTGTAGAGCTTGCTGGTTTGCTCGTTGTAGTTGCCGGAGCCGATGTGCACGTAGCGCGTCACCTTTTCGCCTTCCTTGCGGATAATCATCAGCATTTTGGTGTGCGTCTTGTACTTGCTCACCCCGTAGATGACGAAGCAGCCCGCCTTTTCCAGCTTAGCACCCTCCCGGATGTTACGCTCCTCATCGAAGCGAGCCTTCACCTCGAACAGCACCGAGACGTGCTTGCCGTTTTCGGCGGCTTTGAGCAGCGCGGCCGTCACGCGGGAGTCGTCGGCGAGGCGGTAAATGGTTTGCTTGATGCCCAGTACCTGCGGGTCTTCGGCCGCTTGCTCCAACAGCCGCACCATCGGCTCGATACTGTTGTAGGGGTGGTGCAGCAGTACGTCGTGGTGTTTGAGGTACTCAAACAGGTTCTCGTCGGCTCCGTCGGGTAGGCTAAGTGGCGCTACCGTGGCGGGCAGGCGCGAGGTTTTGTTGCGGAGGTTGGGGTGCCTGAGCACTTGCAGCAAGCCCTTCAGATCGATCAGCGAATTAATGACGAACACGTTGCCGTTATCAATCTTCCACCGCTCTTTCAGCACCGACATGAGCAGGTTCGACGCGCCGGGCTCCACTTCCAGGCGCACCACGCGGCCCCGCTTGCGCGTTTTGAGCCCCTGCTGAATTTCTTTGATAAAATCGGTGTCAATGTCGTCGGATTCTTCCAGCGTGAAGTCGCCGTTGCGCGTGATGCGGAACAGCGTGGCCGACTCGATATCGACGTTGCGGAACAGCTTGGGCAGGTTGGCCCGCACGATTTCCTCGATGGGCACGAACAGCACTTTGTCTTTGCGCGTCAGTTCGAAGAAGCGCGTCAGGTTCTGCGGAATCTGCACAAACGTGAGCCGCTCCTGCCCTTTCTCCGTGCCTACGTCGTTGGTCCGCGTCACCACGCCCAGGATGAGCATCTGGTTCATCATCAGCGGGAAGCCGTGGTAGGAGTCGTACACCATCGGCGTGAGCAGCGGAAAGATGGTGTTTTTGAAGTAGCCATCGGCCTTTTTCAGCTCCAGCTCCGTCAGCTCGTCCATGCGCAGAATGTTGAAGCCATTCTTCTCGAACTGCGGCTTCAGCTCATTCAAATACGTCATCGACTGGTCGTTAACGAAGCGGTGCGCAAAGTCGAGCAGCTTGCGCCGAAACGGCAGCTCCCGCAGCCCCGAATAGTCCACCCGCTCTTTGCCGTAGTCGAGGTAGTTGTACAACGAGCCCACCCGAATCATGAAGAACTCATCCAGGTTCGACGAAGTGATGCTCAGAAACCGTAGCCTATCGAACAGCGGTCGGCTGGCGTCCTTGGCTTGGTCGAGCACGCGATAGTTGAAGCGCAGCCAGCTGAGGTCGCGGCTGATGTACTTGCTTTTGCGGATGAGGTCGGCAGATTTGAAGAGCTTCATAGAGTAGAGCGAAAGGAATGGCAAAATACGGTAAAATGGGCCACCCTGGTAGTACTTTATCGCGTAATGATGGCCGTAGCCTCAATTTCCACTAGCAGCCGCGGGTCAATTAAGGCCCTCACTTCTACCATTGAGCCAGCCGGGCGGATGGCCGCAAACGCCTCCCCATGCGCCCGCCCCACGGTCTCCCACTGCGTAATATCGGTCACGTAGATGCGGGTGCGCACCACGTGCTTCAGCGAAGCTCCGGCCGCCACCAGCGCCTCCCCTATTTTTTCCAAGGCCCGCTTGGTTTGCGCGTACACGTCGCCCACACCAGTTATCGTGTCACCGTCTTGGGCCGTAGTGCCCGCCACTTCCACCACATCGCCCACCCGCACCGCCCGCGAGTAGCCCACAATCGGCTCCCACGGAGCCCCGGAAGATATGTTCTGTCGCATAGTTTTCAACCAAAGAAAAGACCCATCAAATTGCAAGCACAGTACCAACAAAAAAACGCCGCTCACTAGTGAGCGGCGTTTTTTATGCTAGCTAAACACCAGCTACAAAATCCGCGCCAATCCGTGATCAGACATCGAGTTTCGCGTATTTGGCGTTTTTCTCGATGAAGTCGCGGCGAGGCGCCACTTCGTCGCCCATCAGCATGGAAAACAGGTGGTCGGCTTCGGCGCCGGAATCCACGTCTACGCGCTTCAGGGAGCGGGTGTCGGGCTGCATGGTGGTGGTCCAGAGCTGCTCGGCGTTCATCTCGCCTAGACCCTTGTAACGTTGCACGTTCACCGTTTCGGGCTTACCGCGGCCTAGGTCTTCCTGCGCCTGCTGGCGCTCATCTTCGGTCCAGCAGTACCGCTCTTCCTTACCGCGCTTCACGAGGTAGAGCGGCGGCAGCGCGATGTATATGTAGCCCTTCTCAATCAACTCCGGCATGTAGCGGAAGAAGAACGTCAGGATCAGCGTCCGAATGTGCGAGCCGTCGATGTCGGCGTCGGTCATGATGATGACCTTGTGGTAGCGCAGCTTGTCGAGGTTGAGCGAGCGGGTGGTGCTGCCGTCGTCCTCGTCGGTCTTCTTCTCGAAGCTCACCCCGAGGGCCGTAATCATGTTGCGGATTTCCTCGTTCTCGTAGATGCGGTGCTCCTGCGCCTTCTCCACATTGAGGATCTTACCCCGCAGTGGCAGAATGGCCTGAAACGCCCGGTTGCGGCCTTGCTTGGCGGTGCCACCGGCCGAATCTCCTTCCACCAAGTACAGCTCACAGATAGCCGGGTCCGATTCCGAGCAGTCGGCCAGCTTGCCGGGCAGGGAGTTGGAGCCGAGCACGGTTTTGCGCTGCACCATTTCGCGGGCCTTGCGGGCGGCAATCCGGGCCTTGGCGGCCAGAATCACTTTCTCCACGATAATGCGGGCTTCCTTGGGGTTCTCTTCGAGATATTGGTTGAGGATTTCGCCCACCACGGTATTCACCGCGCCGTTCACTTCAGAGTTGCCCAGCTTGCCCTTGGTCTGGCCTTCGAACTTGGGTTCGGCCACTTTCACCGAGATGATAGCCGTGAGGCCCTCGCGGAAGTCGTCGCCCTGAATCTCAATCTTGGCCTTGGCCACCTCCCCCGATTTCTCGGCATAGGCTTTCAGCACCCGCGTGATGGCCGAGCGGAAGCCCGCCACGTGCGTGCCGCCCTCGTGGGTGTTGATGTTGTTGACGTAGGAGAAGATGTGCTCCTGGTACGAGTCGTTGTACTGGAAGGCCACTTCCACTGGAATACCGCGCTCCGTCGAAACATAAACCGGCCGGCTCATCAGCACCGTGCGGCTGCTGTCGAGGTATTGCACGTACTCGGCTAGGCCACCTTCGGAATAGTATTCGCTGCGTACGGGCTCGGACTCGCCGCCGTCTTCGGTGCCGCGCAAGTCGGTGAGGACAATGCGGATACCCCGGTTGAGGTAGGCTAATTCCCGCAGGCGAGTGGCTATCCGCTCGTAAGAATACTCGAGGGTTTCGTCGAAGATGGTAGAGTCGGGCTGAAACCACACGCGGGTACCCCGCTCGGTGGTTTCCCCAATTTCACGTACGTCGTAGAGCGGGATGCCGATGTTGTACTCCTGCTCGTAGATGTGGCCGTCGCGCTTCACCGTGACGTGCGTGTGGGTGCTCAGCGCGTTCACGCAGGACACGCCCACGCCGTGCAGACCACCGGACGTTTTGTAGCTGTTTTTGTCGAATTTACCGCCGGCGTGCAGCACGGTCAGGGCTATTTCGAGGGCCGAGCGGCCGAATTTCTGGTTGATGCCAACGGGAATGCCGCGGCCGTTGTCTTGGACTGAAACGGCGTTACCGGGGTGAATGGTCACCTCGATATAGTCGCACTGGCCAGCTAAGGCTTCGTCGATGGAGTTATCGACGACTTCCCACACCAAATGGTGGAGGCCTTTGACGCCAGTATCGCCGATGTACATGGAAGGACGTTTGCGTACGGCTTCGAGCCCTTCGAGTACCTGAATGCTATCCGCGGAGTAGTCCGAGGCACCGATTATCTCTTTCGTTTCGCTCATGTTGCGGGCGTAAGTTCAGCTATGATGCTATCCTGCAAAAGTACCGAAAATATACGGTTTTTGCTAGCGCCAGCCGCGAATATCCTGCTATTTTAGGCGGAGAAAATCCTGAAAAATTAAGACGTGAAAAAGGCCTGTTTCGTAGCGAAAACAGGCCTTTTAGCTTCATGCCTAAGCAGCACTGATACTGCTTAGCGCACCACCAGCTTTTGGCGTACGAAACCTTCGGGCGTAGTGATTTCGAGCACGTACACGCCCGCCGTCTGGCCATTTAGGCTCAGCGCTAGTGGAGCAGCGTGGGGAGCACGCCAGTCTTGTACAAGCACTTGGCGCCCTAGCCCATCGAATACGCGAGCCGTAGTGGCGCTCTTGAGACCAGGTGCTTTTACTGTGAAGCGTCCATCAGAAGCGGGATTAGGGAAGGCACTTAGCCCAAGCCGGGCCGCCAGTGCGGAGTTGGTGCCCAGTGTAGAACCATTGTAGAGGTTCATTCCGTTGCCCTGTAAGTCCTCGTTGGGCAATACGATTACTCCACTCGACCAGCCAACCGTCGGGCTCACAAAATCAACCAAAGCATGATTGACCGTGCTTTCGATGGCAGTCCAGGTCTGTCCGTCGTCGGTGGAGCGGGAAGAGCCCGGGCCGTTAGGCTGTCCGGTGAATCCGGTGGAGACGTAGGTCTGGGTGCCAGGTACGTTGTCCAGGCCTATAGAATGCAGCGGGCCAGTAGGACTCAACTGCGTCCAGGTAGCTCCTCCATCCGTGGTGCGGGCAATGCCACCATCTTCATCCATAACCAATCCATTGTTGGCGTCACGGAAAGCAATGGCTTCGAAATTATCGATGGGCGTGTCACTGGCTGCCCAGGTCTGCCCTTGGTTGGTGGAGCGAAACACCCGGCCTTCGTCCGTGCCGAACCAAATGTTGTTACCGGACCGAGCTATAAAGGGAACATCGCCACCTACACCCTCCTGATCGATGGGCGCAGGAATATTGGCAGCCGGTACTCGAACCCAGGTGGTGCCACTGTTGGTAGTAGTGTAAACTTCAAAACCCGCAGCATCTGGGTCACCAATAGCGACTCCTGCATTGGCATCGAAGAAATAGACAAGCCTCGGATAGCTGCTAGGCGTCGCAAACTGCGCGGTTGTCGTTTGCCGCGTCCAGGTAGCGCCGCCGTCAGTGGTCTTCACCACGCCGCCGCCAGCTGCATTTGCCTCGGCGGTCGTAGCCCAGGCCGTGTTGGCATCTAAGGCGCTGATGCTGGTCACGATGCTCGTGTTAGACAGGCCTGTTACCGGACGTGTCAGCCAGGTGTTGCCACCGTCGGTGGTGCGGCAAACCAATGAAGTCGAGCCATCATTTGGGTCATTGTAATTGAGGACGGTGGTCCAGGCCACGTTAGCATCGACAGCCGAGATGCTGAAGTTGAATTGCGCGGGGTTAGCGAAAGATATAGGCTTGTTTACCCATTGCGCCTGCGCTCCTACTGAAAACAGGCTGCTCACTAGCCCGGCGAGGAAGAATACTTGTTTTTTCATAATTATTAGAAAAGAAATGAACAATTGCTTACTACTCCTACCTACTCAAAAGGCTCTTTTACAGAGGAGATAACTGTGTGGTCGTCTTCTCTATAAAAGAGCCTAAGAAGCTTCTTAGCAATTTTCGCACCATCAGTAACGAAGTGCATGCAGCCAAAGCCGTAGCTTCATAACCGAGCGGTGACACTCTGAGCAAGAAGCTACAAAGTGAGGGTAAACACTTCCACAGCCAGCAGGATAATCCTTAGCCTTGAAGGGGGTTAATACCGTTTAGCGCACCACTAGCTTCTGGTGGCTCGTGCCTGCTTCGGAGCGGATTTCCAGTGAATAGACGCCTGCTTGGTACTGGCTCAAATCGAGGGTAAAGGGAGCGGCCGTGCTGCCCTGCCAAGCGCGGCGCGTTACTTCCCGGCCTACGGCATCGGCGACGCGCAGTTCCACTCCCGTCCGCGCTTTCGTTGAGCCAATGACAAAGCGGCCATCGTTGCTGGGATTGGGATACACGCTGAAACCTTGCTGCTCCGGCGTAGCCTGCTTGGTACCCAGCACGCTGCTGGTAAAGCGGCGAATACCCTGTCCGGCACCAGTCGTGGCATTAACGGCGCCCGTCCAGCCCGCGGTAGCACTAGCAAACTCCACGTACAGGTTGTCGTTGGTATTTTCCACCGTAACCCAGGTCTGCCCATTATCGCGGGAAAAGGCCGTACCCCGGATTCCGTCGCCTAAGTCAAAGCCGGTACTAACGTATTGATTGGTACCAGGCACGTTATCAAGACCGTAGGCGGGGAAAGCGCCCGTGTAATTGACGCGCGTCCAGGTACGTCCGCCATCAGTAGTGCGCTCTAAAAGCCGCTCACCTGTCCTTTCGTCCAGAGAGGAAGCCAATCCGTTCTGGGCATCGACAAAGGCTAGATTTCGAACTTCTTCTAAGCTTGTAGCTGCCACTGTCCAGGTAAGCCCTTTATCTATGCTGCGAAGCACGCGGCCTTGAAATGTGCCGCACCAAATGGTATTACCTACCACTGCGTAGCTGTTACCTACAGCATTTTCCCGCGAGTTAGAAGTGGGTGGCGTGGCCGCTGCAGTCCATGTGGTGCCACCATTGCTGGTGGTGTATACTTCAAATAGTCCTCCCTCAGTAATGGGACTGCCCAACGCAACACCATCATTAGCATTGAAAAAGTGGACTACAGTGGGTTGGCTGTTGACATCTCCAAACTGCGCAGGGGTGGTTTGGCGTACCCACGTCTGGCCGCCATCTGTGGTTTTCATTATGCGGCCATCAGCCCGATTTCCTACTACCGTTACCCAGGCAGTAGTATTACTGATGGCAGCTAGCGAAGACACGGACTCTGTAGCCGTAGTCACCCCCGTAACTGTTCCCACAGTCCAGGTAGTACCCCCATTGGTACTGAGTGCAACTTCATTGGAATCATCACCAACTAAGTCATAACCAACAGTCCAAACCACGGTAGGACTTACCGCTTCGATGAGAGTGGGGGTGGTAGCTGGGTTGGCAAAGCCAACGGGTTGCGTAGCCCACTGGGCTTTTGCCGTGGTGCCTATCGAAAATAGGCTGCCCAGCAGGAGTATGTGTTTGTACATGATATAAGGAAAAAAAGAATGGTTTGTTTTTAAGACCCCATTGTAGCAGAAAGGGTTGTATACCTTATTTGAAATAAAATCAAGAAGATTAGTATGTAGCTGGATAATAGCCTTTAAAAAGCATTCTGTTACTTAAATGCTGGCATCCTCATTAAGCTTTATGAGTTCCGTAAGTTCGACAGTTGATTAATTCTGCGCTTCTTTGTAAACCCTCCTATTACCCGACGCGTAATTCGCACTTTGCTTGTGCTGCTGTGGCTCACCACCTACCTGCTGGCAGTGGGACTGACCCCGTAAAGTGTACTAAATCAGCTAATTATGTCGTAGCGCAGCCGTACGCACACGACAAAAATTGCCAGCAGAAGAACTACCTGCGGCTTGACTGCTTCGATAGTTGCAATGGTGCGACAATCGTTCATATGAAGCTGCCTCTGGATTCGTCGCGCAGCAGTTGTGACGGCTTCCTATAGGGTGTAGGATAAGTCAATCTGGGATGAACGTAGAGGTGGCCGGGGCTAACTAGAGGCCAATTGAAAATCAACCCGACTGAGGAGGTGGAAGTCGGTGGTTATGGTGTCGGCTTGCGAGAGGTCTTGCTGGCCGGAGTTGCTGGACTGGTAGCCGATGCAGCGCATGCCGGCCGCTTTGGCAGCCCGGACCCCGTTGGCGCTGTCTTCTACCACCGTGAAGATGGCCGGCGGCTGGCCGTAGCGGCGGGCCACTTCCAGGAAAATATCGGGGGCGGGTTTGCCCTCGCGCACGTCTTCGCTGCTGACGAGATGGTCGAAATAGGGGCGGAATTCCAGCTTGTCGATGAACAGTTGAATCAGTGCCCGGGGCGAGGAAGAAGCCACTGATAGCCGGCAGCCCGCCCCTTTCAACCGTTGCAGCAGCCCATCGACGCCCGGAATGCACTGCACGTTGCGCTGTTGCAATTCCGTGAGTTTGAGTTGCCGCTCCAGTTCTAGCAGTTCTTCCACTGGTTGGGTTAGGGAGAAGTGGGCTTGCAGGGTGCGCCACATCGTGCGCGGGGCCATGCCCACGAGACTATCGTGCAAGGGCGGGTCTACGGCCAGGCCGAGCTGCTCGAAGATGCGTTGCTCCAGTTCAAAGTGCAGTGGTTCACTGTCGACCAGCACCCCATCCATATCAAAAATGACAAAGCTCTCCATCGGTAAGCAAGTAGCGTGAAAGGTTCAGGACTGCAACAACGGCCCGACAAGGCCGCGTCGCAAGTCGTTTTATCAGGATTTGATGAGACTTGAAGCAGCTACCCCCGTGTGGCAAGCATAAAGTTCGGAGTTGTGTTGGGTAACAAGACCATGCCTGGCCAGCACCTCTGCATTGCCGCTGTTTACATCGCAAGCTAGCGTTGTACGTTCGGCGGTGAGGATTCTAGTCACATCCTGTTGCTTTGAAGTTAGTTGCCAAGTGCGGCGGCCCGGTGGTTTGGCGCTTCTTGTGCAAGAAAAAGCTTTTTGTTCGGGTCTTCGGCGGCGGAAACCGTACAAATACCTTATCGTCGCTCATGCTGTCGGCTGGCTAATATGTGTTCAGCTGTCATTCTTGATTCGTAGCTCCAACAACAGAACAGGCTGGCTCGTTGCTCCGATTAGGGTTCTGCCTTGACAAAATACCGCCACGAGCTGACGCCACATGAAGTATAATCACCCGTACGTTTTCCTTTTTCAGTAGATGAGCAACCCAGAATATGATGCCGTGGTAGTAGGTTCCGGGCCTAACGGGCTGGCGGCGGCCATCGTGTTGCGGCAGGCAGGGTTGTCGGTGCTGTTGCTCGAAGGCAAGGAGCAACTCGGCGGCGGCCTGCGCACCGCCGAACTGACGCTGCCCGGTTTTCGCCACGACATCTGCTCGGCCATTCATCCGCTAGCAGCAGGCTCTCCCTTCTTCCAGACCCTGCCGCTGGCCCAGTACGGTCTCGAATACATCACGCCCCCCGTAGCCGCGGCCCACCCTTTCGACGACGGCACGGCCGCGGCTGCCCTGACTTCCCTGGCCGATACGGCCCGGCTCCTGGGGCCGGATGAAACCGCCTACCGAAGCCTGCTCGAACCCTTAGTAGCGCTGTGGCCCAACATCGTAACCGACGTACTGGCGCCGCTTCACCTGCCGAAGCACCCCGTGGATATGGCCCGGTTTGGGCTGCCTGCCTTACTGCCAGCCACCACGCTGGCGGGTCGGTTCAAGACCAAAGAAGCCCGGGGCTTGTTTGCCGGCATGGCCGCCCACGCCATTCAGCCGCTTTCCAATCTCACCACCTCTGCTATTGGGCTGGTGCTGCTGATTGCGGCCCACCGCAAGGGTTGGCCGCTGCCCAAAGGTGGTTCCCAGAGCATTGCCGATGCCCTAGCCGCGCACTTCGTAGCCTTGGGCGGGGAGATTGAAACAGGCACCTACATCAGCTCCCTGGCCCAGCTGCCCACGGCCCGCACCGTGCTCTTCGACGTGACCCCGGCGCAGCTGCTGCAAATTGCCGGGCACAGCCTCTCCGACGTGTACCAGTGGCAACTACGGCGCTACCGCTACGGCATGGGCGTATTCAAAATCGACTGGGCCCTGGCCGCACCCATCCCCTTCACGGCACCCGAGTGCGCGCAGGCGGGCACCGTGCACCTGGGCAATACGCTGGAAGAAATTGCGGCCACCGAAAAAGCCGCCGCCCAGGGCCAGCATCCGGAGCGGCCCTTTGTGTTGCTGGCCCAGCAAAGTCTCTTCGATGCCACCCGCGCCCCAGCCGGCCAGCATACCGCCTGGGCCTACTGCCACGTGCCGAACGGCTCCCAGGTGGATATGACGGCGGCCATTGAGCAGCAAGTCGAACGGTTTGCGCCGGGTTTCCGGGAGCGAATCATTGGCCGCCACACCTTCAATACGGCGCAGATGGAAGCCTACAACCCCAATTACGTGGGCGGGGACATCAACGGGGGGCTGCTTGATGTGGGCCAGCTGTTTACGCGCCCGGCACTCCGCGCTTCGCCTTACCGTACCTCCCGGACCGGCTTGTATCTGTGCTCGTCGGCCACACCGCCCGGCGGCGGCGTCCACGGTATGTGCGGCTATCACGCTGCCAGCCGCGCCCTCCGCGACGTATTCGGCCTCCGGGCCGCGCCGCTCTACTCCGAGACGCAGCAACCGGCGCGCGTAGCCTTGCCAGGTTAGCCCAGCAAGGCGGCGCGTCGTCATTTTCTTCTTTCGGCTTCTTTCGTATGCCAACTGCTACCGAAACGGCCCCTGCCAAACTCGCTTTCCATCTGTACGAAGATTGGGTGGTCGTGGTGTTGGGCGGCCTTTTAATTGGCTTTACGCTGGCTGGCGTGCCGTTGAGTGTACCTACGTGGTGGTGATTCTGGCTATCTTGATTATTGGCCCACCAGTACAACTACTGGTGAGATACTTGTTCAAAGAGAAGCCGCTGGCTAACGAAGCCGACGTGCTCGGTGATAATGCGTAGTTCGAGCAGTGAGCTTTTCCACGTTGCGGGCTCCCTCGAAGATAGCCTCGGTGCCTAATCTCATTGCCTTCAGCGTTTGGCCCGGTCAGTTGACGCTCCTTCGCCCAGAAAGGCCAGCAGGTGTTGCGCTAATTCAGTCGGCTGCTCTTCGGGTACGTAGTGGCCGCTTTCATTCACCATTACGCCGCGCACGTTGGTGGCTACGCGTTGCAAGTCTTTAAGAGTGCCATCTTTCAGCATGTGGCCAGCCCCTACGGCCAGCACGGGCATAGCGAGTTTTTGGGCGGCGGAAGCGCGGTTTTGCTTGGCATCTTCGGGCAGAGCGCGGTAGTACTCCAAGCAGGCGTGCATGGCGCCAGGAGCGCTGTAGGCTTGGGTAAACAGGTCAATGTCACTTTCGCTGATGGCGCCCTTCACCCAGGAATGGTGATGCGCAAACCACGCCACGTATTCCCGTTCGTGGCCCTTGACAAGCTGCTCAGGGAGTTCGGGGAGCATGTTGAAACCAAAGTGCCAAGAGCCGCCCTTAGCTACGTCCATAGCTTCTTCCAGGCCGATGCCGGGCAGCGTCACGTCGACAATAACCAAGCGCTGCACTTCCGGCCGGTACGCGGCGGCGTAGGCGTAAGCCATCCAGCCGCCCACGTCGTGCCCAACTACGCTCACTTGCTTATGGCCCAACCCTTGTACCAACTGGTGCAGGGCATCGGCCACGCTGCGGCCGTCGTAACCGGCCGCGGGACGCGACGACTCGCCCAAGCCCGGCAGATCGGGGACGATAACTGTGTACCGCTGAGCGAGCAGAGGAATGACCTTGCGCCAGCTTTGCCAGGTTTTGAGAAACCCGTGCACTAGCAGTACCGGCGGCCCCTGACCGGCCGTTACGTAGTGCAACGTCTGCGTTGGGCCGACTTTCATGGTGCCGTGCCGCAGGGCAGGTTCCGGCGCGGTAGGCTGGGCCACGGCAGGTAGAGCCAAGCCGCCGAGCAGTAACAGAACCCAGTGAAATTTTCGGGCCACCACGTAAAAAGCGGCGCGGTCGATAGTAGTGGTGGTTTTCGTGTCCATGAGGGCTGATGTACTTAGGTGAGCCGGTCGGCCGAGCGAAGCCAGCGCGCCCCAACCGTCCATCATTTGCTGTGACCCGAGACTAGGGCGTTGGCTAACAAATGGCTGACAGAACGGTCGGAACGCGCTGCTTTCACTCGGGAGCAGAACTAGTGTGGTACGATGCCAAACCGCGGCTTATTTCCCACCAACATGCTGATCGAGCCAGCGCACGACGTGGGCGGCGGATTCGCTCACGTAAGGGTCCTGGTTGTAGAACTCGAAGTGGTTGTGCGACTCAATCCATACCAATTCCTTCGTGCCCTGGGCGGCGTCGTAAGTGGCTTGAGCGTCTTCGGGCGGCAGTACGATGTCGCGGGTGCCGTGCACGATGAGCAACGGCGTGGGCGTGACCAGCGGCGCATCTTTGCTGCCGTTGTAGGCAAACCAGTGCAGCAGCGACTCAGCCGTCATTTTATAGGACCAGTTGGGCGCGTCGGCGCGGGCGGTTTGGTCGTAGTATTTGTAGGCGCCCTCAAAGGGCATGATGGCTACGGGCGTCTCCTCGCTCAGCGCGTGGGCGATGGTAGGCACGTATTGTACTTCGCCAGTTTCGTACTGCTGCTGCACCAACGCGTTGATCTTGCGCTGGTACTCACCGAAACCTTCCTGGCCGAGCCACTGCTGGAAGTAGCCACCGGGATTGTAGCCGCCGGCCACGGCGGCCACGGCTTTGAGACGCTTGTCGCGCGCAGCTACCGACACGGCGTACCCGCCGCCCATGCACACGCCCACCGCGGCCACGGCGGCGGGGTTCACGTCAGTCCGGGTCAGTAGGTAGCTGATGGCGTTGTAATAATCCTGGATGACCTCACCCGGGTCGTAGTGCCACTGCGGGCGGCCGGGCGCGGTGCCGCTTTCGCCTAGGCTGCGCGGATCGAAGGTGAGCACGGTGTAGCCCGCTTCGGCCAGGCGCACGGCGTAGTGGGGCACGGTCATCTCCTTGATGCTGGAAATGGGACCGCACATAACGACGCCGGGCGTCACGTCGGTTTCGGCGGCGAAGGGCGGGCGGTAGAGGTGGCCCGCCAGCTCAATTCCGTCGCTGTGGAAACGCACGGCGGTGCGGCGGCTAGGGTCGGGCTTGAGCAGCTCAGCCGGGTCGAGGGGCAGGTGGCCATCGGGCTCCTGGGCCGAGACGTAAGTGGGGCGCACGCGCACAGAGGGTACTTGCTGGTAGGCCGAGCCGTCCGCCAGGGTGTCGTTTTTTTCGAGAGTTTCCATGAAGCAAAAGGGTTGTGATGAAGACGTTGACAAGGAGAATAGGTGCGTAGCGGGCCGCGCGAAACCAACAGGCTCAGTGAGCCAATAGGGTCAGTTCTTCGGCAGATAAGCGCAGCCCCGCAGCCTTCAGGTTTTCCTCCAAATGGTTGATGGAAGAAGTACCCGGAATGGGCAGCATGGCCGGCGAGCGGTGCAGCAGCCAAGCCAGCGCCACTTGGTATTCGGTGGCGTGGTGGGCCTGCGCCACGTGCTGGAGCTTGCTGGCTGTTCTGGGCGCGCGGCCGTGGCCCAGCGGGTCCCAGGGCAGAAAAGCAAGGCCGTGCTGCTCGCAGTAAGTCAGTTCCTTATGCCATTGCTGGGCACCGAAATTGAACATGTTCTGCACCGCCACGATGTCTACCACCCGCCGAGCCTGGTCGATTTGAGCTACCGATACTTCCGACAGCCCGAGGTGCCGAATCTTGCCCTGCTGCTGTAGGTCGCGTAAGGCGCCGAGGCTGTCTTCCAAGGGTACCTGCGGATCGACGCGGTGGAGTTGGTAAAGATCGATGCGCTCTAGGCGGAGGCGACGCAGGCTGCCTTCCACGGCCTGCCGCAGGTACTCGGGGCGGCCGTTGGTGACCCAGGAGTAGCGGGCGGGCCGCGTCTGGCTGCCTTTGGTGGCGATGACCAGGTCCGTCGGGTACGGAAACAGGGCTTCGGCAATCAGCTCTTCGCTGAAGTGCGGGCCGTAAGCATCGGCTGTATCGATAAAGTTGACGCCCAACTCCACTGCTCGGCGCAACAGTTTGATGGCTTGGGCTTTGTCGGGATAGGGCCCGAACACGCCGGGGCCGGTGAGCTGCATGGCTCCGTAGCCAAGGCGCGAGACGGTCAGGTCGCGGCCTAGAGTGATGGTATCGGCGGCGCGGGCCGTTGTGAAAGCAGTGAGGTCCTCCATACAAAGCAGGTTCTTGAATTCATCAGAGAAAGAGTTTCGGGCTAGACCGGCGCCTTGGTATTGGCCCAGGCTACTGGCGCAGCGGCTCCGCGCGCCGCCTTGATCAGGTCGGCCGCCTTCTCAGCCACGGCCACGACGGCCGCTTGCGTATGGCCGGTCACCACCGTCGGGAATACTGATGTATCCACTATCCGCAGCCCTTCAAAGCCGTGCACCTGCAACTGAGGGTTCACCACCGACAGCGCATCCCAGCCCATTTTGGCTGAGCCGCTCATGTGCCACTGCGACACGGCCGCGTTGCGGATAGCTTGCACCAGGGCCGGACCACTGGCGGCAACCTCCAAACCAGGCTCAATTTCGGCGCCCACCCAAGAGGCCATGCCCGGCTGGCGGTAAAGCTGACGCACCCATTCTACGCCCTGGGCGAGGCGCTCAGCATCAGCCGGCACACCGAGCAGATTAGGATGCACGAGGGGCGTGGCCAGCGGGTCGGAGCTTTGCAAACGCACAAAGCCACGAGCGTAAGGTTTCTGCACCGCCACCACCGCTACTACATAACGGGTGGCTTCGGCCGCGTCGGAGCTGAAGGTGGTTGTCATCTGAATCAGCTCCAGATCCGGCACCAGTAAGTCGGGGTTGGACTTGACGAACAAAGCAGCCTCGCAGGCAATTTGCTCCGGCGAGGGCAGCGGCTGGCGCGGCTGGTACACCACCCGCACCATCACGTGGTCGTGGAAATTTTCACCAACCCCTGGCAAGTCCTGACGAACTGGAATGCCATGTTCCTGCAACTGAGTTGCCGGCCCAATGCCCGCCAGCAGCAGCAGCTTAGGCGACTCCACGGCCCCGGCCGCCAAAACCACTTCCTGCGCTGCATGTGCTAGGTGCGAGTGCCCATCCTGCACGAAGCTCAGCCCAACGCATCGATTGCCCTCGAAACGCAGCCCCGTAACCTGCGCACGCGTTTGAACGGTGAGATTGGCCCGCTGCATAGCTGGCAGCAAGTAGGCTTGTAAGGTGCCGAAGCGCTTACCATCCTTGATATTAGCTCGAAACCAACCGGCGCCCTCGTTGAGCTGACGGCTGAAATCAGCGAGGGACGTGAAGCCTAGCTGGTCAGCGGCGGCCAGAAAGCCCCGCGACAATGGGTGGGCGCGGTCCGTGTGGGTATTCTCAATCCAGATTCTTCCTTGGGCTCCGTCCGTTCCGTCCTCGGTGAAGTGCTCGGCTTTCTCGAAATAGGGTTCCAACTCGGCAGAGCTCCAGCCAGTGGCTCCATTGTAAGCCCAGTTGTCGTAGTCGAGGGCGTGGCCGCGGGTGTAGAGCATCCCGTTGAGCACCGAGGAGCCGCCTAGCATCTTGCCGTGGGGTTCCATTACAATGCGGCCATTCAACCCTGGCTGCGGGATGGTGGGATAGTTCCAGTCGATGCTAGTGCCCAGGCGAGCGGGCCAGGTGGCGGGGTTGTCGGTATCGGCGGGCGGCATGGAGCCAGCTTCTAGCAGCAGTACCCGAACCTGTGGGTCTTCGGTGAGGCGGTAGGCTAGCACGGAGCCAGCTGTGCCCGCGCCTACAATGATATAATCAAACTCTTTCATGAAGTGAATTTCTAGCTCGTCAGTAAAGAAAGAAGCGGGTTCTTCTTGCAGTGATGCCAGGTTTGGGCCCGCGCTTACTGCGGTTGCGTTGGCATTTGAGACGTCTCTTCCGGAGCAAAAGCCGTGTCCACGATGACCGGCTCCCAGGCCAGCAACTCGGCTTCTAGCCGCTGCATCTTGCCGCGCATGGCTTGCAGGGCAGACCGGCCCAACGGCAGGCGCAGAGGTGGCTGCTCACTATTGACGGCTTGCAGAATGGCTTGGGCGCCGCGCACCGGGTCGCCGTCTTGGTGGCCGCTGCTGTTGCGCAGCGCCACGCGCCGGGCCCCAGCCGTGTCCCGGTAATCGTCGATTTCGCGGGCGGCAAACTTCATAGAGCCGCCGGCCCATTCGGTGCGGAATGGCCCCGGCTCCACAATGGTCACGTGGATGCCAAGCGGTTTCACTTCCTGGGCCAATGATTCGCTGAAGCCTTCCAGGGCGTACTTGCTGGCGTTGTAGAGCCCCACCGCCGGAAACGACACAAAACCGCCCACCGAGGAAATTTGCACAATGTGTCCGCTGCCGTGCTGGCGCATAATGGGCAGCGCGAGTTGGGTCAGGTGCAGCGCCCCGAAGACGTTGGTTTCAAATTGCGCCCGCGCTTCGTCGAGGCTGACTTCCTCCACGGCCCCGGCCAGGCCGTAGCCCGCGTTGTTGACGAGCACATCGAGGCGGCCATAGGACTGCACCACGCGGCGCACCACTTCGGGCAGCCCAGCGTGGTCGGTCACATCGGCTTGCACGCCGATGGTGCGGCCGGGCACCAGCTTGTTGAAAGCGTCGAGCTGCGCTGCCTGACGCAGCAGGCCCACTACGGTGTCGCCAGCCGCGGCTACCACCTGGGCCAGGGCACGGCCGAAGCCGCTGGATACGCCGGAAATCAGCCAGACGCGCGAATGAGAGGGTTTGGTCATGGCAAAGCAGGAAGTAAGAGGTGGATGGAATTGGACGAGCGGCTTGACCAGGCGGCTCAGGTGCTAGACTTCGGCCGCAGCAGCCGGCATGGGCAGCCCGAAGGCCTGCATGGTGGTAAGCGGGTTCATGAACTCCTGGTAGAAGCTGACGCGCCCGTCGCGCAGCGTGAGGCGACCGAGGTAGGAGTTGTTGTAAGGCCGCCCGCTCGACCGAATCACGGCCTCGGCGTCGAACTGCACGAATACCGTGTCGGGGTCGGTGGTGGGGAAGAGCTGCAAGCCGTGAAAGCCGCGGAAATCCACTTCCTTCAAGATGCCCGCCATGAACTCGTGGATGGCCGGCTTGCCCACCATGCGCGTCGGGAAAGGCGGGGGCGTGTAGGGATACTCCTGCACAGCGTCCTCGGTGTAGAGTTCCGCCCACGCGCTCAGGTCGTCGGCCACGAGCAGCCGCAGGTACTTACCGAACACCTCGGCGGCCTGGGCGCGCCGAGCTTCGTCGGCGGCGCTGGTATCGGCCAGTCCTCCGGCCAAAATCACCCGCGAGTGCGCTACTTGGAGGCGGCTTTGCTTGAAGGGCTGGTACGCCGGCGAGTTGTAGTACTCGTGGTAGCGGGCGGCGCTGGGCCAGCGCTGCAGGAAAAGCAGTTTCGGTGCCCACTCTCCTTCTATAGTTTCGATGGGCCCGCCGGCGGCCAGGATATGGCCGCCGTACTGCGCCACCAAGCCAGGCACGTGCTCAAAATAGGCGTTCAGCGGCGCTAAATCGGGCGCTTCTACTTCGGCTACCAAGTAAAACGGAACGGCGTCCGGGGCTACGGTTTCCATAAGCTGATCAGGTTGAAGCGAGAAAATCGGCTTCCTACGAGGCCATGCCCGGATTGCCGGTAATGAAGCGTACGCCCACCTGAATGCCACTGAACAGCCACCGGTCGCCCACGCGGACAAAGGAGTCGTGGTAGTGGCCGCGGGCCGTGAAGTCTTCGCCGCCTTCGAAGCCGGGCAGGTGGTACTGGCCCAATAGTTCGGAGGTGGCCGTGGCCCGGTCGCCGTCGAGGGCGATGATCATGTTGGTGAGCAGGTGCTGCTTCACGAGGCCGGGGCGGCGGTACCACTGCTTGAAAAAGCCCGAAAATTCGGACTTGGTGGCGCGGGTGGCCGGCACGCCGAAGGCGTGGTAGTCGATGTCGATTTCATCGAGCAGTAAGCTTTCCAGCAGCGGCCAGTCGTTGGTGTCGAGGGCGCGGGAAAACTTGGCCCGCAGCTCGCGCAGGGCTTCGCGGTCGGTGAGCTCCTGTAAGGTGGTGGTCTGGGAGAGGGTCGTGGCTTCCATGATTGACGAGGTAGGGATGGGAGATGGACAGGCGGTTTCGGATGTTGGCGCAGTGGCTGAAGTGCTCAGCTGCTTTGTCCGAACTGCTGCGCCTCCCCTTTTGCCAACGTGCGGCCAAGTACTGCACGACGGGTTCATCTACCTCGCAAAACCGCTTCTACAGGCTGAAATAGCTCCTTTTTGCTTCGCTGATGGGTACTCAGCAGCAGCGGCCGGCTTGGTTCAAACTCAAAATATTTTGAGTTCTCCGAGGCCCAAGTCAAACATTTAGGATATCGGAGTTGCTTGGTTGGTATGCCAGCTCCACTTTGGCACGAATGCGAGGGTTTGTGGAGCTGGTAGGGTGTTGGTAGGAAGTACCAAATGCGTCGAAGCTACCCCGCCGGGTGGCTGCCGTTGGTCGCCGGGCTGCGTGAGCTCCTGGCGAGTTGGCTGGTTTTTCGAGGCTCGTTGTCGGCCGTGCATCCAGATATGAATGCGCGGCATCAAGAATTGCCGCACCTAAATGCCCAGTCATGAAACGCCTCCTAGCTCCTCTCCTCATCATACTGGCCAGTCTGCTCGGCTCGCCACGAAGCGCATTAGCCCAAGACTCGGCCACCAAAACCGCCGACTTGCTGCGTCGGCTCCAGCAAGCCCCGCCCGACACGGCGCGGGTGTCGCTGTTGCTGGAACTAGCCAAAGTCTACTTGCAGACCAAGCCCCAAGCGGCCGAAAAGCCAGCCACCGAAGCCGTGGCGCTGGCCCAACGACTGCACCAGCCGCGGGCCGTGGCCACGGGCACGCGGCTGGTGGGCAACGTGCACTTGATGGCCGGCCAGTACCCCGAAAGCATCCGCCACTACCAACAGGCCGCCGCGCTGTTTGAGCGGGAGCGGGACTTCATCGAGGCCAGCAAGACTTACACGGCCCTCTCCTACGCCTACCAGTACCTGGGGCAATTCGATAAGGCCAAAACGTACGTGGGGCGGGCGCTGACCAGCAGCCAGCGCGGCAACTATCCGCGCGGCGTGGCCCTGGCGCACTTTTATCTTGGCCAGATTCATGTGGTGCAGGGCCTGTACACCGAGGCGGTTGAGGACTATTTGCGGGCGCTGGCGCAGTCCGAGCAGCTCAATGACTCCACCCGCGTTGCCGCGTGCTACCTGGATTTAGGCCTGACCTACGAGCGACTCAAGCAGTTCGACAAAGCTGCCCGGACCCTGGTGCAAGGCATTGCCGTCTTCGAAAAGCTCGGCGACAAGCTCAACCTGGAAGGCGCTTACACCAACCTCGGCAACATATACCGCCAGCAGGGCCACTTCCCGCAGGCCCAAACGCAACTCAGCCGGGCCCTACGCCTGGCCAACGAGCTAGCCGACTCCAGCAGCGCAGCCGGCATTTATGCCAACCTCGGCCTGCTGCGCCGCGACCAGAACCAGCCGCGCGCAGCCCTGGCTTATTTCGCCCGCGCCGCCGCCCACCAGCGGCAGTTGGACGAGCCCGTAAACTTGGCGACGACCTACAACCTGATTGGCGAAACCTACCTGCGCACCGGCCAATACGCCCAAGCCGAGCCGCCGCTACGCCAAGCCCTGGCGTTGGCCCGACGCACCCGCACCCAAGACGCGTTGGCCGCCGCTCACCACCATCTGTTCCGGCTGGATTCCCTGCGCAGCCGTTTTGCCGCCGCCTTGCCGCACTACCAGCGCTACCGCGACCTGAACGACAGCATCTTCGGCAGCCGCAAGCAGCAGCAGTTGACGGAACTGGAAACCAAGTACGGCGCTGAACGCAAGCAGCGGCAAATCGTGACGTTGCAGCAGCAAAGCCAGATTCAGCACCTGCAAAACGAACGGCAACGCGCGGGTCTGTTCGGCGCGTTGGCGGGCGTGGGGCTGCTGGGCGTCCTGGCCGCGCTGTTTTATAACCGTTACCGGCTAAAGCGCCGGGCGCAGCGCGTGACGGAGACGCAGAAAGCCGAAATCGAGCAGAAAAACTTAGATCTGACGCAAACGCAGGACCGCCTGCGGGAGTTGTTGCAGGAAAAGGAGTTTCTGATGCAGGAACTGCACCACCGCACCAAAAACAGCCTCAACATCGTCCGTAGCCTGCTCGCCTCCCAAACCCAGGACCTGCCCGATGGCCAAGCGGCCGGCATCCTGGAAGAAAGCCTGCACCGGCTGGAGGCCGTGAGCCTGCTGCACGAGCAGCTTTACCAATCCGGCAACGCCGTGCAGGTGCCTCTGTCCACCTATCTGCTGAGCCTGATTGGCAACCTGGAACAATCCCTGGCCGAGCCCGGCCGGGTGCGCGTGGAGGCCGACTTGGCCGACGTCACCGTGCCCATTGCCGTGGCCCTGCCGCTGGGTTTGATCGTGAACGAAGTCATCACCAACGCCCTAAAATACGCCTTCCCCAACGGCCGCCGCGGCACGGTGCGCGTGCAGTTGGCCGCGCAAGCCGACGAGCTGCGCCTCACCATCGCCGACGACGGCGTGGGGTTATCTTCAGCCGCGGCCGAGGTTTCGGCGAGTACCTTTGGCTTTACCATCGTGCGCGGGCTGGCGCGGCAGTTGCGCGGCCAGGTCGCTTTCGTGAATGCCGATGGCTGCCGGTTTGATCTGCACATGCCGCGGCCTAAAGTGCCTGCTGCGCCGCCGTTGGCATTGGCGCAGGCCTCATAAGCCCCGTTCCCGGTCCGCCGTACGTGCTGCCCGACGTCCGCCAGGAAATAGTGCGTTTCGACATTTGACAGCACTCTCATTTTAAGGATGAGCCAGAGCCCCTGAGGCAACTTTTCTTACCATTCTCTTTCCATGTATTCTCCTTTTTCTCCGCTACCATCCGCCCCTACCATCCTCGTAGTCGAGGATGAATTCTTGCTGGCCCGGGAGCTGGGTGGCTTGTTGCGCGAACTGGGCTACGCAGTAACCGGCGTGGCGCACACCCGCCAGGAAGCCGAGGAACACTTGCGCCAGCAGCGGCCCGATCTGGTTCTGCTCGACATCGGGCTCGACGACACCCGCGACGGCCTCGCCGTGGCCACCCACCTGCGCGCCCTCGATGTGCCTTTTGTGTTCCTGACCTCGCACACCGAGGCGGCCGTACTCGATCAAGCCAAGGCCACTCAACCCTACGGCTACCTCACCAAACCAGTGCGCAAAGCCGACTTGCACGCCACCGTGGAAGTGGCCCTGCACAAGCACGCCTACGAGCGCCTAGCCCAACAAGACCAGGAAAAAGCCACGCTGCTGTCGGTCATCGAAGCCATTGCCACCATTCATGACCGGGACGAGCTGCTGCGCTTCATTTTCGAGAAAGTGCAACCGGTGTTTGGCTTCAACCAGCACGCCAACCTGGCCGTGCTCAATCCCGAGGATCAGAAACTCTACCTGTTTTTCAACACCAACCACGAGTTGCTGCCCGACGACCAAAGCCCACGCCCGTACCGCCACGGCCTGCCCGTAGCCGGCATTCAGCAAACTATTTTGGCCAGCCAGGAAGCCTTGGTATTTCGGGCCGAAGATTGGGCCGCTATTGAAACGGAGCACGAAGTCAACCGGCTGAGCGCGCGGCTGTGGGAGCGGCTGGGTTTCCGCCAAGCACTGCACAGCCCCTTGCGCTACGGCAACGAAGTAATCGGCACCTTCAATGTGCATTTCGACGCGCCGGTGGCGTTTTCGGCCGGGCAGCTGCGCCTGTACCAAGCCGTGGCCGACCAGCTGGCCGTGGCAGTAGCCAACATCCGGGCCAACGAGGAAATCCGGGCCAAAGAGCAAGCCCTGCTGCGCGCCGAGCAGCAGCGGGCCGCCGAACTAACCGGCATCAATGAAGCCCTGCGTGTGGAGATAACGGAGCGCCAGCGCGCCGAGCAGCTCGCCCGCGGACAGACCGAAACGCTGGTCAAGAACATCGAACTGCTCAGCTCCGAGCCGGTATGGGAAAACTACCTGGGCTACGTGCTGCGGGCCATTACGGAGCAGCTGGGCAACGATTCGGGCGGCGTGTGGCTTTACGATGCCGCCCACCAAACGTCAGTTTTCTACCTGAGCTACGAAGCCGGCCGGATTCAGCGCGCCACCGATATTTCGCCGCAGTGGACCTCCCCTACCGCCGTGGCCCGCACCTGGGACGAACAGTACTTACCGCAGCTCAGGGCCCACGAAGTGCTACTGCACGACGCCCACGAAATTGCCACCTCGCCCGGCTATGCACCCTACCGCGAGCATCTACTGGGGCTGGGTGTGGAGCTCTTGCTGATGGTGCCGCTATTTCTCGGCGACCAGCTGCTAGGCTACGTCAGCTCCCGCAGCAAGCATGTCCGCGACTACAGCGCCGAACACATTGAGCTGGCCCGCGCCTTGGCCCACCACGCCACGCTAGCCATCCGCCTGACGCAGTTAGCCGAGCAAGCCCAACACAACGCCGTGCTGGAAGAACGTAACCGTCTGGCTCAAGAGCGCACTGCGGAACTAACCGAGCTGAACGCCGCTTTGCAAGCCGCTAACGACGAGATTGGCGGCCGCGAAGCCGAAAACGCCTTGCAGCTAGCAGTGGTAGATGCCTTGACGCACGGCCAAACGTGGGAGGAACGGTTGTTACAAACCGTGCGCGCCCTGCACCCACACGTACCAATTGATTTTGCTACCATAACGCTGGAAACGGCTGGTACATCCAAACACCACTACAGCATCTCCCGCACCAGTTCCGCTGCCTACCATGTACTCCGCACGGACGACGTATTGACGCGCACCGGCCTCACAGCGCTCCGCTGGGCACAGTTGCAACAGGCCTCCGGCACACTAACTGAAGCTTTACTACTGAATAGTCCTCAACTCACCAGCTTCTGCACTCACAACGAGTTGTTGCAAATCCTGACCCGCAGCTACGGGCTTCGTGCCGTAGTGGCGCTGCCCTTGCCGCTGAGCCGCGGCGCTTCTCTTCAGCTGATTCTCTACAGCAAGCACCCCACCGCCTACCACCCGGAGCACCTGCAATTGCTACAGAAGCTGGGCGTCACGGTGGCCGTGGCCCTGGACAAGCTCTTGGCGTTCGAGCAGATCGAGGCGTTGAGCGAAAAGCTGCGGCAGGAAAACACCTATCTCACTCAAGAGGTTGAAAATCAGTACAATTTCAAAGAAATAGTTGGCACAAGCCCGGCCATTGAGGCCATCTTCACCAAAGTCAGGCAAGTAGCTCCTACTGACGCGACCGTGTTGATTCTGGGCGAAACGGGCACCGGCAAAGAGTTGGTGGCAAGAGCGCTGCATAGTTTGTCCCCGCGTCATGGCCGGCCGCTCATCAAGCTGAATTGTGCCGCCTTACCAGCCCAGCTAATCGAATCGGAGCTGTTTGGGCACGAGCGCGGCGCCTTCACGGGCGCCCACGACCGGCGCATCGGCAAGTTCGAGCTGGCTCACCAAAGCACCATTTTCCTGGACGAGATTGGGGAATTGCCGTTGGAGCTGCAAGGCAAGCTGCTGCGGGTGTTACAGGAGCGGGAGTTTGAGCGCCTCGGTGGCAACAAGGTCATTCCCTGCGACGTGCGCATCCTGGCCGCCACCAACCGCGATTTAGCCACGGAAGTCGCTGCCGGCCGCTTCCGCACCGATTTGTACTACCGCCTCAACGTGTACCCACTCACGCTGCCGCCGCTGCGGGAGCGGCCCGAGGACGTCCCGCTGCTCGCGCAGCATTTCCTGCAGAAACTCACCAAAAAACTAGGCCGTGTGAAGCTGACTATCTCCCGCCCGGCCATTCAGGAATTGCAGGCCTACAACTGGCCCGGCAACATCCGGGAGTTGGAGCACGTGATGGAGCGGGCGGCCATCACGTGCACCGATGGCCGTATTGAGCTGCTAGGCGTGGCCCATACGACACAACCAACGGGCCTCAACACGGAAATTGACACGCCCATTGCTTTGGCAGAAGCTGAACGCAAAGCTATTCTAAGCGCTTTGCAACGTAGCCGAGGGCGTATTCGTGGTAAAGGTGGTGCCGCCGAAATCCTGCAAATTCAACCTAATACTTTGGATTACAGAATGAAAAGACTTGGCATTCTCAAGAAGTATATGCCTTGATAGCAGTGAGGCGACATTGTTTCCACACGCCTGCTTCTTTGAGTCTACAAGCGCGCTCACGTATTCCAGAACGTGCAACCTCGCCGCTGGCCTTCTCGCGCAGTTGGAAGAACCGCTCACCAATCTCAACTGTGAAGATAGGCCAAAAGTCAACTATTCGCTAAGCGGCCGGTTGTCTTTCCAACCACTCGACAGCAGGCATGACGGCGGACTTTCAAGCGTGGGCGCAAGCATCCTTCCTCGCGGAGCATTACCGTTTCGAGCCCGGCCCTATTGTGCCGTTGCCTGCGCACGCCCACGAGGCTTTGCAACTCTGCCTCAACGCAGGCAGCGGCGGCAGTTACCGGTATCGTGGTGCCCGCCAGCGCTTTGCCCCTGGCAGCTTAACCATTATCAACTCCGGCGAGGCGCATAGCCCCGGCGACGAGGGCGAGTTTCGAGTCGAGACGAGCTTCCGTATGTTGTACTTCGCGCCCCAGGCGTTGCACACGCTAGCCGCCGAGCTGGCTGGCCGCCCCGTCGAGGAGCCTTACTTCCCTGCTCTGCTGCTCGGAACCGATGGCGAACTGCACCGCCTCGTGCGGCAGTTGCACCAGCAGTTGGCCACCAAGGCCCCAATCTTGAGTACCGACGTGACGTGGCTGGCTCTGCAAACGGCGCTGCTCCGCCACCACGTACAGCGCCGCCTGGCGCCGGAGCGCATCGCCAATGACCACCCGGCCGTGCAGCGCGCCCGCGACTACTTGCACGCCCATATCGGGCAAGATGTGAGCCTGCACGAGCTGGCCGATGCCGCCTGCCTGAGCGAGTATCATCTGTGCCGGCTCTTTGCCCGCCGCTACGGCGTGGCACCCAACCAATACCAGATTCAGCTGCGCCTCGACGCGGCCAAGCGCCTACTGTTGCGCGGTTTGCCCGTGGGACGGGTGGCGCAGGCCGTGGGCTTTTTTGATGGTAGCCACTTCGTGCGCCATTTCGGCCGGGTGGTGGGCCTGACGCCTACGCGCTACCGCCAACGCCCCGACGCAGAATAGCAAGAACGTACAGAGCACACCATCCGGGTTGGCGTACACCCTGCTCATACCGTTTAGGTTCGGCCCACCAGGGCCTCGTTGGTTCAAGACAACTTGTTAACCTGTTGCCGCATGGATTTACAACTCACGGGCAAGCGGGCCCTCGTCACGGGCTCCACGCAGGGCACTGGCGCCGCCATTGTCCGCACTCTCGCTGCCGAAGGTGCCCACGTGGTAGTGCACGGGCGCGACCAGGCGCGAGCCGACGCCGTGGCCGCCGAAATCCGCCGCGCCGGTGGTATAGTGCACATCGTGCTCGGCGACTTGAGCACCCAAGTTGGCGCCCAGCAAGTAGCCGACGACGCCCGCCACGTACTCGGCGGGCTGGATATTCTGGTCAATAACGCCGCTTTGATTGGCCACTACGAAACCTGGGACGACACTGACGACCAAGCTTGGGCGCAGATGTACGACGGCGTGGTGCTGGTGGTACAGCGTTTGGTGCGGGCGCTGCTGCCGCACTTCGACCAAGTCGGCTGGGGCCGTATCATCAACGTAGCCAGCGCGCAGTCGGGCCAGCCCTTTGCCATGATGCCAGACTACGCGGCTGCCAAGTGCGCCATGCTGAACCTGACCACCAGCCTTTCCAAGCGCCTGAGCAAGCGCGGCGTCAACGTGAACGTGATTAGTCCCGGCATCATCGTCACCGATACCATTCGGCAACGCATGACGGAGGCCGCGGAGAAAGAAGGCCGCAGCACCGACTGGGCCGCCATCGAACGACACGTGCTGGCCACTGAGCTCGACAACAGCGTGGGCCGCCTGGCTCAGCCGCAGGATGTAGCCGACGCCGTGGCCTTCCTCTGCAGCCCCCGCGCCGGCTACATCAACGGCGCCAACCTGCGCGTGGACGGCGGTTCCAACGTCACCATTCAGCCCTGACCACACCTGTACAGGGCTGCCAACTGATTTTCTCACTTAACCTTTTTGCCACATGGTTACTGAACAATGGGTGCGCGACTTTTTTCACATGGTCGACCGCATGGACCCCGCCGAGTACATCACCCACTTCGCCGAGGACGGGCAAGTTGTGTTCGGCAACGAGCCGCCCGCGACGGGCAAACCCGCCATTGAGCAGGCACTGACCGAGTTTTACAAACAGCTCAAGGTGATGCGCCACACCATTTCGCGCGTGTGGGTCGAGCCTGGCGTCACGATCAGCCAGGCTATGGTGCACTACACCCGGCAGGACGGTAAGGAGTTCGACCTGCCAGCCACGACCATCATCGACGAACCGGGCCCGCAAGTCAAGAAGATGCAGTTCTTCATGGACTTGAGTCCGCTCATGAGCTAACCGGCCGCAGCATGAAGGAGCATTTTGCGGACTTGAGCAGCCGGCCGCTCGCCGAGTTGGTGTCGCTGAAGGGCCAAGCCGCCGTGGTCACGGGCGCCGCCCAGGGCATTGGCGAAGCCATTGTGCGCCGCCTGGCCGAAGCCGGCGCCGACGTGCTGCTGGTGGACCGGCAGGAGAAAGTACACGAAGTAGCCCAGCGCTTACAGATTGGTATGGCTGGCCGCTTGCGAACCCACGTTGCCGACGTGCGCGACTCGGCCGCCGTGGAGCAAGCCGCCGAGCAGGTTTTGGCGGAGTTTGGTCGGCTCGATATCTGGGTCAATGACGCGGGCGTGTACCCGCCCACGCCCACCCTGGAGATGGGCGACGCGGAGTGGCACCGCACCCTGGAAACCGACCTGACCGGCACTTTCTACGGCTGCCGGGCGGCGGCCCGGCGCATGCAAGATGCGGGCGGCGTCATCGTCAACATTTCTTCCAGCCTCTCGTTTCGCGGCGTGCCAGCCCAAGCCAACTACGTGGCCGCCAAGTGGGGCGTACGCGGACTCACGGCCGCACTGGCCGCCGAGTGGGGGCCGCAGTTCGGCATTCGGGTGGTAGCGGTGGCGCCGGGGCTCACGCGCACGCCATCCATGCTGGCCGTGATGCAGGAGCTGGACGCGCAAACGGGCCAGTCGGCCGAGCAGCAGTTTGCCAGCCAGCTACCGGCCCGGCGCCTGGCCGAAGCCGACGACATTGCCCGCGCCGTACTGTTTGCCGCCTGCGGATTGGGCCAGTTCCTGACGGGCTCCACCGTCTTGGCCGACGGCGGCGAGGTGTACGCGGCCGGCGCCACGGCCGCCGCCGAGCAATAAATTCTTGATTCAAATTCACTTGCCGCAACTATGCCTGAATCACCCCTAACCACCGCACCCGCCCCTGCTTTCCAGGGCGGCATTCCGTCGGCCCAGTTTGTCGATCATACTGGATTCACCGTGCCCGACTTGGAGCAGGCCATTCGCTTTTTCACCGACGTGCTCGGCGCGGAGCTGCTTTACCGGTCGGGTCCGTACGAAGATGCTAAGTCGGACTCGCTACAGCAGATTCTGCAGGTTCACCCGCGCACCTCGGTGCGCCTAGCTACGCTGCGGCTGGGCCCCGTCAACAATGTGGAACTAGTGGAAATGACCTCGCCCGATGGCGAAAAGACGCCAGCGCGGCTTAGCGACGCTGGCGGCCGGCACTTGTGCTTGCGCATCACCGACCTGGAAGCCGCCAAAACCTACCTGCAAGCCCAGCCGGGCGTGACGGTGCTCGAAACCATTGCGCCCGACCAAGGCGAAGAGGCCAGCGTGACCACCACCTACTTCACCGCACCTTGGGGCATGTACTTCGAGCTGATTACCCGGCCGGAGCACATGGCTTACGAGCAGCGCACTGCGGCCCGGCTATACCACCCTTAATACCGCATTATGTTCAATTTGCTCGACCTCGATCCAGCCGTATTCAGTCGCCACACCACCCAGGTCGGTGATGTACGCTTGCACTACGTGCGCGGCGGCCAAGGACCTACGCTGCTGCTCTGGCACGGCTTTCTCGAAACGTGGTACTGCTGGCGCAAGATCATGCCGACGCTGGCCCAACGCTACACCGTAGTAGTCCCCGATATGCGCGGCTACGGCGACTCCGATAAGCCGGACGCTGGCTACGATGGCCGCACTCTGGCCGCCGATTTCCGCGGCCTGTTGCAACAGCTTGGGTTACAGCAAGACGTCACGTTGGTAGCCCACGACATGGGCGCTCCACCGGCTTTGCTCTACGCCACCCAGCATCCCGAGGAGGTGCGCGCCCTGGCGTACTTAGAAGAACCGGTTCTCACGGCCGCACACTTGCAGCAGGTGCACCAGTTCACGCCCGAAGGCACCCACCAGGGCGGTCTGTGGTGGTGGGGCATGGCCTTGGCCGAAGGTATGCCCGAGCGCCTAGTCGTAGGCCGGGAGCGAGAATTTCTGACGTGGTTCTATGAGCATTACACCCACGACGGCGGCGCCTCAGTCGAAGAAGCGGCCTTAGAAGAGTACCTGCGCAGTTTTCGGGGCCGGCAAGGAGTGCTCGGCGCCTTCGGCGTGTACCGGGAAGTATTTGCTACGGCCGAGCAAACCGAGCCCTACGCCCAGTCAGGAAACCAGCTAACCGTACCCATCTTGGCGCTGGGTGGAGAACTGAGCCTCAATGATAAAGTCGGGGCTATGTTGCAAACTGTGGCCAGCCGAGTAAGCACGGCCGTCGTGCCACAGTGCGGGCACTTTCTAGCCGACGAGCAGCCGGAAACCCTACTGCGCTTACTGACCACTTTTCTGGAGAAACTGCCCGAACGAAAAGGGAAACAAGCTGGCTGAGGCAACTTCGTTTATGTGCAATAAACCGGCGGTAAGGGCACGCAAATAATGCAGTTGCGGTGAGGGCGCTGGACAGTAAGTGCGAATGAGGCGCTTAAACGTTGGTCCTTACCCCCAGATCTGCGCTTGCACGTACGCTCGCCTTGTCTGCCTCAACAGACGAGGAAACTAGTTTGAGCCCGATAATGGAGCCAACGAGCATACTCAGGAACAGCAGGCGCAGCACAGTCTTAGGCTCGCCTAGAACAGCCATTCCGTATACGGCCGCGCCCACCGCCCCAATACCGGTGAACACGGCGTAGGCCGTGCCCAACGGAATTGTCTGCATGGCCTTGGCCAGCAGTAGAAAGCTGGCCACCATCACCACCACTGTGACAACGGAGGGCCACAGACGGGTGAAGCCGTGGGAGTAGCTCAAAGCCACCGACCAAATGACTTCACCGACCCCGGCCAGAAGCAGGAGGATCCAGGCCGTTTTCATGCTGTGCGGGAGTTACGGGTTAGAAGGCGGTCCAGGGACCAGGCCCCACTGCCCGCGGCCACGACCACCAAGGCTATGGCGATGGTTAGAAGATGGTATTCGTAGCCTTCCCCAGCTTTGTCGCCAAACCAGTTCATGAGAAAGCCGTTGGCCCAGTGGTAGGGAATAGCGCCTACCATGATGGCCGTTAGCAGCGCAGCCATCACGCGGCTGCCTAGGCCCACTAGCAATAACAGCGCGCCGAAAAACTCGACGCCGGTCACCAGATACACCAGCACTGGCGGCAGGCCGTAGCCAGCAGTCATATGGGCCAAGGTTGAGGAGAAATTAATCAGCTTAAGGTAGCCGTGGGGCAGCATCACGCCGCCGAGTACTACGCGCAGGAACAGTGGCGTGTAGTGCTCGGAAGTGAGCAGCAACCTATGTAGCCAAGAGATGGTGGCAGAACGGCTAGGGGCGGCAGAAAGGGTTTCCATGTAAAAAAGAAGTTGAGTAGTTAAAGATGGTAGTAGCGTTTTCCCCTGACGACAAGGCCCTACTGCTACTGCTGCGCGCGCACTAGAAAGTCGCAACGCACGCCCAGCGACGGTGCGTAAAACGCGTTCCGTCTTGGCGCAGTCCTGACCAGCGCGTGGCTCGGCAAAACCAACCAGTGCGGTGTGCGAAGCTTGCTCCAGACGGCGGTTAGCCACTTGGCCCTTAGCGAGCGTTAAGTCGTTTTCCTGGACGACCATTTGTTGGTGGCAGTATCGGCCGAGGGTGTCCAGGCCACGCCCTTGGCGCAGCAGATTGTGGGAATTGCAGGCTTGTTTACGCAAATTCATGTTCGGGCCGTGCAGTGGTTAGAACATGACAAAGGTCCTCCTAAAGCCTTGTGCGGGGCCTTAAAGCAGCTTAGAAAAGGGCGTTGAGGTAGCTTAAGCGAATTGCTTAAACCAGTTTAAGACTTGCGGGCTGTTAGGCGCTGGCGCAGCTGGCTCAGAAACTCGGGCGTCATGCCGAGGTAGGCTGCCACGTGGTACTGGGGCACGCGGCGCAGGATTTCGGGGTACTGCTGGGCAAAGTCCAGATAACGCTCTTCCGCCGTTTGGCTTAACCCGGCCAGCACTCGGCGCTGTAGGTGCACGAAGCTGCGCTGAAATATCAGACGGAAATACCGTTCGAATTTCGGCACGAGCTTGAACAGCGCTTCCAGCGAAGGAGAATCCAGTTGCAGCAGCTCGCAGTCTTCCAAGGCTTCTACGTTGTAGGTAGCGGGCTCGCCGGTCAGGAAGCTGTCCACATCGCCTATCCACCAGCCTTCCACGGCAAACTGCACAATATATTCCTGGCCGCCGGGACGGGTATAGGTGGCCCGCAGGCAGCCTTTGGTCACGAAGGAGTCGTACTTGCTTGGCTCACCGGCTTGCACCAAGTATTGCCGCTTCTTGAGGGTGCGCCACCGGAGCAAAGACGTGAAGTAGGCCGCTTCTTCCTCCGTAAGATCAACAACGCGGCGAACGTGGTCAAGAATCAATTCGTGCATAGCAGACAAATATTCGACGTTTCCAGGAGTTCACCGCTACGCTTGGTTTAAGCGGCGCTGTACCGTAATCCGGCTAAGCGGCCGTGCTTCTGCTCGGCTCAGCATAAAATAGCTGTGAACTCCGGATAATCATCCCATTGTAACAACTCGCTTGGCGCACGCAGTATCTTATACCGCACTGCTACGGGCTTAAGGTTCGACGAGATGAGTGAGTTATTGCTCTCGGAACTAGATGAGCATCTGAATGCAAACCGCATCGTACCAACTCTTCTGCAAGCCTGCTGCCAACCTGCCTCGGGTAGCGGCTACTTTGCGGCACCCGGCACCTATTCTGTGAGCTCCATGAATCAGAGGCTAATTATGGGAGTTTTACCAGTTACCCAGAGCGCCAAGGTGCTTATACTTTCGATTCAAAACCCTATCCAACGTCTATCGATTTCAGCTCTCATATCCAGGAGGACGAGTAGGAAAAACACCATATATGGGAGATTAGCAGCGACACAATCTAGGCGTTGAGGCAGTAAAAATCTGTTTTAATGCGGTTCTGAGGCACTTTAACTCAGTACCCAAGAGCCGCATCTTAATTGGTACAGGACTTGGCACCGATAGCGTCCAGACCCTAACTACTTTTCAATGGAAGCAACCTTCAGACGCGGTTACAAACGCAGCTACAAACCGTTGTTGACTGGGTAGCCGATTGGATTCGTGCCCTTGGAGCCACTACCCTATCGGCTTTTTCACGAATTTCTGGCTCCGACCTGCCTACTGGAGTGCAAGACTACGAAACACCTACCCAATGGCGGCGGCACGATGAAAGAAACCCCGCCGCAGCCACCAGCAAGCTGCTCACCACTCCACTGGCCGCGCTAGCTGCTTCCTGCTTTTGCACCTGTTTCCTTTCCATCAACCAACAATATCAACTATGCGCAACTCTTTTCTAATTCTGGCCGGGCGCGGACTACTGCTCAGCACGCTGGGCTTGACCTTGCTACAATGCGGCTCCAATACCGCCCGCGACTCCCAAGCTACGGCCCCACCGGCCACCACTTCATCCACTCCGCCCACGGCCATGACCACCGCCTCACCCGCCACCAACATCGTCATCAACAACCAGGTGACGAAGCAGAACATTTTCGAGCAACTCACGCCGCAAGCGCAGCAAGTAATCCAAATAGCTATGGCTGGTGGCCCCTTCCCCGACGACCCCGTGCAGAAGCGGGCGGCTTTTGATGCCTTGTTTGCTAAGCTCTCGGGGCAGCCGGAAAAAGTGTTACGGGTAGAAGACCGTCTGGTACCAGTAACGGGCGGCGAGGTGCCGGTCCGCATCTACCGCCCCAAAACCGGCCGGCTGCCCGTGTTGGTGTACTATCACGGCGGCGGCTTCAATAAAGGCAGCCTGCAAAGCCACGGCGTAGCCTTGCGCGCGCTAGCCAACCGCACTGGCGCAGTAGTGGTGGCCGTCGCCTACCGCCTCACCCCCGAGCACCAATACCCTACGCAGATCGACGATGCCTACGCCGCTTTGCAGTGGGTAGCAAAAAACGCCGGGGAGCTAGGCGTCGACGGCACCAAGCTGGCCGTGGGCGGCGACAGCGTGGGCGGCAATTTGGCGGCCGTTACCAGCCAGCGCGCCCGCGACCAAAAAGGGCCAAAAATTGGTTTCCAGGTGTTGTTCTATCCCGTGACCGACGTGACGCTAAGCACAGAATCGTGGCGGGAAATGGCACAGGGGCCCTGGTTGACCAAGGCCGGCGAAAACGAAGGATTCAGCAAGCTCTACCTGCCAGCGGGCCAAGACCCCAAGCAACCCTACGTGTCGCCGCTTTATGCTGCGGATTTCAAGAACCTGCCACCAGCCCTGGTTATTGACGCCCAATTTGATCCTTACCGCGACGAAGGCCAGCAGTACGCTCAGAAGCTGAAGGCGGCCGGCGTGCCCGTCACGGCTACGGTCTACCCCGGCGTCCTCCATGATTTCCTCTTGATGGGTGGCAAGCTGCCAGAAACCAATCAGGCCCTGGCTCAAACTGCCACGGAAATGCGCAAGGCTTTCGGCCAATAACGCTTGCGCGCCGAAACCACACGAGTTCACAGCACTAGGATCTACTCGCCCTGTTGTTGATTTCTATGAACGTAACGCCCTTTTCCATTCACGTGCCCGACGAGGTATTGCTGGATCTGCGTCAGCGGCTGGCGCGCACCCGCTGGCCCGATGAGGTAGCCGAAGCCGGCTGGGATTACGGCACCAACCGCGCTTATGTGCAGCAGTTGCTAGCCTATTGGGCCCAAGGCTTCGATTGGCGGGCGCAGGAAGCGGCCCTTAACCAGTTGGCGCACTTCCAAGCCGAAGTACAAGGTGTGGGCATTCATTTTATTCACGAGCGTGGCCGGGGCCCGCATCCCTTGCCCTTGGTGCTGTTGCACGGCTGGCCTAGCTCCTTTTTGCAGATGCGGCAGATTCTACCGCTTCTCACCAACCCCGGCGCCCACGGTGGCGACCCCGCCGATGCCTTTGATGTAATTGTGCCCTCTTTGCCCGGCTACGGGTTTTCCGACCGTCCTACTACGAAGGGCATGGGCCTGACGCGCATTGCCGAGCTGCTGCACGCGCTAGTGTACGAAGGCCTGGGCTACACCCGCTATGCGCTGCGGGCCAGCGACCTGGGAGCCGGCATCTCCAAGGAAATGGCGCTGGCGTATCCCGAGGCAGTGCAGGCTTTGCATCACAGCGGCACTACTCCGTTTCTAGGGCCGCTGCCAACCAACCTCTCGCCCGCCGAACAAGAGTTTGTAGCCGAAGCGCAGCAGTTTCAGGCCCAGGAAATGGCGTATGCCATGTTACACTCTTCCAAGCCCCAGACTCTGGCCTATGCCCTCAACGATTCTCCGGCCGGGCTGGCGGCGTGGCTCGTGGAGAAGTTTCGGGCCTGGAGTGATTGTGATGGCGAAGTAGAGCGGCGCTTCAGCAAAGACGAACTCCTCACTAACCTAACTCTGTACTGGGTTACTGAAACCATCAACTCGTCGATGCGCCTATACTACGAAGCTGCCCATAACTGGTCGCCGCGGGCCGGGCAGTCGGTGCTACAGCCCACGGGCATGGCCATGCTGCCCAAGGACCTGGTGCACGGCCCGCGGGAATGGCACGCCCGCGAGTACAACGTGCAGCACTGGACCGAGCTGCCCCGCGGTGGCCACTTCGCCGAGTGGGAGGAGCCGGAGTTGCTAGCAGAAGACATCCGCGCCTTCTTTCGGCCGCTGCGTAAAGGTCAATAAACAAAACACGGGCGGCCACCCCTCCACCTCCCCCACCAGACGGAATAAGCGCATCACTTCCTTCGGCACGAGAGCACCGAAGAAGCTTTCCGGTCTAAGAGTAGCCAGGCCCAGTCTTAAACGCTTGGTGTGAGTTCGGTTAGAGGATGTTGCGGGAGAAAAAACGAAAGGTGC
>NZ_JBTYZO010000016.1:0-159207 GCF_057808495.1 Hymenobacter sp. M1-2
GTTCATTGTTCATTGTTCATTGTTCATTGTTCATTGTTCATTGTTCATTGTTCATACGCACCATTTCTGTCCGGTTGTGGTTACATTCAGCTTTCATCTCCCTCTGTCGCGTCGTATTTTTACCCGATGTTATTCGCCACCGAACCCCTAGCTCCTACTCTGGCCTCTGCTCGCCGCGTCCTGAAGCAGTACTACGGCTACGACACCTTCCGGCCCATGCAGGAAGACATTATCCAGAGCATTCTGAGCGGGCGCGATACGGTGGTACTAATGCCCACGGGCGGCGGCAAATCGGTGTGCTTTCAGGTGCCGGCCGTGGTGAGCGAAGGCGTTTGCGTGGTGGTATCGCCACTCATTGCCTTGATGAAAGACCAGGTGGAAGCCCTGAAAGCCAACGGCATCTCGGCGGCTTACATCAACAGCAGCGTGGGGCAGAGCGAGCAAAACGGCATTTGCGGCGACTGTCTCAACGGCTACCTTAAGCTGCTCTACGTGAGCCCCGAAAAGCTGCTTTCCGACGGTTTTCTGCAATTTCTCAAGCGGGCTCGCATCAGCATGTTCGCCATCGATGAAGCGCACTGCATCAGCTCCTGGGGCCACGATTTCCGCCCCGAGTACACGCAGCTGCGGGTGCTGCGCGAGCAGTTTCCCTCGGTGCCCATCATTGCCCTTACCGCCACCGCCGACCGCCTCACCCAGCGCGACATCCAGCAGCAGCTGCGCCTCCAGAGCCCGCAGGTGTTCCTCTCCAGCTTCGACCGGCCCAACCTCAACCTCATCGTGCGCCCCGGCCAGGACCGCGTGGGCGGCATCATCGACTTTTTGGAGCGCCATCCCGGCGAGGCGGGCATTATCTACTGTCTTTCGCGCAAGCAGTGCGAAACCCTCACGGCCAAGATTCAGGCCAAGGGCATCAAGGCCGGTTTCTACCACGCGGGCATCACGCCCAATCAGCGCTCCGCCGTACAGGAAGGCTTCCTCAAGGACGATTTGCAGGTTATCGTGGCCACCATTGCCTTCGGCATGGGCATCGACAAAAGCAACGTGCGCTGGGTGATTCACTACAACCTGCCCAAGAATATCGAGGGCTACTACCAGGAAATCGGGCGTGGCGGGCGCGACGGTTCGCCGGCCACGGCGGTGCTATTCTACAGCTTCGCCGACGTGATGCAGCTGCGCGAAATGCTGACCAAGGAAAATCCGCAGCTCACCCAGCTCAACCTCACCAAGCTGGAGCGCATGCAGCAGTTCGCGGAAGCGGCCAGTTGCCGCCGCAAAATCCTGCTCAACTACTTCGGCGAAACCCTCACCAAAGACTGCGGCAACTGCGACATCTGCCGCAACCCACCCACCACCTTCGACGGCTCCCTCATTGCCCAGAAGGCCTTGTCGGCAATAGTGCGCATGCGCGAGCGGGCCTCCATCGGTCTGCTCATCGACGTGCTGCGCGGCATGCGCAACCAAGCCGTGCTATCGGGCGGCTACGACCAAATCAAAACCTACGGCGCCGGCGCCGACCTGCCTTACCTCGACTGGTACAGCTACATCCACCAGATGCTGAATGATGGTCTGCTCTACATTGCCTACGAGGAAGGCTATGCGCTCAAAATCACGGAGCTAGGCCGCGAAGTGCTGCAAGGCCAGCGTCCGTTGGCGCTGAAGAAATTCCAGCCTTCGGAGAAAGCCGAGAAGCCAACTCGGGGCCGCAAAGCGGCGGCTACTGCTGCTGCCCCGGCCACCCGCGAGGCCCAACTGTTCGAGGCTCTGCGCGCCTTGCGCAAGCGCATTGCCGACGAGCAGAACGTGCCGCCATACGTGATTTTCACGGATGCCACCTTGCAGGAGATGGCCGTGGAGCGCCCCGTAAGCCGGGTAGCCATGCTGGCTATTTCGGGCGTGGGCATGAAGAAATTCGACAACTACGGCGAGCCATTCATCAGGGAGATTCTGGCCCACGGCGGCAACCCCACCGCCGAAGCCGAGGCCCAGGACGTAGCCGGCAACCTCGACGCCGACGACCCCAGCGCGCCCCGCGCCCCACGCAAGCGCGAAGCCAACACCGAAGCCGGTAGCACCGCCGAAACCACATTTCAGCTCCACCGCATGGGCCTGAGCGTGGACGCCATTGCTGAGCGGCGCGGACTGGCCGCTTCCACCGTGCAAACCCACCTCACCACCTGCTACGCCAACGGCCACGACCTGCGCATCACCGACTTCCTCACGCCGGAGGCCCTAGCCGAAATCCAGACCGCCCAAGCTCAGCTCGGCGGCAGCCCGATGCTCCGCGACCTATTCGACCACCTGCGCGAGAAGTACGACTATTTCCGCCTCCGCCTGGCCCTGATGTATTTCAAGAAGCTGCGCGGCGAATAAACGGGCGCAAGAACTTTGTAAGAGCAGCGCGAGTCGCTGCTATGAGTGTCGGTTTGTGTTTAGAGCGGTTACAGGGTAAATGTATTCGCTGGCATGTAGCGCGAAGCTCCAGCTTCGCGCTACACTTTATAAAGCAACCCGAACGGCACTTACATTTACTATATGCCCGCTTCGCCTCTTCTTGCTTCGCGCGTTACGCAGCTACTCGCCTTTCTGGCCGTGGGAGCATTCAGCGTGCTTATGCTTTCGAAGGTGCTTCCTTACTTGAGCTTCGAGAAGGGCATCTTATTCCTCACCACCAAGTCGGACGCGACCAACGACAACGAACTTTTCCGGCTCGGCTTTTACGTGCACATCACCAGCAGCTTGTGGGTATTGGTGGTCGGGCTCTTGCAACTCGTACCAGCGCTGTACCGCTGGCGGCCTCGGCTGCACCGCACGCTGGGCAAAGTCTATGTGGTGTCCATTCTGGCCCTAGCCGCGCCTTCGGGCCTTATTCTGGCTGGCTTTGCCAACGGCGGATTAGCGGCCAAAGTAGGCTTCACAATGCAGTGTCTGGTGTGGTGGCTGGCCACGTGGCAAGCCTACCGCATGGCCCGGCAGCGCCGCTGGCTCCTCCACGCCGAATGGATGCTGCGCGCCTACGCCGTTACGCTGGCCGCCATGAGTCTGCGCCTAGAAAGCTACGGGCTCCACCACCTGTTCCACACCAAGCCATTCGAAACCTACCTCACCGTAACCTGGCTTTCCTGGACGGGTAACCTACTGCTGGCAGAGGTGCTGGTGCAAGCGGGCCTGGGGCGCTGGTACGTCCGGGCACTCCAGGTGGGCAGCGCAGTTGCTAGCGCTAAGCCAGCCTCTGCTTTAGTAGAAACTACGCATTGAGTAAATGCCTATATTTCCGTCCGTTAGCACATTGTAAGCCTCAAGCTGCTCATAGTATGAAAATCTCCTTGACTTATTTGCCCTTGCTGGCCGTGCTACTCTGCGCCGCCTGCCAGCAGCAACCGGCCGCTCAAGCGGCTGCTACTGAAGCCCCAACCGCCGCAGTAGCTGCCACCCAAACCCCAACCGTGGTAGTGGCTCAAGCCAAGTCTGTGGCGCAGGCGGCTCCTGCCCCAACGGTTCCGAAGCTGAGCCCGGAAGCCCAACGCTTTTTCGCGCGGCACGACCTCGCGCCGTTGATGCAGTTGGATAGCAAGCAGCCCATCGCGCAAAACGGCTTCTACGGCCCTGAGCAGTACCGTATTGAGTTCGTGCTGACGGATGTCCGCCGCGATGCTGCCACGCCGCAGCTTTATCACGTAAAAGGCAAAAACCGCTTCAAAGGAGTTATTACGCCAGTCGAGGGAACCATCGTTTTCGAGCAAAAGATGGCGCAGCCTAAGCTCACGAAGCAGGAGCTGGAAGAAATCCAGAAGTATGGGCTGGACTTTGAAGACGGAGAAAATCTGTATTCGGCCACTGGCCGCTTCACGCTGCGGGAAGAGGCTGCCGCGCGCGGTGCCGGGGTATTTCGCGGCCAAGTAGCCGCCGACTTTATGGTGAACGACGATGGTGCGCTGACCTCCTTTTCCCAGGGTAAACACGGCGCCTCCCACCGGGGCGATGTCACGTTTAAAGGCACCTGGACCAGCAACGCCAGCGGGCAGCAGAAATCGGTGGTCTGGGTAAAGGATATTTTCACCTATGAAGACACTTTGCTCTCCGACTTTCTCATCGGGGGCCGGGAGGCAGATTTCAACCCCAAATACGCTAAGCTAGGCTGGAATAGCTACTGGGAAAACGACGAGTGGTGGGTTGAATCGGAGCCGGCCACTGCCCAGGCAAACAGCCCTGAAACGCTCTAACCGCGGATTTTAACGTCTGGCTACGGTGCTGGAAGCAATTGCTGACGTGCATATTTTTCGGACAGCGTTGTCGCGGTTCTCGTAAGCCAACGATTCGCGCGCAAGCCAAGAGTTGAGAGAGCCGGTCTGGCGCTGCCAAAAATTTTACTAAAAGTTTCAGCTAATTGAATTAGTATTCGCGTAGAAGGGTTCGTATCTTCGTGAGCCGGTAATTATTTACCGTTGTAGCCTTTTCAACCGGCTCCCCTGCGCAATGATTAACACGAACCTCAAATTCTGGCGGCGCGAACTGGCCCTGACGCAGGCCCAGATGGCCGAAAAACTTGGCATCAAACGCTCGCTCGTGGGCGCTTATGAAGAAGGCCGCGCCGAGCCCAAGCTCGCCACCCTCGTCAATATGGCCCGCCTGTTCGGCATCTCGCTCGATCAGTTGGTAACCACTGACTTTAGCAAAAAGAAGAATGCTAAAGCGGCGGTGCGCCAGCTGGAAACGGCGGGCACTCCCGGCGGCCCCAACCCTACCCGCCCCGGTGGCAACCTGCGCATTCTGGCCCTGACCGTGGATAAGGAGCAGAACGAGAATATTGAGTTAGTGCCGCAAAAAGCCGCCGCCGGCTACCTCAACGGCTACGCTGACCCCGAATACCTCGAAGAGTTGCCCAAGTTCCGCCTGCCTATGCTGGGCACCACCGGCACCTACCGCGCCTTTGAAATTGCCGGTGATTCCATGCTGCCCATCGCCAGCGGCACCGTTATCGTGGGCCGCTACGTCGATGACTGGATGAGCATCAAGGATGGCACACCCTGCATCGTGGTGAGCAGCAAGGAAGGCATTGTGTTCAAGCGCGTCTTCAACCGCCTCAAGGACGCCGCCATGCTGGCCCTGCACTCCGACAACCCGGTGTACTCGCCCTACGAAATTGACGTAGAAGATGTGGTAGAAATTTGGGAAGCCAAAGCCTACATCAGCAGTACCTTCCCCATCGCCGACCTCTCGTTGAACCGCCTGGCCAGCATCGTACTGGATTTGCAGCAGCAAGTAAGCACCATGAAGAAGGTATAATTAATTGGCCGCTGTCATTGCGAGGAGGCACGACGACGCAATCCTTCCTCTCACAGCGTACAACTTAAATGAAGCAGCAAGCCCTTGACGTTATCAGTCGTCAAGGGCTTGTCTGTTTAGAATACTGGTCTCAAAGAGAGGAAGGATTGCCACGGCTGCGCCTCGCAATGACAGCCCTCGTATGCTACGGCTAACTTCCCGCCGCGTTAGCCCGTAAGGCAATACGACAACTCAACCTCTCCCGCCATGCTCAAGATCATTCCGGCTCCGGCCCGCCACCACGCTGCCCCGGTACAGTGGCTCAACAGCTACTTCCTCTTCAGCTTCGCCGATTACTACGACCCGCAGAACACGCAGTTCGGCCCCCTGCGCGTCTTCAACGACGACACCATACAGGCGCAATCCGGCTTTCCGCAGCATCCACACTCCGACATGGAAATCGTGACGCTGGTGCTCGATGGCGAGCTGACGCACGAAGACACCTCGGGCAACAAGCGCGTAATCAAGAAGGGCGACGTGCAGCGCATGACGGCCGGCACCGGCATTGCCCACTCCGAATTCAACCACACCAACGAGACGCTGCATCTGTATCAGCTCTGGTTTGTACCCTCGCAGAAAGGTCTGGCTTTTAGCTACGAGGATATGGACCTGAACTTCCTTAGCGGCCACAAGAATGAGCTGCGGCCGTTGGTTTCAGGGCAAAAAGTATTGGAGAATGTCGTGTACATGAATTCCAATTCCACCATTTACTGGTGTAATCTGCAAGAAGACAAGACGGTTACGTTCAAAACTTTCCCCATCCGCAATACCTTCATCTACGTGAAAGAAGGCTCGCTCTATATCAACGGTGTCGATATTGGGCCCAACGACCAAGTGCGTTCCACGGACGAGCACGTGCTGGAAATCCGCGCCAGCAAAGACGCACAATTTATTTTAATTGACCTACCCGGAGCAGAAGCTAATTTCTAGTTGCTTTCTTTTTTCAAAACGAAAAAGCCGGTTCAATAGAGCCGGCTTTTTCGTTTTGAAAACTATGTCAGATGCTGCCAATGGTGTACCAACAGAAGGACTCAATGAAAGAGTCTTTCCACTGAAAATTTACATCGTGTATTTCCGCCCCTTGTTCTGCTGTTTCAGATACGCCATCAGCGGCTGGAAATACTCCACCATCGCGCGGGCGGAGAGGTCTTCACCGGTTTTCTCTTTGAGCACGGTGCGCCAATCCTTGCTGGCGCCGGGCCGCATGATGTCGGCCAGGAATTGGCCTACTTCCTTGCTGCCGTAGTAGTTGGTGGCGTGCGGGTCCTGCTTGAGGATGTTCTTGGCAATATGGTCGTGAAGCTGGAACAGGATGACGTACGAGAGGGCGTAATCGTAGTACTGCGCGGGGTCGTCGTTGATGTGGGTTTTGGTGGCGGGGTCGAGGTAGTTTTCGCCGCGCGCGGTGGGCGGCACGATGCCCTGGTACTGTTTGGCCAGCTGCCACCACCGGGCATTGAGTTGGTCGGCGGGCAGCTTATCGGCGTAGAAGCTGTTTTCCCACTCGCTCATCACCCCCGAGGCGAAGGGAATGAAGACAGCGTAATTGAGGGCTTCTTTGAGCAAGGCTTGGGTCAGGTCGGGTTGGGCTTTGGCGTTCACCAGGTCCAGACCCGCCAGGAAGGGCTTTTGAGTGGCGGCGAGGCCCATGAGGCTGCCCATGGCCTCGTGGTAGGCGCGGTTGGCACCTTGGCGCAGCAGCGGCGGCACGTCGGGGTTGGTGTAGGTGAGGTAGTAATAGATGTGGCCCAGCTCGTGGTGGGTGGTTTCGTACCACTCAGTGTTGCCTTCCACGCTCATCAGGCTACGCACGTCTTGCTCCAGATCCATGTGCCAGGCCGAGGCGTGGTTGTTCTTTTTGTAGGCGGCGTCTTTGGGCAGCGGGTAAAGGCTGCTTTTCTCGTAGAAACTAGCCGGCAGCGCCGGGAAGCCCAAGCTCTGGTAGAATCGCTCAGCCTGCTTCACCTGCCACTCGGCTCCTTTTTTGGCCAGCACCGGGTCAATGTTGAGGCCCTTCACATCGACCATCGCGCTCCAGTCTTGGCCCCAGCGGTTGGGCAGCCAGGAAGCGGGCAGGTAGTCAGGCACTTGCTTGACGCCGTATTTCTTGGCTAGCTCATAGCGGGCGTAGGTATGCAGCTCGCGGTAAAGGGGGCGCAACTCCTCGTTGATTTTACGCACCAGAGCCATCATTTCCTCGCGGCTCAGGCCGTAGTCGGAAGCCTGGTAGGTGAAGTAGTCGGGGTAGCCGAGCGCCTGCACGGTCTCGTTGCGCAGGTCGCGCAGGTTGAGCAGGCCGTCTTTGAGCGTGGGGCCAATGGCTTTGCTGGCCTCCCAGATCTGCTGCCGCTTGGCGGGATTCTTCTCCTTACGCAGCAGCTCATCCAGGTCGTTGGTAGTTACTGACTTGCCAGCGTACTTATAGTCAAAGCCGTAGAGCTTTTCGGTTTGGGCGGCTTCGGCTTTGATGCGGCGTTTCACCACCTCGGCTATAGTCTGGGGCGAGTTGGCGGCGTTGTAGAGGGCCGTTTGCAGCTGCTTCACTTGTAGCTCCGGGAGTTGGTCTTTGTGCTCAAGCAGTTGCCGGAGCTGCCGGATGTTATCGGCGCTGCCCGTGAAGGCGGCCATTCGCTCATTGGCGCGGGCCGTAGCCCCGGAGTTGCTGGTGTCGCCGGGCACGATGCGCGTGTTGGAACGCCACTCCGCCTCCGTCGCCTGCGTGTACAGGCGTTGGTAAGTGCTAGTGTAGGTCTTTAGAAACGCATCGGCCTGCTGCTCCCAGGAGGGCGCCGCGGGTTGGGTGGCGGGTTGGGTGGCGGGTTCGGGTGTGCTAGTGGCCGGTGTGGTAGTAGCCGTGGGCGCTTTGGCGGTGGGCGCGCAAGCGGCTAGTGTGGCCACCGCAAGAATGGGTAGGAAGGGTTTTTTCATGGCTGGCCTAAAGTTAGCATACTATCGGCCGAACACTTATCCGTTCAGTGGGCTGGTTTCAGCGAGAGGAAGAATTGCTTCGTCCCTGGCTTGATGCGCCACATGCTCGCAATGACACTAGCTACGCCGCTTGCTGCAACAGGTGACAGTCCTTGTACTTCTTGCCACTGCCGCAGGGGCACGGGTCGTTGCGGCCGAACTTGCGGCGGCTACGCAAGCTACGAATCCACTCGCGCGGGTCCACGGCGAAGCGAAGGAAGCGCTTCTTAGGGTTTTGGCGGAAAGCCCGCATCAACAACTGATATAGTTCTGGGTGATGCTCCTGCAACTTCTCCGGCTTCTCGAAGAAATACTCCGTCACGACAGCAAAGAACTCGGCCTCGTTGGTGCCGGCGTAATCGTTGATTTCGGAGTGGCCGGCCCGTATGGCGGCTATTTCTCGCGCCATTACCTCCTGCCACTCGGGCCGCAATTCCGCCGGCAGCGTCGTGGCGGGCACGCCATCGATGGTGCCGTCGGCCTCATCAAGCAGGTGCGCAAACTCGTGAATGCCCACGTTCTGCTTGTCGAGCGTATCCTGGAAGCCGCGCTCCAGCGAGGCTTTGGAGAGGTGCATGTAGTGCGAAGTCTGGAAGTTGCGGACGCTGCCCAGCAGCGTGCCGGCCAGCGGCGCCACTTCTTTGTTGGGGTCCTGCTGCTCATTCCAAGCATCGGGCACGACTAGCACCTCGCTCAGGTTGCCGTACTCCCACTCAGGAAAGCCGAAAACGGGAATGACGGCCGAAGCCGCTACCAGCACCTGAGTGGCATCGTCTATCTCCGTTTGAATGCCGGTGATACGCGTCTGAGCCAGAAACACCTGCATGCGCTTCTCAAACCGCTCTTTGTCGCCGGGCGTGAGGGAGAGGTAGAAGGCTACGCGCTCGGCCAGAATCTGCCGCCACGCGGCCGGAAAATTCTCGGCCACTGCGGCGGCACGACGGCGTGCATCAGCCGTAACGTAGCGGTAGAACAGAATTCCCACAACCGCCAGAAAAGCGGCAAAAATCAAATAACTCATGGGCGGCTAAACGGGCAGCAAGTTGTTTGGTTTCCATCATAATAACATGCTGCCCTTGTGCGAGTGATGCTCGTGCAGCGAAAGCCTAACAGGTCTACAGACCTATTAGGCTACAGTTCGGGTAGGTGTTCTTGCAGCCGCTCACGGAGCAGGTCTTGCAGGATGTGGTCCATGAACTGAAACTTGTCGGGAATGCGCAGAGTGATAAGGGGCTTACCGGCCAGTGCCGCACCGAATTTCTGCCGCAGAATATCCGCGTGCTTGCGCTCCATCACGAACACCACATCGGCCCAGCCCAAGTGCCCAGCCGTGACGCGCACCCTGGCACCTGGCTCCGTGCCGGCGGAACGAGCTTCGTAGTGGGCGTGCCCCTCAAAGAGCCGCTCGGCGGTGAGGCTGCGCCAGCGGTTTTGGCTACAGATGAAGAGGAGCTGTTGGGCGGAAGGCGGAACTGGGGATGAAGCCAAAAAACGAGCAGGACGAACGTGAGCGTATATTTTGCGCAAATTGGTCCGCAAACCCGCCGAATACAAACTTGCTACCCTCTTTATGGTCTGCCACACCACATAAAACAAAAGGCCTGCTGTTTAGTAGGCCTTTTTGATTTTGATTGGCTATTATCATTCGGCCACAAAATCCACGGAATCCGAAAAATCCACCCGAATCCGTGGTTCAGACGACCATTGTTACGCGCACTTTCTTGCCTTTTACTTTCGCGCCTAATAGGCGCTGCGTTACTTCCTGGGCCATTTGGCGCGGTACGGCTACATAACTGTAGTAATCAAACACCTCAATGTGGCCGACTTGCTCCCGGTCTACGCCGCCCACGTTCACGAAGGCGCCCACCAAGTCGTGGGCACTGACTTTGTCCTTCTTGCCGGCCGATACGTGCAGGGTCACGTTTTCGGGGCGGGGAGTCTTAGCAGCGGCGGGTGGCAGTTTGGGCGCCTTCATCTCGTGCCACTTGATGCTCTCTGCTACCGGCCATTTCTGCACGTGGGCCTGTTCCTTGGGTGTTGCCAAGAGGTGCGCGGTGCCCTCAGCGCCGGCACGGGCTGTGCGGCCAGCCCGGTGTTGGAAGGCGTCAGCTTTGTCGGGGGCGTCGTACTGAATGACGGTGTCGAGCTGGGTTACGTCGAGGCCGCGGGCGGCTACGTCGGTGGCTACCAGCACCTGACTGGAACCGTTACGCAGTTTTAGAAGAGCTTTATCACGCTCTGGCTGGGGCATTTTGCCGTGCAGCACTTCGGCCGCTACTTCGCGGCCCTGGAGGAAGCGGGCCAGTTCCTGGCACTTTTCGCGGGTATTGCAGAAGATGAGGGCGCGGCCGGTTTCGGGTTGACGCAGCAGGTGCAGCAACGCAGCGGGTTTCTGTTCGATGGGGCCCACGTGGCCGAGCAGCGTTAGGGATTCGGGCAGCCGGTCTTCGTCTTGGCCCAGGTTGATGACGCGGGGCCGCGTGAGGTTTTTGCGAATCAATTCCAGCACCTTATCCGACATCGTGGCCGAGAAGAGCAGCGTCTGACGGCGGCGCGGCAGGCGTTTCACAATCTCCACCAACTCGTCCTGAAAGCCTAGCTCCAGCAGCTTATCGGCCTCGTCGAGCACCAAGCTCTTGAGTTGGTTCGGGATGATGGTACGCCGTTCGAGGTGATCGAGGAAACGGCCGGGCGTGGCTACCACAATGTGCGGCGCCTGCGTGAGCGCGGCTTTTTCTTCGCGGAAAGCGTGGCCGCCGTAAAAGGCCGCCACCCGCAGATTGGGCAGAAACTTGCCCATTTTCTTGAGAGCGTCGCGCACTTGCAGGGCCAGTTCGCGGGCGGGCACCAATACCAGCATCTGCACGGTGTCCTGCTTCACGTCTACCTGCTGCAAGAGGCCCAGGCCGTAGGCAGCCGTTTTGCCCGAGCCGGTGGGGGCTTGCCCGGCCACATCCTGCCCGTCCAGCGTGAGCGGAAGCACCTGCTCTTGCACGGGCGTGGGCTGAGTGAATTGCAGCTCTTCGAGGGCTTGGAGCAGATAAGGCGCGAGGCCGAGGTCGGCGAAGGAGGACATAAGCAAAGGATTAGCTGACAAAGGTACAACCTACCTCCTAGCCTCTCCCTGGAAATCTAAGATACAGCCAGCCGTAGACCGATGTTGAGCTTCTCAGCCTCTGCAAACCAACGGCAGCTTGATGCAGCATTTGCTACTTCCTGCCCCGAAATTCTCCACAGAAACGCGTTTACAAAGTAACTCATATTTTGCATAATGCCGCGATTAAACAGCTTCATTTATCTTCTACTATTGCCAATGCAATCGTCATTTCTTGGCTGTTTTCAGCCTCCTCACCCAAAGGCACGACGGTGAAATACGGCAGTAAAAACCTTGAAGTTCAACCGCTTTATTACTGACTCTGTTGCCAAGCACGACAGTTTTATTACTAACATAATTAAGGCTTGGCAACAGACTTAATGAGGAATACTTGTAATTCAAAAAACAGCCAACGACCTTAGTTAAAGCCAGAGCAAGAAAGCGTCAGAAGTAGTATAATTTCGATTAATAGGCAATCATAATTTGGATGATGATTAAGTTTATTGCATCATAAAATGAAGTTATATCACTGTTTTTCAACACTAACATCTTTCTCGGCAACCCAAAGCTCAACTAATTCCTTCCACTCATTAATTGTAATATATGAAAGCAAGCAGTAAACTCTTTAACGGCTTTGGCATCCTGCTTTTATGGGTACTTTGCCTATCGGCGCGGGCTCAAAACCTGGTGACTTACGCGGGTGGTACCGGAAAGGAAGTCTTCTACGACGCCCACCGCTTGTCGGACGGCAACTACCTCGTGGGTGGGTATGCCGAAGACCTGAACTGGGTAAGCAGCAACGTGCCTCGGCAAGTGCTGGGTACTCATGGTATCAAGAACGGTTCAGGCACTGGAAAAATTGGATTTATATTACACTTGAGCAGCGACTTGCAAACCATCTTGCGGGTCCTTCACTTCCCCAAAGGAGCTGTAGAAGATGTCCGCTTTATTAAGGCATCCAACATTCCCGGGCAGGCAACCGGGAGCATCTTTATTTCGGGCAATACCAGCGACACCAAAGACAATAGCGGCGGCTACTTCATCGCGAAGCTCAATAACAACTTCGTAAACGGCATCCCGACAGACTTGTCCTGGGCCTCAGCGGCGTGGGCAGCAGACTACCCCAAAACCTACCATCCCTGGGACGTGGGCACCGACGGCAAGGTGGTATATGTCTGGGGACAGTCGCATGGCTATGAGTGGGCGGAAGCGCGCCGCTTGACTGCCGATGGCCAGCCCGACGTAGTGCCCAACTGGCGCTATCATAAGTTAAAAACCGGGTCGGAATACGCGGGTTTAGCCGCTACGGCCCCCGGCGGCGAAGCGGCCATCAGCTATAGCAGCATCATCTTCAAAAGAGCCGGCCGGTGCGATTTGCGCTCCTGGACGCAGGCTGATTTCAACCTGGTGCAACCCGACGGCAACGGCGGAACCAAGAAAGGAAAATGGCCGCTCGACGTTTTCTACTCAGGGCCTGGAGACCCCGCAACTGGTAAAGGCGCGGGCGGCCCCGGCTATACCGGCTACTCGGAAGCCGCCACTTTTGTATATGGCCCTTCCGCTCTCGTCATCGACCGCCGCAACAACCATATCTACCTCGGCATGAACGCCAAGAGTGTGCTGCCCGGCGGCAATCCGGATTTTGAGCCAGCGGTGATAGCCTATGACCAAACCGGCGATTTGAAATGGTGGAGCCGGCTCTACCACGAAATTCGGCCCGATGGCACGCTCATGACTTCCTCCCCCGACCAGTACATCGACGACCTAGCGGTGGACTACTCGCAAACCGGTGCCACGGCCGCGCTGGTAGTGCTAGCTCGCACGCACGGCAACAACTCCGAGAATTTTTGGGAAGGTAATACGGTGGCGGCCAACCCCGGCGCTTCGGGTTTCCAGAACAACTTCACCGGCAGCAATGGCAACATCCACATCAGCTGGTTAGGCAAGTTACAGCTCGCCGACGGCACGCTGCGAAATAGCTCGTACGTGGCCGAATTCAACGAGGGCTCCAATAACTACGGCCCTGCTTCAGCAGACCCGAACCTGGATGGCTGGCCTTCTCCCAACGGCGGCTGGCCGAACGTGAATACCACGCGCTGCAAAGACGTGCAAGTAGCCGACGATGGCTCGGTGTGCGTGGTATGCTCAGGGCGCAAAACCATTACCACGGCTGGCGCCTTCCAAAAAGGCGTTAAGCCTGGGGCGGGTACTAGCCCTTGGAACAATTTCGTGCGGGTCTACAAGCCCGATTTGTCGGCGCTGGTCTATAGTTCCTTGATCACCGGTAAGTTTGACCCGGCAACGGGCAGTGGGGGCAGCAATACCGAGCTGTACGGCGTGCTGCCCGTGGCGGGTGGCGTAGTGGCGCTGGGGCTACACAGTGAAAGCCCAAGCAGCCCTGGCACGGCATCTGGCAATGTTATTCCTACGGCGCAGGTGCCGGCCTGGGGCAGCGCCACTCCAACCGGACAAAGCGCCATTCTAGCGTACCTGAGCACTTCCGGCAGCGTTACGCCGCCCATGCCGCCGGTTTCCACCGGAGGCGGTATCGGTTTAGCTGCTACCTACTTCGACAACCAGGATTTCAGCGGCGCCAGCGTAACCCGGACGGATAGCATCGTCAATTTCAACTGGGGCAATGGTTCGCCAAGCAGCGCCATCGGTGAGAATACGTTTTCGGCGCGCTGGCGCGGGCAGGTGCAGGCGCAGTACTCGGAAGTGTATTCGTTCTACACCAATGCTGACGACGGAGTGCGGCTGAAGGTGAACGGCGTCCAGATCACCAACGACTTCTCCGACCACGGCCCGCGCGAATCCAGCGGCACTATTGCCTTGCAAGCCGGCCAGAAGTACGACCTGGAGCTGGATTTTTACGAAAACGGCGGCGGTGCCCAGGTGCAGTTACTATGGTCGAGCGCCAGCCAACCCAAGCAAATCGTTCCGAAAGCTAGGTTGTACCCCGCGACAAGTACCACGAGCGGGCGCGCACTCGCAACCACTCAGTCCACCGGCAAAATCATGGCCGTATATCCGAATCCATTTAACGAGCAAACCACGTTCGTGTACCAGCTGGCCCAGGCGGGTCCGGTGCGGCTGGAAGTGAGCGACGCTCTTGGCCGGCGCGTGGCCGTATTGGTAGACGAGACGCAAACACCGGGAGTACACCAGGTTCAGTTTCCGGCTTCCAAGCTAGGAACGGGCCTTTACCACGCCGTCCTCAGCACCCCGGCGGGCCGCCAGACCATCAAATTGCAGCACGTACGCTAAGCCGTCGGCTCAAGCCTGCCGCCCATCATCCATAAAGAAGGCCATTGCAATATGATACAGCAATGGCCTTCTCTATGGATGATGGGCGGCAACATTTCACTCAGAGCGAATTTCAGGTTGCGGTACGGGGTGTAGCGCGAAGCTCCAGCTTCGCGCATCGTTGCTGAGGTTGAACAATATGGTTGTATGGCGCCAGTGGCGCGGGACCGGTCGTGCAACGAGGCGCGAAGCGGGAGCTTCGCGCTACAGCTTACGCAGCCAGTACACCAACCCGAGAACCGTTGTATCACGCGCTTGCGGTGCTACTTCTCGCACACCCGCGGCCTGAACCGCCCGCTCGGTGGGGGTGGTGGGGCATTCCGCGCCGTCGTCACTCCATTCCGCGCCCCCGACTCTCTGCTCCGCGGTCCAGACGCAACTCTTCGCACTCATGACTTGGCTTTTCGCGGTCCAGAGGCAGCTCTTCGCGGGCTTGCGCCCGCCAACTTCTTGACCAAGGGAGACGCTTTACGTTGTGGCGGGGCCGGGAAAGGAGGCGCGGCGGCTGCCCTGGTATAGCTCGTACTTCAGCAGGCGGCAGTCGATGGGGCCGTTGTAGAGCGGGATGCGGCGCGAGGTTTTGAGGCCCACCCGCTTAGCGGCCTCCAGATTGCCGGTGAAAATGTAGGCGTCATAACCCTGAAAATTGGTTTTGAGCGTGTCGCCGATGGTTTTGTAGAGCGCGTCCATCTCGGCTTCTTCCCCGATACGCTCCCCATACGGTGGGTTCATGACGACGATGCCCGGTTCGCCTTTGGGGGCGGCAGCATCTTTCACGTCGCGCACGGCCAGGCGAATAAAGTCTTCAAGGCCCGCGGCTTCCACGTTCTGGCGGGCCAATTCTATGTATTCCGCCGACAGATCGGAGCCGTAGAGCAACGCCTGAGGCTCATCGAGGCGGGCTTGCTCGGCGTCGAGGCGCACGGAATCCCACAGGGCCTTGTCGAAATCGGGCCAGTTTTCGAAGGCAAACTTTCCTTCGTGATAGAGGCCAGGCGCGATGCGTTGGGCCAGCATGGCCGCCTCGGTGAGCAGCGTGCCGGAGCCGCACATGGGGTCCACGAGGGTTTTCCGGCCGTCCCAGTCGGCAAGTAGCAGGATGCCGGCGGCCAGCGCCTCGTTGAGCGGAGCCACATTGGTTTGCTGACGGTAGCCGCGCTTGTGCAGCGACTCGCCGCTGGAATCGAGGCTCAGCACCACTTCGTTTTCCAGCATGTGCAGGTGCAGCCGAATGTCGGGGTTTTTCACGTCTACGCTGGGGCGGCTGCCGGTGCGGGCCCGGAACTGGTCCACAATGGCGTCCTTGGTGAGTTGGGCCACGAACAAAGAGTGCTCGAACGTGGACTTATTGACGACGGCCGTGATGGCGAAGGTTTGCTCGGGCTGAATGTACTCCTGCCAGTCGATGCGGCCTACTTCGCGGTAGAGGGCTTTTTCGTCGCGGGCGTAGAAGCCGGCGAAGGGCCGCAGAATGCGCACCGCCGTGCGGCACCACAGGTTGGCCTCATAGCAGAGCTGCATGTCGCCCACGAACTCCACGGCCCGCTGGCCCACCTTTTCGATGGTAGCTCCGAGCTGGTACAGTTCCTCGGCCAGCATTTCTTCCAGCCCAAACTGGGTGGTGGCAGTCATGTAAAACGGAGCGGAGCGGCGGGCCTGGGCCATAAATCGGGTTGCTTGTAAAGGAGGAAGGCACAAAGGTCGGCAATGTTAGCCGGCAACCTAACAGGTCTGTCAGACCTGTTAGGTTTTCGTTGAACAACCCGGAGCCGGACCTTGCCGCGCAACATCAGCGATGAAAACCTAACATGTCTGCAAGACCTGTTAGGTTGCGGCTTGGTGGAAAGCTTACGCTACAGCCGACATTCCTATCTTTAAGACCCACTTCATCTCCCGCCTGCATGGCCGCTCCTCTCACCACCTCCTCTCCCACCTCCACCACGGCCGTCGTGCGCAGCTTTGCGCTGCCGATGGCGGCCATGACCTCGCTGTTCTTCCTGTTCGGGGCCGTCACCAACTTCAACGACGTGCTCATGCCCTACCTCAAGGACGTGTGCCAACTCACCGATTTGCAGTCGTCGGCGGTGCAGTTTGCGTTTTTTCTGGCCTATTTTATAATGTCGTTTCCGGCGGGCTACGTGCTGAAGCGGCTGGGCTACCAGCGCGGCATCGTGCTGGGGCTGCTGGTGATGGCGGGCGGCGCGCTCATGTTTGTGCCGGCGGCCAACACCCGCGCTTTCGGGCTGTTCCTGACGGCGCTGGGCATGCTGGGCGCGGGCATCACGCTGCTACAAGTGGCAGCCAATCCGTACGTATCGGTGCTGGGGCCGGCCAACCGCGCGGCCAGCCGCGTGAGCATCGTGGGCGTGGCCAACGGGCTCGGCGGCACCATCTCGCCGCTTATTGGAGGCGCCATTCTGTTTGGGGGCTCCGAGGTGATGAAGGCCCGGCTGGCGGCCCTGCCCGTGGCCCAGCGCCTCACCGAAGAAGCCAACCTCATCAAGCCGCTCTACATTGGGCTGGCCGTGTTTCTGGGTGCCTTGGCCTTGGTGTTCTTCGTTTTAAGTTTGCCCGACATCGAAAGCCTGCCGGCCGAGGAAGAGACGAACGCCGAAACATTGGCCGCCTCGCGGGGCCGCGCGTCGGCGTTGGGTTTTCCGCATTTGGTGCTCGGGATTGGGGCTATTTTCCTGTACGTGGGAGTTGAAGTGGGGCTGGGCTCGTTTCTGATTCGCTACGGCGAGTCGCAGGGAATCAGCCAGCTCAGCGGCTTCACCCAGACGCTGGTGCGCGGCCTGAACGTAGCCACCAACTTCGCTTCCGTCCTGTTCGGCAACTCCCCGGCTCCTATCGATACCACCGTGGGCTTCACCAAATCCGTGGGGGCAGTACTGGTGGCGTCTTACTGGTTTGGGGTGATGGTGGGCCGCATTATCGGCATTCCGCTGCTCCAACGCTTCAACGACCGGCGCATGCTGGTGGGAGTGTGCGCGGCTGCCGTGGCGCTGGTGGTGGCCTCCATGTTGAGCCAGGGCGAAGTGGCACTGTGGCTGGTGGTTCTCTGCGGCCTCTGCAACTCTATTATGTGGCCGGTTATCTTCCCGCTGGCCATCAAAGGGCTGGGTCCGTTCACCAAACAAGGCTCGTCTTACCTGATTATGGCCATTGTGGGCGGGGCCGTAGTGCCGCCGCTCATGGGCTTCATCGCCACGCACGGCGGCGGCTTGCGCGTGGCCTTCGTGCTGCCCGCGCTGTGCTATGCCTACCTGCTGTTCTACGCTCTGCGCGGCTACCGCGTGCGGTAAGCAAGCTGGCGGCAGTCTTAAGCCGACGCAGTCGGCGTGACTGCCAGCCACGCAGCCCGGCAAGTCTTCAGACTTGCGAAACCACGAACTCCAACCAGCCTTCCAACTGACAAAACCGGACTATCCAGTAGTACTCGGCACGTGTTCAGTCTGAAGACTGACTTGGCTTCGTGGCGGGCAGTCTTCGCTTAGCTGTGCCTCGCTCAAGACGGCCGCCAGAAATCCATAGCGCTACCGTTTGGCGTAATTGCTTCATTCCTTGCTTCTGCCAATGCGCTACCTATACGTGCTGTTTCTCCTGCTAGTGCCGGTTGGTTCCGCCACGGCGCAACGCCTGCCCGTGCCCGCCGATTCTGCGGCTGGCGCCGTGGCACCCCGGCGCGAGAAACCGAGCTTCATTCCGCTGCCGATTGTGTTTTCGCAGCCGGAAACCGGACTTGGCTACGGGCTGGCGCTGCTGCCCATCTGGCGGCTGGGGGCGGATACGGCCACGCGCAAATCGAATGCGCGGCTAGTGGCGTGGCGCACGCAGAAAAAACAGAGCCTGCTGCAACTCACGCACACGCTATTCACGCCGGGTGAGCAGTTCCTCATTTCCGGCGAGGCCAGCTACTACAACCAGTTTCCCATCAACTATTACGGCTTCGGCCCGCGCACCCGCCGCGCCGACGAGTCCACCATTCAATACAAAGTCTTCATCTTCAACGAGCGGGTGCTCAAACGCATAGGCCAAGGTTTGTTTGTGGGTGCCGTGTACCGCCTCACTAGCCTGCGCGACGTGCGAGTGAACCAAGGCATCAACGATGACCCCACGCAAAGCCGCCTCTTCGACCGGCCGGCGCGCGAATACACTGGCAACACGCTCATTTCCGGCATCGGCCCGGCCCTGCTCTACGATGGGCGCGACAACGTGCTGAGCACTTTTCGGGGTTCCTATCTGGAGCTGTCCAGCCTGTTCAACGGCTCGGCCCTGGGCAGCGACTTTTCGTTCAATCGCTTCGTAGTAGACGCCCGCCATTTCCGCTCGCTCGGCCAAAGCACGAATACCATTCTGGCCGCGCAGCTGATCGGGCAGTTCCACACCGGCACCGTGCCTTTCCGGGAGCTGGCCAACCTGGGCGGCGACAAAACGCTCCGCGGCTACTACGAAGGCCGCTACCGCGACCGGCAGTTGCTGGCCGTGCAAGCCGAGTTGCGCCAGCGCCTGTTCTGGCGCCTCAACGGCGTGGTATTCGGCGGCCTCGGCCAAGTCGGCAACCAGTTCGCAGACCTCGCCGAAGGCCCGTTGAAACCGAGCGGCGGCGCGGGTATACGCTTCGCTTTCAACCGCCAGGACCGGCTCAATATCCGCCTCGACTACGGCGTAGGCTCCGGCTCCTCGGGCGTCTATTTCAGCATCGGCGAAGCCTTTTAGGCAGTAGCGCGAAGCTCCAGCTTCGCGCATCGTTGCACGATAATGGGTTGAATGGCAACCGTTCTGGCGGCGCGGACGATGCGCGAAGCTGGAGCTTCGCGCTACTGCTCCTGACACTACTTACACTATGCGCTTATGCTGCTGCTGGCTATTTTCTGGACGCTGTATTTCACGCTGCACAGCTTGCTGGCTACGTCGTGGCTTAAGAATGCGGCAGCGCGGCACTTGCCGGGGCTGTTTCGCTTTTACCGGCTGGCCTACAACCAGACTTCCGTGTGGCTGTTTCTGCTGATTTATCATTACCAGGCCCAGCTGCCCGAGGTCTGGCTGCTGCCACCGAACCAAGTGCTCTTTGGCGTAGGCATCGCGCTGCTGCTGGGCGGTGGGGTGCTGGCCGTGGCCGCGTTGCGGGGCTATGATCTGGGCGAGTTCCTGGGTTGGGCCTACGTGCGGCGCGGCCCCGGCGCGGCCCACACCACGCTCAACACGAGCGGGCTTAACGCCGTGGTGCGTCACCCGCTGTACTTGGGGTTGCTGCTGGGGCTGCTCGGCTACTTGCTGCTCGCGCCCACCACGGCGCGGGCCACCTTCGTGGCTTGCACCGTGGCCTACTTGCTGGTGGGTACCCGTTTGGAGGAGCGCAAACTCGTGCGGCAGTTTGGGGCGGCCTACCTCCGCTACCGCGCGCAAGTGCCCCGGTTACTGCCCATCAGCCCTCGGCAGTGGTTTCGGTAGCGCGGAGGTTTTGGTTGGTATTGAAACGCTGCTTCTATGCTCAGTCACCGACAAGCCACGAATGCGCGTTTCTGTACCAGTTGGCGAGTCCTTTCACAAAAACGGCCGCTTTCCTGAGAAAGTGGCCGTTTTCACTTACTAAGCAATTGCCAGATACATCCTTATCTAGGCTCTGAGTTCTCCGCTCTAAAATCTCGCTACTTCGTGCCGGGCTATTTCTGCTCGTTGATGGACCAGTCGTATTCCAGGTAGCTCAGCTTGGCGTCGGGTTTGATTTTCTGGGTGGCGTAGCGGTTGATGGCGTCCTGTACCGACGTGCTGCCGTTCTTCTTGAAGTCGCCGGGGTAGAAGTCGAAGATGGCCGACACTTTGGGACTTTCCGGGGGCGTGAGCTGGTTTTTCTGCGGGTTGTTGACGAAGTCACGGCCCTGGGCGTCGAGCTGCTCGTTGAGACGGCTCGCTACGTAGGCCTCGTTGCGCAGGCGCGGGCACGACATGGCGGCGCACACCAGCGCGTAGTGAATCCGATTGTCGTCGAACTTCTTGCGAATGATGCGCTGCTCGAAGTCGTTGAGTGAGAACTTCTCGGTACCGAGCGTAATAAATTTCTGGTCCCAGACCGTATTCACCAGGGTTTTGTCGCCGCCTAGGTTTCGGATGCTCTTGACGGGATAAGCCCGGATGACCCGCTGAATGGTGAAGGCGTTGTAGCCGTTGATCCAATAAGTCAGCTGCTCGTCCTTCGTCCATTTTTCGTTGGGCAGGTTGTCGGACAAGGTTTTCAGGTAGCCGTTCAGGGCCGTGCTGTCTTGCTGGAAACCTCGGTAATTCACCATGCCTTGGTCGTTGACGTGTCTTTTCAGCAGCGCATCCCAGGGCGCGTGGTCTACGGGGCGGCCGTTCTGGGACGTAGGGTTGAGTGGAATCAGGTAGCGCACGTAGGCGCAGCCCGTTTGGCAGGCGGAGGTGGCGGCCAGCAGCCCAAACAAAGCAAACCGAACAACTAAAGAAGGAAGGTTTTTCATACGCGGAAAACGGTGAGGCAAGGCCGGTACTGCGCAGGCGCCGCCGGATAATGCTATACGAAGGTAGCCCTAGAAACAGTTTGCCAGTCGCTTTCCCCGGAATGTTATACGCCTTCTATGCGCCAGCAATACAATCCATATAGGGGCCAAGCACGTACTCTAGCTCTACACTGCTGCCTTCTCCTTTCCCACTATGACCCGACTTCCTACTCTACCCGGCTTCCTAGCGCCGGCTATCTTACTGGTCTGCACTGCGCTACCAGGCACCGCCCAGAACGCCGGCCGCGTAACCGGCCAGATCCGTGACGGCCAGGGGCGCCCCCTGAGCGGAGCCACGGTGGTGCTGCAACCCTCGAGCATGGGCACTGCTACCGACGCCAACGGCCAATTTACGCTAACCGACGTGGCGCCCGGCACCTACACGGTTACCGTTACTTTTCTAGGCTACCGCACCTCCACCCAGTCCATCACGGTTGATGCCACGCAGAACGCCACGGTGCAGGCCACGCTGGCCGAAGACGCCCTGCTGATGAGCGGCGTGGTGGTGACGGGCACGTTCAACCCGCAGAGCAAGCTGGAAAGCTCCACGGCCGTTACCACGCTCAGCAACCGCGAAATCCAGAACCGCGTGAGCCGCGGTACCGCCGACCTGCTCATGGCCGTGCCTGGCTTCCGGGTGAACTCCGACGGTGGCGAAGCGGCTAATTCGGTGTCGGCGCGCGGGCTGCCGGTGAATGCAGAGGCTGGTTTTGGCTTCGTTCAGCTGCTCGAAGACGGCCTGCCCATCCTCGAAACCGGCTCCCTCACCTTCGCCAAAACCGATATTCACTTCCGCGTTGATGAGACCATCAACCGGCTGGAGGTGCTGCGCGGGGGCTCATCGGCCATCTACGCCAACAACTCCCCCGGCGGGGTGGTCAACTTCCTGAGCAAAACCGGCCAGGGCGACAAGATGGGCGGCGTGGTGCGGCTTACGGCCGGCGACCAGGGTTTCTACTCCGACCGCGAAGGCGCGGCCCAGGCCGGGGGCCTGCAGCGGGTGGATGCCAACGTGGGCGGCCCCATCAAAGGCACCCCGCTGCGCTTCAACGTGGGCGGCTTCTACCGCTACGACGTGGGCACCAAGTACCCCGGCTTCCCACTCAACCGCGGCGGCGGCGCCAAAGCCAACGTAACCTACACGCTCAAAAACGGCTACGTGCGGGTTTACGGTAAGTACCTCAACGACCGGGTGGCTTACCTGACCAGCATTCCGTACCAGAACCTCAACAACCCGCAGCAGATTCCGGGCGGCCCCGACTTCCGGCGCGGCACGGTGATGTCGGAGCACATCCGGCGGCACCGCTTGCCCAACCCCTTCAACAACGGCCAGGGCACGCTGGAGCGCGATCTGGCCGATGGCCAGCACACGCGCTACAAGGCCGTCAGCTCGGAGGTGTTTTTCGACCTTGGCAACGGCTTCACGCTGCAAGACAATGCCCGCCTGCTCGACGCCAACCTGAGCACCGACGGCGTGTACGACCTGACCTCGCCGCTGCCGGGCGCCTTGCTGGCGGGCAGCTACTTGGCCGGCTACCGCCCGCTAGGCGCCGCCTCGGCCCGTTTCACCTACGCCGACAACGGCCAGCCCGTCGATATTGCCTCGCTCAACGGCAACGGGCTGGTGAACATTGCCGGCATCTTCCCCGACGACAAGCCGGCCACCAACGCCATCAACAAGCTGCAACTCAACAAAACGGCGGGGCAGCACCAGCTTTCGGCCGGTTTCTACGCCAGCCGCTACACTATTAAGGAGCGCCTGAGCTACAACCAGATTGTGCAGGAAGTGAGCAACCGCCCGCGCCTGCTGAACCTGGAGCTGCTCAACGCGGCCGGTCAACCCGCTTTCCAGGTCACGCAGAACGGCTTTCTGGCCTACAGCTTCGGTACGGCCGGGGGCCTACTGGCCAATACCACCAACACCACCCAGGTGCTGAGCTATTTCCTCGGCGACGAATTTCGGGTGACCGATAAGCTGCGGCTCGATGCCGGCGTGCGCCTCGAAACCACGCACAGCGAAGGCCGCGCCGCCAAGTCGGCGCCCCTCGTGAACCTGGACCCGCGCTACGCCTTTTTGCAGGCTGCTACGAGAAACCCCATCGCCAACAACGGCGGCCTCGACGGCAACTACACCACGCTCTACGACAACTCCTACCTGGCTTCGACCGGGCAGTTCCGGGAGTGGGATTTCAACTTCGACGTCTTCAATTACTCCATTGGGGCCAACTACAAGCTCGATGAGCGGGCCGCCGTGTACGCCCGCTACAGCAGCGCCGGCGTGGTGCCCACCAACGACCAGTTCGCCTTCGGCGTGGACCCCGCCGACCCCACGCAGAACACCACCATCCGCGGCCAGGTGCAGCGCGTGACGCAGGCCGAAGCCGGCGCCAAAGCCTCCACCGACCGCCTGGGCCTGGGCCTCACCTTCTTCTACAGCCGCAACCGCGACATTCCGTTCACGGTGCAGCAAACCAACCCCGGCGGTGGCTTCACGCTGCGCCAGGACGTGGGCACGGTGCAGAGCGCGGGCCTGGAAACGGAGGTCAGCTACCAGCCGGTGGAGGGTCTCACCCTTAAGGGCATCGGCACGCTGCAAACGGCCCGCGTGGTGGAGTTTCAGTTGCAGCCCACGGCTACGGCAGCTCCCATTTCCATTGCCGGCAACCGCCTCGAAGACACGCCCGACGTGCTGCTGGAGGCCGGTGCCGACTACCTCTGGAAGGGCCTGAACGTGTTTGCCAACTACCGTTGGTTTGGCGAGCGGTACGCCAACCGCCGCAACACCATCCTACTACCTAGCTACGGCGTGCTCTTCGGCGGTATCAGCTACGAATTGAAGGGCGTGCGCCTCATGGTGCAGGGCTCCAACCTGCTCAACACAATCGGCTTCGGCGACGCGGCGGCCCGCAACGGCGAAACCATCACCCAGGATTTCATCGACAACCAAACCCGCAACGCCGCCGGCCTCACCCCCTCCGAAGCCGCCTACAACCTGGTCCGCCCCATCCTCCCCCGCAACATCACCGCCAGCGTACAGTACTCGTTTTGATGGGCTGATTTCTTGATGTGCTGATGTGCTGATTTTTTGGTGTGCCGGGACTGATGCGTTGCTTGTGCATGGAGGGCTGCTCCGGATACGTCGTTGGCTGGTAGCCTACTTGCCGTTTTGGATAAAGTGGGAGTCCTGACCATGAAATCACCCCAAAGTCGGTGAGTTGAAGGCCAAAGTGGAAGAGGTGAACACTCAAGTTGCCGTCTTGAACATTAAAGTTGGCATCTTTAACATTAAAGTCGACGAATTGAACACTCAAGTTGCCATCCTGAATACTAAAGTTGGTAACTAGAACGTCTAGGACGCCATCTTGAACACTAAAGTCGCCGACTTGAAGACGCGAGAGGCCAACTTGAACAGTCAGGTTGGCCTCTTTGCTATTCTAACTGGCGCACCAGCCGTGTAGCAGCTTAAGGGTGGTAGTATATGAAGCTCAAAAGGCCCTTACGCCACTTGCAGCGGTTCTCTAGCTGATGTCTGGTCCGGGCAGGCGGCTTTTCGCCGCCCGCCCGGTAGAAGCAAGCTGATGTTGTAGCCGACCTCGTTCGGGCATCCTCGTTCGAGCGACGACCGGGCGGGCGGCGAAAAGCCGCCTGCCCGGTGGATGGCGCGAGGTAGCCAGCAAAACAATCCGAGAACTACTGTGGGGTAGCCAACTCTACGTTACGATCTACAGAACGGAAGCCCCAGCGGGGCGGCATATCGGTAGAAATACCGGGCACATTCCATTATACAGCCCCGTAGGGGCGACACCCAACGACTGGTATCGCCCCTACGGGGCTGGAAAAACTGCTACCAAGCTGTACTACCGACATGCCGCCCCGCTGGGGCTAACCTTCGGTGCCGCGCTACTCATCGCACATCTCCAGTCAGAATACCTCTGCTGTCGTCAGGCTCCCCCTCTCCCTTAGGAGAGGGGGCAGGGGGGTGAGGCCCCGTTAGGCTATCTATCTCAAATCACCTCCGCCCGCTTGAACTTCTTACTCCGGTCAAAAAGGTAGCGGAAGGTGGCGTGGGTGCGCCAGATGGAGCCGCCGATTTTCTCGGCCACGCTCATCATCTTGGGGTTGAAGTCGCCAATCCAGTTCATCACGAAGTCCTGGTAGTGCACCTTGCTGGTGTCCTGCACCACTTTGCTGGCCGCCAGAATAAAGCTCATCTCCAGGCCCTTGCCCTGGTGCTCGGGTGTGATGCCAAAGGCAATGCCGGTCATGGTGCGCACCACCCGGCGCCAGCGGTACCACGCAAATTTGAGCTTACCCAGCCAGTCGAGCTGCCCATCGACGTAGCGGAATAGCTCGTTTAGCTCGGGCAGCGCGATAAAAAAGCCCGCCGGCTCGCCGCGGTAGTAGGCAAACCAGCAGATCCGCTCATCGATGACAGGGCGCAGCTTGCGCATGATGTTGGCGGCTTGCTCCGGCGTCATTTCCCGCACGCCGTTGTGCTTCACCCAGGCTTTGTTGTAGATCTGCCGAAAATCCTCGGCGTACTTGGCCAGGTTTTTCACGCGCAGGTGCTCGAAGCTGTAATCGGGGTTGGCCAGCAGTTGCATGGCGGTTTCCTGGTACTGCGGCGAGAGGGGCGCCTGCACGTCGCGGAAGTAGGTGTACTGCTTGAAATACAGTTCGAAGCCGTAGGCTTGCAGCAAGCGGCGGTAGTAAGGCGGGTTGTAGTTCTGGGCGTAGAGCGGCGAGCCGAAATTGTCGATGAGCAAGCCCCACCACTGGTCCCGGTCACCGAAATTGACGGGCCCATCCATGGCTTCCATACCGCGCGCGGCGAGCCAGTCGCGGCAGGCATCGAGCAGAATGTTGGCCGCCGTTTGGTCGGCTATGCACTCGAAGAAGCCCATGCCGCCCGTGGGCTGCTCGAAAGTGCGGGCCGTGCGCTCATTCACGAAAGCGGCCACCCGGCCAATGGTTTGGCCTTGCGTGTCCGTCAGCAGCCAGCACACCAGCTCGCCGTGCCGGAAATACTTGTTGCGCTCCGTATTGAACACCTGCTCGATGTCCTTGTCGAGCGGGCGAATGTAGTGCGGGTCGGCGCGGTAGAGGCGCACCGGAAAAGCCAGGAATTCCCGCGCCTGCGTCGGGGTGAGAACTTCGTGTAGCTGCATGGCGGCCAAAGAGCGAGGTGAGCGAAACGAGCGGAGGGCCAGCGGAACTTGCCGGCTCCCGGCCCTGGTGCTACTATCTACGAAGCCGCGAGCTGAGCGGTGCTACGATATAGCGCGCTTCGTAATAAAGATGAGATTGTGCTTGGGAAATGCTAGGCCACGCGGCCGGCCGCCCGAACCAGCCGCGGGCGCCTTACCTTTGCCGGGCACCCTTACCTCCCGCGTTTCCTATGGCTCCCGCCCTCGAACACAACGTTTCGCTCCGCTCCTACAACACCTTCGGCCTCGACGTACAAGCCCGCCTCTTCGCCCGTTTCACGTCGGTAGAGGAGTTGCGGGCCTTGCTGGCGCTGCCGGAAGTGCAGGCGGCCGAAAAGCTGGTGCTCGGCGGCGGCTCCAACCTGCTCTTCACCCAGAACTTCGACGGCGTGGTGCTGAAAAATGAAATCTGGGGCCTCGAAATCCTCAGCCAGGACGAGGACACGGCTTTGCTGCGGGCTGGCGCGGGCGAGAACTGGCACGGGCTGGTGCAGTACGCGCTCGACCAACACCTGGGCGGCATCGAGAACTTGTCGTTGATTCCGGGTACGGTGGGCGCCGCGCCGCTCCAGAACATTGGGGCCTACGGGGCCGAGCTGAAAGATACCTTTGAGCAGCTCGAAGCCCTGGAAACGGCCACCGGCCGCCTGCGCACCTTCACCCGCGACGAATGCGGCTTCGGCTACCGCGAAAGCGTGTTCAAAGGTCCGCTCAAAAACCAGTACATCGTGACGGGCGTGCTGTTGCGCCTGCACCGCCAGGCCCAGCCCAACGTGCGCTACGGCGACATCCAAACCACGCTCCAGGACATGGGCGTGGCCGGCGAGCCCACCCCGCGCGACGTGAGCGAGGCCGTTATCAGCATCCGGCGCAGCAAGCTCCCCGACCCGGCCCAGATCGGCAACGCCGGCTCCTTCTTCAAAAACCCGGAAATCTCGCAGGCTCGGTTCGATGAGCTGAAAGCCAACTACCCCGCCCTGCCCGGCTACCCCGTGCCCGGCGGCGTGAAAGTGCCGGCGGCCTGGCTTATTGAGCAGTGCGGTTGGAAAGGTCTGCGCCGCGGCCCCCACGGCGTGCACGACCGGCAGGCGTTGGTGCTCGTGAACCACGGCGGCGCGCAGGGCCAGGACATTCGGGATTTGGCCTACGAAATCATTGCCTCAGTGCGCGAGAAGTTCGGTATTGAGCTGCACCCCGAGGTGAACATTATGTAGCGTGGGGGGCGGCGCTGGCTCCGTAATTTATAATGCACAGATAACCTCCTGGCAGGCTTCATTACGACCAAAAAGCAGGATATTTACGGCCTGTTTTTCCTGAACCACAGTCGCATCCCTCTTTCATTTCTTGCATGAAGAATTTTACTCTGCTGGCCTTGCTCTGTAGCATGGCTGCTTTCCGGCCCGCGCAGGCGCAAACGGCCATCACCATCGCGGCGGCGCGGGCGCAGGCCCCGGCTTTCAACACGTCGGGCGCTACCGTTACAGTGCGCGGCATCGTGACCAATGGCCCGGAGCTAGGTGCTATCCGCTACATCCAGGACGGTACGGCCGGCATCGGAGTGTACTCGGCTTCGCAGCTAGCCAACGTGGTGCCCGGCGACTCCATCCTCGTGACGGGCACGCTCAAGGACTTCCGCGGGCTGCTGGAAATTGACCCCATAACGTCGTTGTCGGTACTGGCAGGCAACCGGCCGCTCCCGGCGCCGGTGGCTTTTCCGGCGAGTGGTTTCACGGCTGCATTTGCCGAGCAGTACGAAGGTCAGCTCGTGCAGCTGACCGGCGCTACGTCCATCAATACCACTGCTGGGGCTACGGTCACGGCATTCAGTGCCAACACCACGTACCGCATCAACAATAACGCGGCCACGGTTCTGTTCGTCAACCCGGCTTCGGGCGGGGCCAACGGCCTGATTGGCAAACCATCCCCTACTGGCGTGTTCGATGCCGTGGGCATTATGAGCCAGTTCACGTTTACGGCTCCTACGCCCGCCGCGCCTGGCTACCAACTGCTGCCGCGTGTCTACGCCGACTTCCGGCAGGGCGCTACGCCCAACCTTGTCAACACGCCCTACCCCACCAGCATCACCAGCACGGGCTTCACGGTGAATTTCACCACCCAGAACGCCGGCGACACCAAGCTGGAATACGCCACCACGGCGGCCGGCCCGTTCACGACCGTTACCAGCGCCGCCAGCACCACCAGCCACACCGTAGCCATTACAGGCTTGCAGCCGGCCACGGTGTACTACGTGAAAGCCAGCAGCACCAACGCCACCGGCCTGTCGGAGTCGCGCGTGGTGCCCATGATTACGGCTTCGCTTTCTTCGGGCAAGATGCGCACCTACTTCACCAATTCGGTGAATACTAACCTTGCCTCGCCCGGCAACAACGCCGTGTACCTGGCCAACGGCGCCGTGGCCGACACGCTGGCCCGCTACATCAACCGCGCCACCGCCACGCTCGACCTCGCCATCTATAACTGGAACAGCCCCACCATCTTGGCGGCCGTAAATGCGGCCCAAGCGCGCGGCGTGCGGGTGCGCGTGATTTATGAGGATGATAACGCCAACCTGAGCATCAACAGCCTCAACGCCGGCGTGGCCAGAACGGGCCGCACCCAAACCGGTTCCGGCACCATTCAGGGCATCATGCACAACAAATTCGTCATCATCGACGCCGAGGACGCCAACCCCAACGTGCCGTGGGTGTGGACCGGCTCCACGAACTGGACGCCGGGTCAGCTCTCCACGGACCGTAACAACGTGATTGTGGTGCAGGACCAAGCCCTGGCCCGCGTGTACAAGATGGAGTTCGAGGAAATGTGGGGCAGCAGCACTTCTACCACGGGCGCCGTGAAGTTTGGCTCGCGCAAAACCGACAACACCCCGCACTACCTCAACATCGGCGGCAAGCTGGTGGAATCGTGGTTCTCGCCCACCGACAACGTGAATGGCCGCCTCATCGAAGCCGTGCGCACCGCCGACAACGACCTGCACATTGCCACCATGCTCAACACGCAAACCGACATCGGGCGCGCCATCCGGGACCAAGTGCAGCTACGCAACATCGCGGCTTGCACCGAGGTCCTCAATAACGACACCAGCTCCACCAACTCCGGCAACGTATTCCGCCTCATTCGCCAGGCCGTGGGCAGCCGCATCATGGTGAAAAACACGCCGGGCATCATGCACCACAAGTACGCCATCATCGATGCCGGTGCCGCGCTATCGGACCCGCAGGTGTTCGTGGGCTCGCACAACTGGAGCCTCTCGGCCAACACCGAGAATGACGAAAACACACTCATCGTGCACGACGCGCGCGTTACGAATCAATACTACCAGGAATTCGCGGCCCGCATTGCCGAGCAGAACCGTGGCGTATCCGTCTGCAACCTGATTCTCGCGACTCGCACGTCCACCGTGCAGCAGAGCCGCGTGCAAGTGTACCCCAACCCCACGCACGGCCAGTTCTCGGTGCGCCTCGAAGCCAACAAAGCCCGCACCGCCAGCATCACCCTCCGCGACGTAACCGGCCGCGTGGTACTGGAACAGACGCGCCCCCTCAACGGCCAGGAAGTTTCAGTGGATGGCTCGCAGCTGCCGGCTGGCCTCTACATGGTCCAGATCGTGACGTCGGAAGCTACGCAAATGAGCCGCGTGGTAGTGGAGTAATTTCCCATCTACCCTCAGCGTAGGCTAGCCAACAAAAAGGCGGCTCCCAAGTTTGGGAGCCGCCTTTTTATTTGAACTGACAGCAGTTAGGCAGACATTTTTCTCGCTACTACAAAGCAGCTTGTCCCAAACGAAATAGATTTGCCTTGCGCGATTTTAGTTAGCTCAGCGTCCCATATTTTGTTGGTGAGCTTACTTACCAACCCATTTTCAACGGTATGCGCGTTTTTGTGCTTATGAAAGTCGCCTGGCTTTTTATTTAGTCCGAGCATACCGGGAATGGTGCGAAACATGAAAACAGGCAGCGGCAGCACCGAAAATATGTAGGTGGAATATTCAATTGAGAAACCTACGCTTTTTAATTTCTCATTTAACTGCGCCACGGTATATCTTCTGTAATGACCGGCATCAACGTCTTCGGCAGACCACAAAAACTGGTACGCCGGCACTGTTATAAAAGCATACCCATCGGCCTGTAAATACTGGTAGATAGATTGTAGAAACTTGACGTCATCCTCGATGTGCTCTACCACATCAAATAAACCAATAGAAGGCAATGAAGCCGGCGCGAAGTGCGCATCTTCCAGCGTCGAGCACACGATGTTGGTGAGGTGGCGCTTTCTGGCATTAAAGCAGCCCTGCACTCCCGGTTCAACCAACACGGTAGTAATTCCGGCATCTTCGAGGCTTTTAGCTACGTAACCATTGCCACCGCCAATATCATAGAATACATTATCAGGACAATATTTCTTTACTGCCGCGGCAATGCATTTAATCCGATGATTAAACCAGAAGCTATTTTCTTCTATTTGAAAGAAGTTATTGTTTCCACTTTCGGGGTAAGAAATTAATGATTTATCTTTGGAATAATATATTCCTTCTTTCTCGAACAAATCAGCAATAGTTTCGATTTTCATTCCTGTTTCACTCGTTGTAAGCCTGGAGAAGTGCGGGCTAATCACACAAATCTACGGCTTCTCCTAGCAGCTATGGGCCTCTAGGAAAGGCGACAGGTAGTTTCTGAGCCGCACCAACAGGCTACTTCCAGCGCCGCTCGCGCCAGGCTTGTTGCTGGTCGGGGCCCTGAAACGTCCAGGCCACGAGGCGGCTTACCTTCTGACCGTGGGCCATCTCAATGGTTTTGATGTCGAGAGCAGCGGCTTTCTTGAGGAAGTGGTAGACGCTCGGCAGGGTTTCCTTCTTGGAAATGAGCGTGCTGAACCACAGCACTCGCGCTGCCAGCGGCACGCTCTGCTCCACCAAGTGGCGCACAAAGGCTTCTTCGCCACCCTCATACCACAACTCAGTGCTTTGGCCGCCAAAATTAGGCGTTGGCTCCGCCGGTTTCGCGTGGCCGAGGTTGCGCGTCTTGCGTTGGTTGGCCGCCTGCGCCTCTGCTGCCGAGCCATGAAACGGCGGGTTGCACACCGTCAGATCGAACTCCTCGCGCGCCTTCACGATACCGTCGAATACGTCTTGGGCGTGGTTTTGCAGCCGCAACTCGATACGGCCAGCCAGGACGGGATTGGCTGCCACCATGTGCTTAGCCGCCCGAATGGCTACCAGGTCAATATCTGAGCCGACGAAGCGCCAGCCGTACTCGCGGGTGCCCACGATGGGATACACACAGTTAGCACCCACGCCAACGTCGAGCACGTGGACAGCCTTACCACGCGGTATTTCGCCGCCATTGACGGCGGCGAGCAAGTCGGCGGCGTGGTGGAGATAGTCGGCGCGGCCGGGGATGGGCGGGCAGAGGTAGCCGGCGGGAATATCCCAGTGGGCCACGCCGTAGAAGTGCTTTAGCAGCGCCTGGTTCAGCGCTTTCACAGCCGCCGGATCAGCGAAGTCCATGCTTTCGTCGCCGTATTGGTTGCGGGCCACGAAGGGCGCGAGGCCTGGGCTGGCAGCTATGAGCTGCGGGAAATCGTAGCGGGTGGCGTGGCGGTTACGGGGGTGCAAGCCGGCCTTATCAGCTGACGGTTGAGACATTTACGAGAGATATAACGGCGCAAGTTACCCAGCTAATGTCGAACTTTTGTACTTGCCCGTCTCATCTACATCAACCACTATATAATGCCCGGCGAAAATATCCCCGTCCTCATAATACATGTCAATAGAAAAGTCGCTATGGAATACAATGCCATCTAGCGTCACTTTGCGGCGAAATTTCTTCGTTGTTATGGGCCTCTCCTTTTCGTCGAGCCACGCATCGTTTTTTAGTTCTATCATATCCTGCTCCATTTTCAAGAATACCTCCTCGTACAACTTATCCTGCACCCATCTTTCAGCATTTTCAATTATGGATTTGATTTCAACATCATCCGCAATCGTCATCGAAACAGAAATCGAACGATTATCTATTGCATAACTTCCCTCGTATTGTTGGTATTTCTCGTTGTATTGCAGCTCGCCAAATAGTGGGCTTTCCAAAACCATTTCCGTGGCATCTAGCTTGCGACGCTGCTTAGCTGGATATACTTCGTTAGTCAGCTTGGCAAATGCTTGCGTCACATCCTCCTCTTCAAATTGGCCATAAAAATCCATCTTCTTATTAAGCTCCCTTAAATTGGTAATCTTGGTCAGCTCCTTGGCCTGAATAGTAATTTCAGTGTCAGTTATTTTTATTCCAGTATAAGAAAGATGATTTGGCACGTATACATTGTGCATGCCCGCCGCGCCATCGGATAGCAACGTTACCACAGTGATTCCCCATTGAAAATGCTCACCTTCCGGTATACAGTTGAACACATTCCTTTTGCCGTTCCAAAAATTCGCATCGAATTTTCTCAAAATTAATAGGACCGTATTATCCTCATTAATGGCGCTCAAAGGATACTGCTGCAAGAAGTTTTGCAGTTTTTCAGAACTCTTTGCGTTAGCCTTCCGCAAAGTATCCATGAGGTCAGTTAGCTCCCAGCCGGTCATATAGATTGGTGTTGTTCCGGCACCAAGTAAGCAGTTCTCACGCGAAGTGAGGCTAAGAATCAACTGAGGCGGATAGGTTAAAAGCAAGCAAGAGTCGGAGGTTTACGACTCTTGCTTGCTTTTAACCTTGGTTTTTGGCCTGCTAACGCCCAAACACTACGGTTTCGTTACGCTAATTCGTTCGGTATGAATCTGCTGTCCGTCATTGATTTGCAGCAGGTAGATGCCCGTGGGCAGTGCGGCCGTGTTGATGCTGAAGCGGTTTTCGCCCGCCGCTACGGTCTGGCGTTGACGCAGGCGGGTTTGAGCTTGCAAGGAAATGATCTGCACATCAAGCTGTTGGTTTCGGGGGCTGGAATAGCGCACCGTCAGCTGATCGGCGGCCGGGTTGGGCCAGCTAGTCAGCTTTGCGGCGGCCGACGAAACCGACGCGGTGCGGGCCAAAGGCGCAGCACTGGTTCTGGCGGCACTCTGCCTGACCAGTTCCACGTCATCGAAAAACAGCCACTGCCCCGCCCCAGCCACGGAATAGAAACCAATCTCGCACTGCCCGTTGGTTACGTTGATGTTCGGGAGTTCCACTTGCTGCCAAGCGCCACTCACACCGCCCGAGGTGGTAGTGGGAACCGGGACGCTCACTTGTTGGCCGCCGTAGTTTTTAGCCAGCAACAGGGCGTAGGTTTGGCCGCCACTGCTCTTCGTCCAGGCCCGTAGCGTGTAGAGGCCATTGGCTAAGCTCGTGGCTACCTGGTACGTGTACACCTCGTAGGCGCTGGTTTTGTAATGGGTGCCGTGGTAGGTGCCGCCATGGGAACCGCCGTTGGTTTCGGTGTAGTCGGCATTCGCGTCGGTGCCGGCGCTACCGCTCCAGGTGCTCCAGTTTTGCGGAGCCTGCACGGCAGCCCCGTCGGCATCAAAGCCCGGGTTGAGTGCCAAATTGGACGAGGGAACGGGGGCGGACGGGTTGGCTCCCTCTTGGGCCCCAATGTCGAAGCTGCCGTTTGCTGGCACCGCGTTGCCGTAAAAATCACGGGTGCCGGGGTCGATACCAAACTGCGTTTTCAGGTTCAACCCCTTGTCGATAATTGGTGAACCCGCCTGCACCAGGAAGGACGTCAGAGCGGGTAGCTTGGTCGGGTCCGTGAGCTTTTCGTAGTTGGTGGGGTTTTGGAGCTTCGGGTCGGCATTAATCCCAACGATGCTGCCATTTAGTTTTTCTTGCCCCGTCGCGTTGGCCCAGGCGGCCAAGCTACTGTAACCGCCCACGTTGAAGCCGCCGTTGGTAAACCAGTAGCAATTGGCCTGGTAAGTAAGCCCGCTAGTGGTTGATACCAAGGTGTTGTTGTTAGGCCCAACTAGGATGTTGTTACGCAGATTGAAGTTGCTAAAACGGCCTTCCTCCTTCACAGCCGAATACGAAGTGTTGTAAAACAGATTGTTGTAAACTTCACAATCGTTTACGCCCTGCCCACCGCTACTGCCCAATAGGAGGCCCGGCCCAGAATTGTTCACGCTGATGTTGTAGCGAAACACGTTGCCCGTCCACTTTATGGCCGAGCCGTATTCCCAGCACAGGTACCCGTAGTTCTTGTTCTCGTAGGCGTAGTTGTACTGTACCACGGAGTTGGTCACCCCGCCGTCGAGGTCGAAGCCCCCGCCATCTGCTTTAGGGCTCTGATTGTTGTGCGAAATGCAGTACTGAATCGTGACCTGATCGGCCTCGAAGCACCAGATGCCCACCGGCCCGTTGTAGTTCACTTGCTGCATGTCGTAGCCGTTGTAAGCGGCTTCGCAGTACTCAATGGTGGCAACTTTGCCCGATATCACAATGCCGTTGCCGCTGTGGTTATTGGTGATGGAAGGGTCCCCAGGGTTGTTGATAGCCCGGCAATAACCTAAGTACGTATTGTTGGATTGGTAGCCGGTAATGCCGGCGAAGCCGTTGTCGTGGGCGTAAACGTTGGTCACGCGCACGTCGGTGCTATAGTAAAAGTAGACGCCCGCGTACTGAAATCCACTGGCTTCCACTTGGTCGATGGTTACGCTGGCGGCGCTAGCTATTACCACCCCCTTGCCGCCGTTGTTACCAGTTTTGCGGCCCAAGCCCACAAAATTTAGGTTATTGACCCGAATGCCCGTAGTCCCGGTGATGGTGAGGCCCGAGCCGGCCCCGCCATCAATGGTAGCGCGACCCGTGCCGTAGGAGCCCACGACCACTGGGTTGGTGGCCACACCGCCGTCAGTGGAAGTCAGCTGCATGGTACCGGCAAACGTTTTGCCGCCCTCAAAGAATAGCCGGTCGCCGGCCCGGAAGGTGAAGCCATTGACTTTGCTGATAGTACGCCACGCGCTGCCGGTTGAAGTACCCGCGTTGGCGTCGTCGCCGGTGCTGGCCACATAGTAGTCGGCGGCAGATGCCTGAACCGCCAAGCCAGTGCAAAACAACAGCGTAGTTAGATTGCGGAAAGTGAGTTGTAGATGCTTTTTCATACAAACATGGTTTTTGAAGGAATGATTGAACAACAGCAAGAAGCTCAATGGTAAACGCGACTGTATAACCAATGTTACTGTATTGATTTTCAATAAAATATAACTCATTCTTACCCCCTGATATATTTTCTACGGATAGGACAAGCAATCTCAACCTATAGCTTCTCAACCAACGGCAACCGCGACATGAGGAGCTTAGCAAAACAGCCGCCCGGAACAAGTGGAGCACGATCGTGCTCCACTTGTTCCGGGCGGCTGCATATTGGCGTTAATGTACTTGGGGGCGAGTTTCCTTTTATTTAGCGTTCAGTCTGGAGACTGAATTGGCTCCGTGGCTGGCAGGCTTGCAAACTTCGTTCGCTTAAGCCTGCCAGGTCATGTTTATTTTAATACGGCTACGGTGGCACCGTCGCCGCCACGGTCGGCGTGTTCGTCGGCTACGCTGGCCACTTGGCGGGTGCGGTGCAGGTAATCGCGCACCACTTGGCGCAATACGCCGTTGCCGCGGCCGTGCAGAATCTTGATTTCCGGCACGCCGAGCATCACGGCGTCGTCTACGTAGGCCATGATTCGGTTGAGCGCGTCTTCGGCCCGCTCGCCGCGCAGGTCGAGCGTAGTGTTGAAACCGGACATGCGGCCGGTGATGTCGAGGCCGGAGTATTGGGCCGGGGCCTTGCGGGCGGCTTCCTTCTCCCGTTCCCGGATTTCGCCCCGCGTGAGCTTTTCCAGCTGACTGATCTTCACGATAGTCTTCAGCCCGCCAAACGACACTTCGGCCGTTTTGCCTTTCACGCTCATAATTTCGCCGTGCCCTTCCTGGCCTAGCAACGCCACTTTGTCGCCGGGCTTGAGGGTGCCGGCCTCGGCCAGTTCGCGGGTGGCTTTGGGCTTGGGCGGCTCAATTTGCAGCTTCTCACGCACGAAGGTGTCGAGCTTCTGGCGGGCATCCTTGGTTTTCTCTTTGTCGGCCTGGCCGAGGCGGATTTCCTGGATGGTGGCCTCAATCTGCTGATTAGTGTCCTTGAGCAGCAGCTTGGCTTTCTGCTTGGCCTCCCGGAGCACATCGAGCGTGGTGTCGTCGAGGTACTTCTTGAGGTCCTGGTACTCCTGGGCGGCTTTTTTGAGGCGACGCTCCTGCTTGGAAGCTTCGGCGGTGCGGGCTTCGAGGTCGGCCTTTTCTTTCTCCAAGCCTTCCAACAGCCGGTCGTAGCGGATTTTATCTTTGCCCACGAGCTGCGTAGCGCGCTCCACGAGCTGCTTCGGCAACCCGATTTTGCGGGCAATTTCGATGGCAAATGAAGAGCCGGGCTTCCCTATTTCGAGGCGGTAGAGCGGCTGCAGCTGTTCCGGGTCGTAGCGCATGGCCCCGTTCACGACGCCGGGCGTGCGCTCGGCGTAGTTCTTGAGGTTGGTGTAGTGCGTAGTGATGACGCCGAAGCTGCGCGCCCGGTTCAGCTGCTCCAACACCGATTCAGCAATGGCCCCGCCCAAGACGGGCTCGGTGCCCGTGCCAAACTCGTCAATCAGTATGAGGCTTTGCTTGTTGGCTAGCGTCACGAACTGCTTCATGCTGAGCAAGTGCGAAGAGTACGTGCTCAAGTCGTTTTCCAGGCTCTGCTCGTCGCCAATGTCGAGGAAGATGTCATCGAACATGCCCGCTTCGGAGCCTTCGCCGGCCGGAATCAGCAGGCCGCATTGCAGCATGTATTGTACCAAGCCCACCGTCTTCATGCTCACGGATTTACCGCCGGCGTTCGGCCCGGAAATCAGCAGGATGCGCTGCTCTTGATGGAGCTCAATATCCAGCGGCACCACTTCGCGCGGATTTTCTTTGAAGTGCTCCTTGAACGTGAGGTAGAGCAGCGGGTGGCGCACCTTCTTCCAGCGCAGCAACGGGCGCGGGTTGAGGGCCGGCAACGTAGCTTCGACGCGCAACGCCAGCAGCGCCTTGGCCCGCACGAAATCGAGCAGACCAAGGTATTGGTAGGCCTTGCGCAGATCGGGGATGTGCGGGCGGAGCTGGTCGGTGAGGGACGTCAGGATGCGGATTAGCTCACGCTGGTAGGCGTTTTCGAGGTCCTTGATGTCGTTGTTCAGCTCGAACACGGCTTCTGGCTCAATAAACACCGTTTGCCCCGAGGCCGACTCGTCGTGAATCAGGCCTTTTACGCGGCGCTTGTGCTCCGCAATAACGGGCAGCACCAAGCGGCCTCCCCGGATGGTGGGCTCGGCACCTTCGGGCGTCCAGCCCTCTTGGCGGGCGTGGCGCAAAATGCCGGCAATCTGCTTACGCAGCAATCCTTGCCAGGCAATCAGCTCTTGCCGAATCTGGCGCAGCAGCGGCGACGCATCGTCCCGGACGAGGCCCTCGTCGTCCACCACTTTGTCGAGGGCGGCCAGCAGGTTGCGGTCTACCTGTACGCCTATGCCGAGCAGGCGCAAGGTGGGGTACAGGTCTTCGGCGGCTTGTGTGAAGAAGGTAAGCGCCTGGCGAATGGTGCGCAAACTCATTTTCACGGCGAAAAAAGCCGCTACGTCGAGGTAGGCGCCGGGCAGGCTGGCCCGCACGAGGTGGGGGCCGGCATCGTGGTAGTGCTGGCTGGGGAAGTCGGCCCCGCTGTGCAGCAGGAAACGGAACTCGTCGGTTTGGAGCAGGAGCTTCTGAAGCTGGTCGTGCTTGGTCTGGAAGCTCATTTTGGCCACAAACTGGCGGCCAAGGGCACTCAGGCACAAGCCATCCAGCATGTCACGCAACTGCGCGAAACCTATTTTTTGCTCGAAATTCTGAGGAAGAATCAAATCAGGTAGTCTTGGAATTCAGATTGGAATGCGAAGGTAAACATGATATACGGCGAGAAAGATTCATTATCTAAAATGTAACATCAAGCTCTGGCCTGAGAAGTGAGAACTTAGATATGAGAAGTCAGAACGTAGCGCACGCTCGGACTCGGCATATTTTGTTACGTAGTCTTTACCTCCTTAGGTGTAGCGCTCCACTAGGTTCCAGCATCTCGCGCTGGAACCAGACGGCGCAGTTATGCCTACTCGCTTCGCTCGTTAGCGGAAGCGGGAACTTCGCGTTACATTTCTCCTTCTACTCCGAGGCCAAAGAGCGCGAAATCGTACTTGACGGGGTCGAGCGGGTCGAAGGTGCGCAAATGGTCGGTGAGGTCTTCGGCGGCCAGCCAGTCTACCTGTTTGCGTTCCAGCAGACCCAGGCAGCGGGCCACGCGCTCCACGTGCACGTCGCAGGGGCACACCAACTGGCTCATGGGCAGGCGGTTCCAGAGGCCAAAATCCACGCCTTGCTCGTCTTTTCTGACCATCCAGCGCAGATACATATTCACGCGCTTGCAGGCGGAGCCGCGGGCTGGCGTGGCCACGTGCTTGCGAGTCCGCTGCGGCGCGTCGTCGAGGCTGAAGAACAGGTTGTGAAAGTTTTCGAGCTGCTCTTTTTGGGTGGTGCCACGTAGAAATGCATCTTCGAGCGTGGCGTGGCCGGCATAGAACCAGCGCAGCCAATGCACGAAATAAAGCAAGTCGGTATCGCAGAAAGTGCGGTGGCAGAAGCCCAGAAGCCGCTTTAAATCCTCCTCCTGGTGCTGCGTAACGAATTGATACGGCGCGTTATCCATGCGCTGCATTAGCTCGTGGCACTTGCTGATGATGGTAGGCCGCCGCCCCCAGGCCAGCAGCGCCGCAAACAGCCCGCTGATTTCCACGTCCTGCCGCAACGTGAAACGGTGCGGAATGCTAATAGGGTCGTTCAGGATGAAAGCCGGCTGGTTGTAGCGGACGTAGTTTTCTTCCAGAACCGCCCGAACCTGCGCGTGATTCATTTTTAGAAATGAGAGCTTAGAAGTGAGAAGTTAGACTTTCGTTCTGGTGTACTTTAGTTGTTAGAACCGGAGTCTAAGCTCTCACTTCTAACTTCTCCATTACGGTACATAGCTGGTTTCGACGCGGAAACGAGCGTCGGGAGTGGCGAGGCGCTGCACGGCGCGGGGCGAGAGGCGCACCAGGATGTTGTTGTTTTCGCCGGTATCCGGCAGCGGACCAATGACGCGCACGTACACCGACTGCCCATTCATGATATTGCGCACCTGCATGATGGTACCGACGGAGGCCGTTTTGTGCAGGGCCAGGTATTTGTCGGTGGTGCTGTTGGGAATGCTGGTGGCCAGGCCGCTTTCCGTCACCCGGCGCACGATTTCGCTGGCCCGCTCTGGAGCGCGCTCTTCTTCTTTAGCCGGGGTGGCCGCAGAAGTTGTGGTAGTGTCTTTGTCGCGGGGCTTGGCGGTTGCTTCAGGCCGGGTCAGGATTGGTGCCGGCGTTGGGCGGGTTGGCGCGGGCGCGGTAGTTACCACTGGCTCACGGGTAACGGGTGCTGCTGGGGCAGCCGGTGTTGGCGCCGCTGGAGTTGGTGCGGGCGTTTCGCGGCGGGCCGGAGCACTACCAGCTGCCACAATAAGCGCCTGGCCGGAACGCACGTTGTAGTTGGGCGCGAAGCCGTTGAGCTGCGCTAAAACCTGCGGCGTGGTGCTGAACTTGCGGGCAATAGCAAACAGCGTCTGGCCGGGCTGCACCTTGTAGATATGATTGCCGCGAGCATCGGTGGGCAGGGCCAGGGCGGCGCTAGAGGCAGCAGGAGCAGTTGGGACAGCTTTTGGCGCGGCCTTGGCGGCAGCGGGAGTATTCATTACTGCGCGTTGGCGCGGCACTAACACAATCTGCCCGGTCACGAGTGAGCCTTTCAGCCCGGCATTGGCTTCCACTATTTGATCGACGGGCACTTTATAGCGGCGCGACAGGCCGTAGAGTGTTTCGCCGGGCACTACGCGGTGCTTGATGAGCATTTTACCACCCCGGTATTCCACGCCGATAGAGTCGGGGGGAGCTATGGGCCGGGGGGCCGCCAGAACTGAAAAACCAGAAAAAACAAACGCGGCGGACAGCAACGAAATTCGGGACATACTAGACAATAAGGCAAAGGCAGCAACGCGCACTAAACGGCAATAAGCCGCCGCCACGCATAAACTTGGCCGAAAGTTAGGCATTCGCAGGCAGTAGGCCAGCCAAATATGACAACAACCGCTTTTCCTTGCTCATTTTCGGGACAAAGCCCAGGTAGGGCGAAAACCTGTTTCGCGCTTCGGTGGGTGGGCGTACCTTGGCTCCTAGTTCTCTCTTACTTTCTTGCTCTATGCACGCCATCGGCATCATTCCCGCCCGCTACGCTTCTACTCGCCTGCCCGGCAAGCCGCTAGTAGATTTGGGCGGCAAATCCATGATTCAGCGCGTGGTAGAACAGGCCCGACAGGCCCGGCTGAGTCGCGTAGTAGTAGCCACCGATGATGAGCGTATCCGGCAGCACGTGCTGGATTTTGGCGGTGAAGTCGTACTAACTTCCCCCGACCACCCCAGCGGCACCGACCGGGTGCGCGACGCCTACGAGCAGCTGAACGTAGCAGCCGACTGCATCATCAACATCCAGGGCGACGAGCCTTTCATCCACCCCGCCCAGATTGACGCGCTAATCCAACTATTCGACCGCGCCACGCCACCACAGCTGGCTACGCTGGTGAAACCCGTGGTGAGCGACGAGGAATTGTTCAGCCCGCACCTACCCAAAGTGGTGCTCGATGCGCGGGGCCACGCCTTGTACTTCAGCCGCCATCCCCTGCCCTACCAACGCCAGCACGCTCCCGAACAGTGGCTCCAGCACCACCGCTACCTGCGCCACATCGGCCTCTATGCCTACCGTCCCGACGTGCTCTGCGAAATCACCCAGCTCCCGCCTTCCCCACTAGAACTGGCCGAAAGTCTGGAACAGCTCCGCTGGCTGGAAGCCGGCTACCAAATCCTCACCGCCGAAACCGAGCTAGCCACCATCGGCATCGATACCCCGGAAGATGTGGAGCGCGCTTTGCGGCAATTGAGAATGAAGAATGAATGAGGAACTTCCTAAAGGCCTAGCCCGGCAACTGCTCATTGCTCATTGGCAATTGCTCATTGAGGCAGCTCCGGTCTGCTCGCTTTCTTGGCGAGCTGAACGGTCGAAGGGTGCGCCGTTATAAGGCCGGCGAAACAACGTCAGCTAGCGGCGACCGTTCAGCCCGCTGAAAAAAGCGGGCAGACCGGAGCGTCTGGTAATTCCTCCTTCTTCATTCCTAATTCTTCATTAACCTCACCCGCCGGCTTTTTTGGCTTTGTAGCCTTTTTCTAGGAGCACGGCGAGCACTTTGTCGCGGAAGTCGCCTTGGATGACGATTTCGCCGTCTTTGGCGCTGCCGCCGACGCCGCACTTGGTTTTGAGCAGCTTGCCTAGCTCCTGCAAGTCGGTGTCTTGGCCTACGAAGCCGGTTACGAGGGTAACTTGCTTGCCGCCGCGGGACTTCTTATCGAGTTGCACGCGGAGGTTCTGCTGCTGCGGGGGCAGCGTAACGGCTTCTTCGTTGCCGGTTTCCTGATATTCGAAATCGGGATTGGTGGAATATACCACGCCTTCCCGGCCTTTTTTGTTGGTCTTCATGCTCGAAATGTACTACGAAGCGGGCTTCGCCACCCACGGAAAGTATACGGCTATACGACGCGGCCGTCGCTACACGGCCACTTCCAGCGCCAGCGGGTGCAGGAGTGCTTCAAAATGGGTGGCATCGGCCACGTAATCACCATCGACGTGGAAGCCGAGCGGCGTAGCAGACTGCACCAAAATGTGCCGCGACGTATGGTACACCGCCCCGCCCGACGTGGGCAGGGTGCCCAAGGCCAGCCCCAAACCCACCCGCACCGCCCGCGGCAACGATAATCCATCAATCAAACACACATCGAGCAGCCCGTCCTGAATGTCGGCGCGGGGCGCGATGTAGGCGTTGTTGCCGTACTGGGCGGCGTTGGCGAAGGCGAGCACGTAGCAATTCGTGTCGAACACCTGCTCGTTGAGAGTGAGTTGCACGGGCGTGGGGCGGTAGCGCCGGTATTCGCGCAAAGAAACCTTCACGTAGGTGCTCAGCCCGCGGGTGCCAGCCTGGGCAAACAGCTTACTCACGTGGGCGTCGAAGCCCAGGCCCGCCGTGCAAAAAAAGGGGTGCCCGTTTATCTCGCCCGTATCGATGCGCTGAAACGTGGGCTTGCTTAGACGGCGCACTGCGCCCGGCAAATCCAGCGGAATGCGCAGGTGGCGGGCAAGTCCATTGCCGGAGCCGCGCGGCACGATGCCCAGCGCCGCTTCCGCGCCCAGCAGGCCCCGTCCTACCTCGTTCACGGTACCATCGCCGCCCACGGCAGCCACTACCCGAAACCCTTCCGCAGCCGCCTGGCGGGCTAGCTCTTCCGCGTGCCCGGCGTACTGCGTGGGCCAGATGGCGAAGTCGGCACTGGCGGCCTGGGCGTAGCGCGTCAGTAGTGCGGGCACATCTTGCGTGCGATTAGTGCCAGAGGCTGGGTTAAGGATAAAGCAGATGCGCACAGGAAAGAGGAGCGGAGTAGAGCCTGAATGGCAAAGATACGGCGGCATCCGCTGTAGCATGAGCCCACCTCCTTTTTGCATAGGCTAATCAATGCAGGCCGTTGGTGGCAACCAAAATCAAAGGCATAGCTTATTTACCTCCCTCGTCCCGGCGGCAGTATCCGTAGCTAGAATTATGCGTTATGGTGACCAGCCTATCTTCTTATTAGCCCCAGAGGGACGCCATATCGGTAGCAGAATTGAGGAAGAGAAAGAACAAGCCCCATCGGGGCGACACCCGGTTACGCACGTGTCGCCCCGATGGGGCTTTGATCAAAATAGTAAGCAGCGTTTTCTACCGACATAGCACCCCTCTGGGGCTGGCAGTGCGCCTGCTAAGTATCTACATATCTGAATGATCACCTGATATGCAAAAAAAAGGCTTCCCATTGCTGGAAAGCCTTTTTCTTGTTTGCAGCAAGTGCGAAGCTTAGCCGTTCATTTTCTCACCCAGTTTCTGGATAAGGTCGGCGGTGCGGGTGCTGTAGCCGAACTCGTTGTCGTACCAGCCTACCACCTTCACCAGCGTGCCGTTGGTGGACGTGAGCTGCGAGTCGAAGATGCACGAGTGGGGGTTGCCCACGATGTCGATGCTTACCAGCGGGTCGGTGCTGTACTCCAGGATGCCTTTCAGGGGGCCTTCAGCGGCGGCTTTCACGGCCTCGTTGATCTGCTCCTTGGTTACTTCCTGCTTCAGAATCACGGTCAGGTCGGTGGTCGAGCCATCCGGAACGGGCACGCGCATGGCAATACCATCGAGCTTGCCCTTCAGTTTGGGCAGCACCAGCCCTACGGCTTTGGCGGCACCGGTGCTGGTGGGGATAATGCTGTAGGCGGCGGCACGGGCGCGGCGCAGGTCCTTGTGCGGCGCGTCCTGCAGGTTTTGGTCGGAGGTGTAGGCGTGCACCGTCGTGATGTAGCCTTTCTCAATTCCGAAGGCATCATCGAGGACCTTGGCCATCGGGGCCAGGCAGTTGGTGGTGCAGCTGGCGTTGCTGAGAATGGTTTCCGCGCCGGTCAGCACGTCTTCGTTCACGCCGAGTACTACAGTAGGGATATTACCGGTGGCAGGAGCGGAAATCACCACTTTCTTGGCGCCGGCGGTGAGGTGCTGGCCTGCGCCGGCTTCGTCTACGAAGCGGCCCGTCGATTCTAACACCACATCAATGCCCATGTCGCCCCAGGGCAACAGTTTGGGGTCACGCTCGGCCAGGGCCTGAATGCGCTGGCCGTTTACGGTCAGGCTGTTCTCATCGTAGGCCACGGTGCCATCGAAACGACCATGTATGGAGTCGTACTTGAGCAGGTGAGCCAGCGTTTTGTTGTCCGTCAGGTCGTTGATGGCCACGACTTCCACGTTGTCGCGGCCGAGCAGCGAGCGGAACGTTAGGCGGCCGATCCGGCCAAAGCCGTTGATGGCAACTTTGATTTTAGCCATAGTAGTATGGGGAATGGGAGTGTATCGGTCCCGAAGGGCCGGGTGAAAACGCGGAGCGAAGGTACAGGGCTCCGGGTACTTCGCCAAATCGGCCCGTTACACCCCGAAACACCCTCCTTTCCGAAAAAATTTAGCACTGAAAATCAGCCTGTTTTTCACGCTTCGTAAAAATTTTACCCCGCAGTGCTTGCCTGACGCGCGGCGGCTTCTATCTTTGCACCACCAAAACGGAAAACGCCGTTTTATCTGGTCCGTTCGTCTAGGGGTTAGGACAGTAGATTTTCATTCTACCAACAGGGGTTCGATTCCCCTACGGACTACGCAAAAACCCGCTTCGATGCCTTTCGGAGCGGGTTTTTTCTTGCCCCAACGTCAGATTCCGGCGCGGCGCTTACCTTGCGCTATGCACCCGTTGCGCACCTACATCCAGCGTTTTGTACCCCTCACCGATGCCGAGTGGGCACCCCTGGGGGCGGCCTTGCAGCCGCGCCATCTGGCCCGCAAGCAATACTTCGTGCGCGAGCAGGAAACCTGCCACGACATCGCCCTGCTGCTTTCGGGCGCCTGCCGCCTGTTCTACACCCGCCCCGACGGCGAAGAGAAAACCACCTATTTCTTCTTCGAGAATCACATGATGGCCTCCTATGCCAGTTGCCTCACCGGGCAAGTCAGCCCGCTGGCCATTCAGGCGCTGGAGCCCACGGAGTTGCTGGTGTTTCCGTACGCCGTGCTGCGCAACCTCTATGATGAGCATCCGGTGTACGAGCGGTTTGGGCGGCTATTGGCCGAGTACAACCTCATCGGCACCGATTTACGGCTCACGGAATATCTCATGCAGAGTCCCGAAGAACGGTACCGGGCCTTGTTGCGCAGCCACAAAACCAAGATTCTGGAGCGAATCCCGCAACATTACATTGCTTCTTATCTGGGCGTTACGGCCGTGTCGTTGAGCCGCATCCGGGCGCGGGTGGCGGAAGAGGACGGCCGTTTTTCTTAGCGTTTGTTAACGACTTTCGACGGGGCCGGGACGGACCTTTGAAACATCAATTCACCAACTGTTTCAACCCCCATGAAAAATCTCCTGAAGCTCGAAGAATTAGCCGAAGCCCTGGTTGCCGTAGTCGTTTTCGCGCAGCTGCCCTACGCCTAGTGGTGGCTGCCGGCTCTGTTCCTGCTCCCCGACCTGAGCATGCTGGGCTACCTGGCCGGGCCGCGTGTCGGGGCCTTTTGCTACAACCTGCTCCACCACAAAGCGCTGGCCGTAGCGGTAGGCCTGGCGGGCTGGTGGTTGCACGCGCCGCTGCTGCTGCTCGCAGGCTCAGTGCTGCTCTTCCACGCCGCCTTCGACCGGCTCATGGGTTACGGGCTGAAATACGCCACCGGCTTTGGCCACACGCACCTGGGAACGGTTGGCAAAACTGGACTGCCCGCGCAAGCGTAAAATAAGGCTAGTTCAGGTCGGTTTTGGGCTTGAGCGAGGTGAGGTGCCGGTCTTCTTTCGGAGCCGGAATGTAGAGCCACGGCAACAGCGCAAACAACGCCAGAGCCGTTGTGCTGGACACGTAGGCCAAGCCGATAGCTACCAGGTACAGCGCCGGAATGAGCAGAAACCGTTGGCTGACCAGCTCAATAATGCGCGGCGACATAGTGGCGCTAACCAGCCGGTGCCCGCGGGTGGCGTAGCGCCAATGCAGCCAGCGCACGAGGCCCGCCAGACTCATATTAGCCCCGTACACGACCAGCGCAGCCGGATTGCTGGGGTTGTTGCCGAGCAGGGAAGCCGCAAATGGAATGCAGGTCAAGACCAGCAGCCAGAGCATGGTAATCCAGATGAGCAGCCGGTCGCCGTGGCGGATGTAGTGAAACTCCATGCGGTGCCCGAACCAAAAAATGGCCAGCAACACGAAGCTTACCAGAAACGAAAAGAACTTGGGCCAAAGCTGCCCGAGCTGCGCCCACAGATCCTGGGGCTGGGCGGAAGCAACTAATGGCGCCCGCAACTCCAACACCAGCAAGGTGAGTAAAATGGCCAGCACCCCGTCGACAAGAGTTTGCAGGCGCTCGGTGCTGAGAGCTTCGGGGGCGGACTCGGAAACTGATTTTTTGGTCATGCTACAAACTAGGGTCCGCCTCGGAGCGAGGCAAGCCAACGAAGTAAGTTCTCTAGGGCCCGCCAAACAACACGATTGGTTAGACTCGTAGAATTTCGGGGCTGAAACATTGTTTTTGGCGGCTGGTTGCCGGGAGACTACCTTTCCCCATGCTCCATCTCACGACGCTTGCCGAATACTGCCGCTGCATCAATATCGCGCCGCCCCGTGATGAGCATTTCGACATTCGGCGCTTCGCGGACAACATGCCGACGGTGAACAAGCATCAGTCGCCGTTTCGGCACGAGTTCTACGCCGTGGCGCTGCGCTGGCACGGCACCAACCGGCAGGTATCGGGGCAGCCACTGGCGGCCAACCTGTTTTTCAACACGCCTTACCAAATCATTTCCTGGGACATCGAGGCCGATTGGGACGGTTGGTACCTTATGTTCGACGAGGACTTTGCCCGCAGCACGCCCGCCGGCGCCAATCTGCTGGCGGAATTTCCGTTCCTAAGCCTCGATAAGGCGTTACCTCTGGACCTACCCGAAGCCGAAGCCCAGGTTCTGGACACGCTGTTTCAGCAGATCTGGCACGAATACCACCTCGACCACCCAGACCGCCCTGCGTTTCTGGCGGCCTACGCGCATCTGGCGCTGCTGCACGTGCGGCGGCAGTTCAACCACCTGGCCTTGCCCGCCGAACTCCCCACCCAGGAAAACCGCGCCGCCGACGTGCAGCTCGTAGCTCGCCTGCAAGCCTTGCTAGAGCGCAGCCTCGTAGCCGCTGACGCTACCGACGCCGCGCGCCATCCCTCCTACTACGCCGAGCAGCTCAGTATTCACCCCAACCACCTCAACGCCGTGGCCAAGCGTATCACGGGCAAAACGGCCTCGCAGCTGGTGCAGGAAGGCGTAATGGCGGCGGCCAAAGGCTTGCTGCTCAATACCACGCTTAGCGTGAAGGAAGTGGCGTACCGGCTGCACTTTTCGGAACCCACGCACTTCATTGGCTTCTTCAAGAAGCACACGGCCTGCACGCCCCAGCAGTTCCGGGAGCGGCGGGGTGCAGCGGTAGTGGTGGTATAAAGCGTCTCTTCTGCCGAGCAGTAAGCTCGTGGCTTTGATTTTTGTCGTAGCTGCTTTGATTTTCGTTACCAGTTAGGGCTTGGTTGTGCCCTCCTTTGTGTCGTTCAATTCAACACCCCAAACGACCATGGAAACGCAGACTTACCAACCCGGCCCTAACCGCGTGACCTTCCCCAGCGAAGGCGAAACCCTCGTTGGCACCCTGTTTCTTCCCGCCACCTACCAGCCCAGCCAGCAGTTGCCGGTGGTGATAGTGAGTGGGCCCTGGACGCAGGTGAAAGAGCAGATCGGGCACCGCTACGGCCAGCAGCTTGCCGACCAAGGCTTGGCCGCCCTGGCCCTGGACTTTCGCTTCTACGGCGAGAGTGGCGGCGAGCCCCGGCAGTTTGAATCGACGCGGGCCAAGGTGCAGGATTTGCACAACGCCGTGAGCTTCCTGCAAACCGTGCCGGCCGTACAGCCCGAACAGATTGGTATGCTGGGCGTGTGCGCCGGGGCCAGCGTGGTAGCCTACGCCGCCGCGGCCGATTCGCGCCTCAAAGCCCTGGCTACCGTAGCGGCCTGGCTCCAGCACCCCGACACGACGCCGCTCTTTTACGGTGGGGCCGAAGGCGTGCAGCAACGTTTAGGACTAGCTGCTCAGGCCCAGGCCAAGTATGAGCAAACCGGCGAAATGGACTACGTGGACGCCTACAACCCCACCGAAGGCAGCGGCGCAGCCATGTTCTTCCCCATCGACTACTACGCCAACCCCGCGCGTGGCGCCGTGCCATCCTGGACCAACCAGTTTGCCGTACCGGGCTGGCAGGAATGGCTGGAGATGGACGCCATTGCGTCGGCTAAAGACATCCGGGTGCCCGTGCAGCTGGTGCACTCCGACGGCTCGGCCCTGCCCCAGAACGTGAAGCGCTTCTTCGAGGAGCTGGGCAGCGAGGAAAAAGACCTGCACTGGACCGTGGGCGAGCACACGCAGTTCTACGACCAGGAACCCTACGTGCAAAACGCCGCCCGTATCGTGGCCGACCATTTTAAGCGTGTATTCCAGACCCAGGGTAGCCCCGCCCGCCACCCCAACACGCAGCTCGTCTACGACTTCTTCCAGGCTTTCGGCACGGTGGATACGGCGTGGTTCGGGGCGCACTTCGGTGACAATTTCGTGTGGCACCTGCCCGGCCAGAGCCCCATTTCCGGCGATTGGCAGGGCGTAGATGGCGCGCTGAACGGTGTCCGGGCCACGGCCATGAGGCTGGGCCGGGGTAAGAACGGCTTCGAGTTACTCGACGTATTCGGCCACGACGGCGGGGCCGTTTCCATCCACCGCGACTACTACACCGGCGACGACAACCACTTCAACCTGCGCTACATGATTCACTACCGCATCGTGGATGGCAAGATTGAAGAGCTGTTTGAAATTCCCTTCGACCAGTACGAAAACGACCGATTCTGGAACCTGCAACAGCAAAACGCAACGGCAATAGCGAATTAAGTAGCAATACAGCCATTCCCCGGAATGGCCGCCGTTGGCAATCCAGGACCGCGGTTTTGGATTGCCTGGCAAGACCTTAATTGGATAGCATTCAACCCCTCAAGACCCCAATCATGTCCACGACAAAAGTTTGGTTTATTACCGGCGCTTCTTCAGGCTTCGGCCGGGCATTTTCAGAATACGCCATCAGTAAAGGGTACCAGGTGGTGGTTACGGCGCGCCGCTTCGACAAGCTGCAAGCCATCAAAGCCTTAGCTCCCGACCAAGTGGAAGCCATCCAAATGGATGTAAACAATGCGCAGCAGGTGGAAGAGGCGGTAGCGCAAGCAGTGCAGCGCTTCGGCCAAATCGACGTGCTGCTTAACAACGCGGGCTACGGCATTGTGGGCGCGGTGGAGGAAACACCCGAAAACGAGTTGCGGGCGCAGCTGGAGACGAATTTCTTTGGGGCAGTGGCCGTCACTAAAGCCGTGCTGCCGCATATGCGCGAGCGGCGGTCGGGCGCCATCGTCAATATCAGCAGCCTGGGCGGACAGGTTTCCTTTGCTGGTTTTGGGGCATATTCGGCGTCGAAGTTTGCCCTCGAAGGTCTTTCCGAAGCCCTGGCTGGGGAGGTGGCACCCTTTGGCATCAAGGTCCTGATTGTGGAGCCCGGCGCCTTCCGCACCAAATTTGCCGGCGAAGCCCTCAAGCACATGCCTGCCCTGGACGCCTACCAGGACACCGTAGGCGGCACCCGGTCTTTCGCCAAAGGCATGGACGGCACGCAGGAAGGCGACCCGCTCAAAGCCGCCGCAGCCATCGACCAAGCACTAACGGCCGAAAACACGCCTCTGCGCCTGCAACTCGGCGCCGATGCCGTATCAGCCGTGAAAGAGCACAGCCTCAAACTGCTACAAGAACTGGAAGCATGGGAGTCCGTTGGCTTAAACACAACCTACGAGTCGGCACCAGCCTAGGCTCGCGGTAGGCCGAGGTGGAAGCCTTGCCTGGACCCAACAGCATTCGAGCAGGGCCGCGTCGTAAAATCAGTCCAGACGCAGCCATCAAGCCTGATCTTCACGCTACAACCACTTTGGCAGCCATGGTAAACCTGCGCGGCATCCACCATTTCGCCCTCTCCGTGGCGAACCTCGACGAATCTATTCAGTGGTACTCGGAGTGGTTGGGCTTCACGGTGGAAAGACGTTTCGGCTTTGCGGAGCTGCAAACGGAAATAGCCCACCTTATCTCGCCCAGTGGCATTCGGCTGGAACTGCTGTGGCAAGCGGGCTCCCAGCCGGGGCCCGATGGCGGCCGTGATGCTTTTGGGGCTATTGCAACGCATGGTGCCAAGCACATTGGCTTGCTGGTAGACAACCTAGACGAAACCTACCAGTCCCTCATGCAGCGCGGGGCCACCATTCTGCACGAACCGACAACCGTAGAACCGGCCGGCGTCCGTAACTTCTGGATTCTCGACCACGCTGGCAATCAGTGGGAGTTCAATGAGCTACTGCGTTGATTGGCGTGCGTGCCCCACCGCCCTACCCTTCCTTCCAAGATGCACTATCTCGCTTTTCTGAGTCTGGCGCTGCTTGGCGTAGCGGCCCACGCCCAGACCCGCCCTTTGGCTCCTACTGCCTCAACTATGGAAACTGCTGCCCTCACCCAAACCGTCACCGATATTTTCGTGGGTTCCGACGAGCACGACTGGGGCCGGGTGAAGGCGTCCTTCGCGCCGCAAGTGCTGCTCGATTACTCTTCCATGACCCAGCAGCCCGCCGCCACGCTCAGCCCAGACCAGATTCTGACGGCGTGGCGGGACGTGCTGCCGGGCTTCGAGCATACGCACCACCAGCTCGGCAACTTCGATGTGCGGGTGAGCGGCAACGAGGCTACCGTGTTTTGCTACGGCACGACCACGCACTACCTAGCCCAGCCCACGGGCGGCAACGTCTGGACCGTGGTGGGCACCTACAACTTTCACCTGCTGCGCCAAGGCAACGCCTGGAAAGTCGACCGGATGAAGTTCAACTTCAAGTACCAGGATGGCAACCTGGCGCTGCCTAAGCTTGCTACCGAGCGGGTGAAAAGCGCCGCCGCCACACGTTAGTCTTTCCGCATGAAATTCACTTCGCTCCTACTCGCGCCGCTACTAGCCGCCTGCTCCAATCAAGCCGCCGAAACACCCACTGCTAACCCCAACACCATGTCGACGACTCCAGCCTCTTCGGCCACGGCCAGCCAAGACTTAGTACAGCGCAACAAGGAAGTCGTCAACAACTTCTTCGTGGCCCTGGAAACTGAGCGGTTCGAGCTACTGCGGGAGGTTTTTGCCGAAAACGGCCGCCAGCTCAACCCCTACGTGCCCGAAGGTTTTCCCAAGAGCTTCGACGGCGCGGAGGCTATCTACAAGCAATACAGCGGCCTGCCCCAGCAGTTTGGGCAGATGAAATTCCCGCGCACCATCTACGCCACCGACGACCCCAACTTCATTTTCGTGAAGTACAAGGGTGACATCGTCATCAAGGCCGGGGGCCGCTACGAAAACGACTACCTCGGCACCTTCCGGCTCGAAAACGGCAAGGTGGTGGAATACACCGAGTACTTCAACCCCATCGTGATGGCCAGGGCCTTCAACATCCCGCTTAAGTAGTGGCGGGCTTTCGGTACGTGGCCTTATAGCGCCAAGAGCTGCCGCCAGGGAATCACGAAAGGCAGCACCGAAACCCACACCAGAAAGAAGACGGCCATCCCGGTAGGATATGGTTGCGCCGTCCGGGCCGCCGGCACTGCCACCACCAGCAGCCACGTGCTCTTGTAGACCAGTTGCAGCACCAGCACCGCCACAAACGGCCCCGGCCGCCACAGTCCTAGCCCGGACAACACCGCAATAGCCAACCACAGGCAGCCCACCAGGCGGGTGGTTTCTGTGGCTGGATAAGCGTGTTGAAACACCGTGCGCGCCGCTGTTTGCGGAAAAAACAAGGAGCTGATGCCAATCCAGCCGGCGACTACAATGTTGGCGGCATACACGAGACGGAGCAGTAGCATACGTGTTCTTTGTGGTGGAAGTGGAATTTGCTTTTGCTCTAGACTTTGCCACTGAGCGGAGCTGAAGCATCCTGGCGTTTTTGTGCCTGCTAGCGCGACTCTTCTTGCTCCGCCTGTTGCCGAATACTTTCCAGCACGCCGGGCAGCAAGGCGCGGTACCGTTTGCCCAGCGCCCGCCCAAACAGGCCCTTGCTCACGCCCGTAAACTAAACTTCGTGCGTAAACCGCGTCTGCCCCTCGGCTTCGTCCAAGGTTCGTTTCACGTGCAAAGCGCCCAGCGGCAGCTTGGTGCGGAACGTGTAGGAACGCCCAGGCTCCACGGCCGTCAGCTCAAACGTCGACTCCGGGCCTTTATCGGGTACTAGTCGGCCGCGGGTACCCACGGCGAACGGACCCGCCAGCGTGGCTTTTTTCAGTCCGGCGTCCCAGCTGGGCCACCGGTCTATATCGGTCCAGATAGCCCAGATGCGCGTCGGCGGGGCGGTTGTGCGTTGCGAGCAGCTGAAATGGGTGTTGGAGGCGGGAGCGGCAGGTGGTGCTCCGGTGAATGCCAGCGCGAGTAGCAGTACCATAAGGTGCAGGGAGTTAGTGACGGCGCAAAAGTGCCCGCCTCCGCCCACCCACCTACTGCACCTAGGTTAACTTCCGCCGAATGCGGCTCAACGATTGGGGCGCGATGCCCAAATAAGAAGCCAGGTGCCGCAGGGGCACGCGCTGCACCAGCTGGGGCCGCTCATGCAAGAGGGCGCGGTAGCGGGCTTCAGCCGTCTCGGTTTGCAGCTCCTCCAGTATGGTTTCAGTGTAGTGCTGCACTTGCTGCGTCAGGCGCCGCACGAACGTGGCCCAGGCTGGCACGGCCAACAGTGCGTAGGCGTCGGCCTGCGACAGTTGCCACACGGTACTCTGCTCCAACGCCTCCACGTTTTCCGCTGCCGGGCGCTGTTCTGCAAAGCTGCGTTGCGAGGTAAACGCGTACGGCGACTCCGTGAAAAACTTGGTCACCTGCTCTCCTTCCTTCCAGATGAAAAACCGCAACAGGCCGCTTTCCAGAAAATACAAGTGCCGGCACACCCGGCCGGCTTCCACCAGCAGCGTACCCGCGTGCACGGTGCGCGGCTCCAGGCAAGCCGCCACCCGTTGCCAGTCATCGGCCGGCATGGGGGTATAGGCCGTTATAAATTGGTGAAACGGGTGCATGAGGCCGGCAGCGCCAGTGGCGCAGTATTGGTAGTTGGCCGAATGTATTGCTTAAACCCGACTTCGGCCCCGGCTTTCGTTATCCCGCTCAGAGCGAGTTTCAGGTTGCGGCACGGGCCGTAGCGCGCAGCTCCGGCTTCGCGTATCGTTGCTGATGCCTGAGCGGTACCAACGATTGTCGTGCAACGAGGCGTGAAGCTCCCGCTTCGCGCTACGAGCCGTACACGAACCCAAGAACCGCGCTAAGTAAGCTGGCAGCGCCGCCGTACGCACTCCAGCACCGAAAAAATAATAGCTGTTCGCGGCTTTCTCCCGTAAGCCTGGGGGTTTACCAATTCTACAGGCTCATGTCGCGAACCATTATTGTCTCGAACCGACTCCCCACCAAAGTCCAGCGCACCGACGCCGGCCTCACGTTTCAGCCCAGCGAAGGTGGGCTAGCGACGGGGCTCGGTTCCATCTATCGGCAGGAGGACAACGTGTGGGTGGGCTGGCCCGGACTATTTGTGGAAGAAGCCGCCGAAGAAGAAGCGGTGCGCACGCAACTGCGCCAAGACAGCATGGTACCCGTGTTCCTGACCGAGTCGGAAATCCGGGACTTCTACGAAGGCTTCAGCAACTCCACGCTGTGGCCCACTTTCCACTATTTCGTGCAGTACGCCACCTACGAGCAAGCCCACTGGGATGCCTACGTGGCCGTGAACGAGAAATTCTGCGAGGCCGTACTGGCCCTGGCCGGTCCCGAAGACACCATCTGGGTGCACGACTACCAGCTGCTGCTGCTGCCCGAGCTGCTGCGCCGCGCCCGCCCCGAAGCCACCATCGGCTTCTTCCTGCACATCCCATTCCCCTCTTATGAGCTGATCCGGGCGCTGCCCTGGCGGACCGAGCTGCTGCGCGGCCTGCTCGGCGCCGACCTCATCGGCTTCCACACCTTCGGCTACATGCGGCACTTCCTCAGCTCCGTGGCGCAGCTGCTAGGGCTGAACTCGCAGAACGGCCAGATTGAAACCGATAGCCGCACGGTGCTCGTCGATGCCTTCCCGATGGGTATCGACTACAACCGCTACAAAGAAGCTGCCGCCTCCGAGGCCGCCCGGGCCCACGAGGCCGAATACCGCGAGGCCCTGCGCGAGGTGCGCGTCATCCTGTCCATCGACCGGCTCGACTACACCAAGGGCATTGCCCAGCGCCTGCGCGCGTTTGAGCTGCTGCTGCTGCGCTACCCCGAGTGGCGCGAGCAGGTGAGCCTGATTATGGTGGTGGTGCCCTCCCGCGACCAAGTAGCCCAGTACGCGGCCCTGAAGGAGGAAATCGACGAGCTGGTGGGGCGCATCAACGCGCAGTACCGCACCATTACCTGGAACCCGATTCACTACTTCTACCGCTCCTTTTCGCTGGAAGAGCTGGCCTCTCTCTACCGCCTGGCCGAGGTGGCGCTGGTGACCCCCATGCGCGACGGTATGAACCTCGTGGCCAAGGAGTTCGTGGCCAGCAAAACCGACCACCGCGGCGTGCTCATCCTGAGCGAGCGGGCCGGCGCGGCCCGGGAGCTGTCCGATGCTCTTATCATCAACCCCACCGATACCGGCCAACTGGCCGAAGCCATGCACGACGCCCTGGTGATGCCCGAGGAAGAGCAAGCGCAGCGTATGAGCGCCATGCAGGGGCTGGTGCGGCGCTACAACGTGTTTGCCTGGACCAAGCTGTTCATGGACCGGCTGGCTTACAGCAAGATCAAGCAGCTCACGCTAGCCACCGAGAAGCTGAACGCCACCGTGATGCAGCAGCTCCAAAGCGAGTATAAGGCCGCCAAGCAGCGCCTGCTGCTGCTCGACTACGATGGCACGCTGGCCCGTTTCAATACCGACCCCCAACGGGCCAAGCCCGACCAGGAGCTGCTGTTCCTGCTGCGGGCCCTCACCGACATCCCGCAGAACCGGGTCGTCATCATCAGTGGCCGCGACCGGGCTACGCTGGAAGCCTGGCTGGGCGAAATTCCGCTGGATTTTATTGCCGAGCACGGTGTGTGGCTGCGCCGCGCGGGCGAAGACTGGAGCCTGTTCCAAACCCTGCGCAACGACTGGAAAGCCGACATGCGGCCAATTCTGGAGCTGTACGTCAACCGTACCGCCGGCTCTTTCATCGAAGACAAGGACTACTCGCTGGTGTGGCACTACCGCCGCGCCGACGTAGGCCTGGGCGACGTGCGGGCTCGGGAGCTGCTCAGCCACCTGTCGTTCATGACGTCCAACACCGATTTGCAGGTACTGGAGGGCAACAAGGTGATTGAAATCAAGAACGCGGGCATCAACAAAGGCACCGCCGCGGCCCGCTGGGTGGCCGCCGTGCAACCCGATTTCATCCTCGCCATCGGCGACGACCGGACCGACGAGGACACATTCGGCGCCATGCCGCCCGAAGCCTACACCATCAAAGTCGGCAACGCGCCCCGCTCCCTGGCCCGCTACCACGTCACCGCCGAGCCCGACGTGCGCCACCTGCTGCGGCAACTGCTGTAACCCACCCGTCTGCCCGCTTTTTTTGCGGGCTGACGGGTCGCAGCAAGCTGATGTTGGTAAGGAATAGCGCCGTTAGATTGTAGCCTGGGCTTCAGCCCGGGAGTGTAGGGCAGATCTGTTGGTTTCCGGCCTAACACTCCCGGGCTGAAGCCCAGGCTACACTCTAACGGCGCTAACAGCGACTGGTCCGCTGGCAAAAAGCCAGCAGACCGGCGGGTGGCCGTGTGTAGCCCCAATTTACAGTAGCTTGCGGCCTTGAACTGCTGAGAATCCGCATGCCCCAACTTCAAATCGACGACTTGCAAGTGGAAGTCGTGCGCAAGAATATTCGCACCCTACGCCTCACCGTGCACATGCCCGACGGCCGGGTGCGAGTATCGGTGCCACTACGCACCCCCGACGCCACCGTGCGGGAGCTAGTAACGGCCCGCCGCGCCTGGATTCAGAAACACCAGGCCAATTTCGCCGCCCGCGAACAGCCGCGCCACCTCGCCTACGTGTCGGGTGAGACGCACTTCTACCAGGGCCAGCCCTACGAGCTGCGCGTGCACGCCACAGCCGGCCCCGCACGAGTGGCGCTTCATGACGAGTATTTGGACCTCTACGTGCGCGCCGATGCTACTTCTGAACAACGCGCCAAGGTACTGGCCGCTTGGTACCGGCAGCGGCTGCGGGAGCAGCTGCCGGCCCTGCTGGAAAAGTGGCAACCCGTGGTGGGCGCGCACGCCAGTGCCTGGGGCATCAAGCAGATGAAGACGCGCTGGGGCACCTGCAACATTCAGGCAAGGCGCATCTGGCTGAACCTGGAACTCATCAAGCGCCCCCTGCCCTGCCTGGAATACGTGCTAGCCCACGAGCTTACGCACCTGCACGAGCGTTACCACAATGCCCGCTTCTGGGGCCTCCTGGACCAGTTCATGCCCGACTGGCGCCACCACAAAGCCGAGCTGAACCGCGTGTCCCTCCGTGCCGCCGGCACCCACGACGAGTGCTAACCCGCACCGCCTCCCCGGTCCGCTGGCTTTTCGCCAGCCGACCGGTCGCCGCCTGCGCCGTTAGAGTGTGGCCTGGGCTTCAGCCCGGGAGTGCTAGGCCGGAGACCAGCAGATCTGGCCTAACACTCCCGGGCTGAAGCCCAGGCTACAGGGCTGGTGTACCTACCTCAACTCACTTCGATCCGTCAGCCCGCGAAAAGCGGGCAGACGGGCGAGTTACTTGACTTGCTGGAGTTCCAGGTTGCAATTGAGAGCTACTTCGTTGCCGAGGAAAACGTCGCCGGAAGCCAGCTGGCCGTTCCATTTGAGGCCCCACAGAGTGCGGTCCAGCACGCCTGTTATCTTGAAACCGGCTTTGGTGTTGCCGTAGGGGTCTTTGGGCACCGTGCCGCGGTATACCACGTCCAGCACCACTTCGCGCGTTACGCCGTGCATGGTGAAGTCGCCGGTCAGCTTGTACTTGTTGGCTCCCACCGACTTGAGACCTTTCGACTTGAAGGCAATCTGCGGATACTTTTCGGCGTCGAGGAAGTCTGGCGCGCGCAGGTGTTTGTCGCGGTCCGCGTTGTCGGTATCGATGCTGCTAGGGTCGATGGTGAAGTCGATTTTAGCGTCGGAGAAGTCGGCTTTGCTGGCCTGGTCCGTGCCGGCAAACTTGGTGAATTTGCCTTCCGTCTCGGAGATATTGAAGTGGGGAATCGTGAAGGCCACGGTGGTGTGCGAGGCATCGACGGTCCACTTGGTGGGCTGCGACTGGGCGTAGCTGGCTGCGCCGCTCAGCAGCAGAGCCAGCGCGAGAAAGGGTTTTTCATGGGGTTGAAAAGGATTAGAAGAAACGAGGTTGAAAAGCAGGCCGCTCCTGACGCCGAAACGGCTCTCGGTACGGGGCAGGGATACAAGCGGTAGGACGGGTAGGTACACGGGCGGTAGGGCGGGCGACGGACTGAAGTCCGTGCCACAAGCAACGACCAGGCACCTGCTTGTTGTGGCACGGACTTCAGTCCGTCGCCCCACTACTCAGAGCGGTCTAAAGCTGAGTATAGGCCGAGGCGGGACCAGCCCCTGCTCCACCGTACCCTGAATCCGAAACCGCTCTAAGCTCGTGCGGCTTCGGCGCGCAGCAACGGGGCAAGCACCGCCGGGGGCTGGGCACCTTGCAGCACGCGTCCACCCAGCACAATGCCCGGCACTCCCGTGACGCCCAGCTCCCGGGCCCGTACCTGGTCGGCGTCGAAAGCCGCCCCGGCTTCTGCCGACTCCACGTAAGCCCGCACGGCGGCCGGGGCGAGGCCGAGGGAAGCCGCCAGTTCCAGCAGCACCTCCATCCGGCCGATGTCCATGCCTAGCTCGAAATATGCTTGCGTGATGAGGTCAGTGAGGGGGCTTTGTTGGTCGAGTGGCGCGGCGGCAATGACCTTGTGCGAAAGCCGGGTGTCGGGCATGTACTGAATTCGCTCGAAGCGGAACGCCACGCCCGCCGCGGCGCCAAGCTCCGTGATGCGGGCAAACGCCGCTTGCAGCCGCGCCGGCTCCCGCAGAATCGAGAGCATGTAAGTGCGGTAATCGACGCCCGCGGCCGGAATGGCCCCGTTGAGCAGGTAGGCCCGTTGCCGCACTTGCACGGCCTGGGGCGTGGCGGCCAGGGCCTGGGCGAGATACTGCTTGCCCAGGCGGCACCACGGACACACGGTGTCCTGAAAAACTTCTATCGTCATGGCAGAGAGAATCAGGCGGCCCATTCCCGCAGCAGCGGCGTTAGCTCGGTTTGCAGCGCGGCGGTGCCATCGAGACGGTACCAGGCGCTGACGGCCTGGAAAAAATCGGCCAGGGGCGCGGCGGGATATTGCTGTTTGTATTCGGCGATGAACGCTTGTACGGGGGCCGGGCGCGGACCCCAGGTGCCTAACACGCGGCTTGCTGCCGGGTCCCAGGCAATAAGCTTGGGAATAGACCGGCCGCCGTTGGTCAGAAACGCGTCCATCAGGGGCAGGTGCTGGTCGCGCAGCACCAGGCGCAGCTCAACGTGCGGCGAGCTGTCAGCCAAGCGGGCCAGCACGGGCAGGTTCTCGGCCGCATCACCGCACCACGATTCCGTGAGCACCACCCACCGCTGCGGCCGCTGTACCAGCGCCACGGCGTGCTGGAGTTCAGGCGTTAGCACTAGCTCCTGGTCCAGCGCCGCCATGCGGGCCACGTTCTGGCGCGCAAAGCCCAGGATTTCCACCGACTGCTGGCCGTTGGTGGTTTGGCCGGCATCTAGCAGCTCCTGGCTCAGGCGCTGGTACGCCGGGTACGTCAGCGCATTCTCCCAATCAAGAGATTCAAGTAGAGCAGACATGGCAGTGGCTCAGCCTAGGCGGCTATTTCCTGCACCAGCGCCCGCACATCAGCCAGCATGGCGTGGCGGGCCGCGTCGTCTACCGAGGGTACGGAGTGCAGGTATTTGTGGGCCAGCACCTCAATGCCGCAGAACTTGAGGTTGCCGTCGGCGGTGTGGTGCAAGGCTTCCTGCATGGCGGCGTACCACTGCTCGGGGTTGCCGCCGGTGCTCACCAGGAAGGCGCGTTTGCCTGTCAGCAGGCCAATGGGTCCTTCGGCGCCATAAGAGAAGGCGAAGCCGTACGAAAACACCCGGTCGATGTAGCCCTTGAGAATGGCGGGCATCCCCACCCACCAGGTCGGGTACACGAAGCTGATGACGTCCGCCCAGGCCACGTGCTCCTGCTCGGCTTGGATGTCGGCGGGCGGGTTGCCGCTGCGCAAACCCGCAAAGTCACTGCCCGACAGCACGGGGTTGAAGTTGAGCGCGTACAGGTCGCGCACCACCACGGCGTGGCCCTGGGCGCCGAGAGTTTGGGCTATGGTGTCCTGAATGGCGTGGTTGAAGCTGGCCGGATTGGGGTGGGCGTACACAAGCAAATGATTCATGGCAACGGGCTGGTTTTGAGGTTCAACTGAATGCCCAAAACTAGACCAAGCGCCACCGCGCCGAAAGTCACAAACCGCCTAACGTCGGGTACTATTCGGAAACCGCCCCCGAAAAACCTGCGGCGTGCTGCCCGTCTGCGCCCGAAAGAAACGGCTGAAGTAAGAAGGGTCCTCGAAGCCCAGCGCAAACGCAATTTCCTTGATGCTGTCGGACTGATAAGCGAGCAACCGCTGCGCCTCCAGCGCCAGCCGCTCGTGCACCAGCCGCTGCGCCGACTTCCCCAGGGCGGCCCGGCATATCTGGTCCAGCCGCTTGGAACTCACGGCCAGCTGCGCGGCATAGGGCGCCACCTGGTGCCAGCGGCGGTATTCCTGCTCCAACAAGGCCTGAAACGCGCTCAGGCGCTGAGCAGCCAGCGGCGCGGCAGCCGGGCCAGTAGTGGGCTGGTGCTGCCGCGCCACCAGTCGAAATACCACCTGGAGCACGAGGCGAAGAGCTTCGTAGTCGCGGGTGGGACGGGCGTATTCCTGCTCCAGCAGCGCCAGCAGGGGAGCGAAGGCTGCGTCCCGCACACTGGCCTGCCAGGGCGTGGCTGGGCTTATCCAGGGTGCCAAATCACGCAGCAACTCCCGGTCGGCAGCATCGCGCACTATAAATTCTTCCTTGAAGATTAGAATGGCGGCCTCGTCCAGTTGGCCCTCGCCGGAACGCAAATGGTAGACCTGCCCCGGCGCAATAATTACCAGCTGGTCGTCCTGAATGGGGTAGGCCACAAAGTCGATGTTATGCACGCCCGCACCCCGCCGAATCCAAAGCACCTCGTAGAAATTGTGGCGGTGCACGAAATCGGTGTTGCTGCGCAGGAAGCTAGCCAGTGGCACCATCCGGAAAGGCGCATCGGAGTTGGCCAGCACGTGGCGGGGAATAGCCGCCCCGGCGGATTTGGCTACGGACATCAGCCGCAATATATATGCTGATTAGCGGCTAAAGCTAGCTCCCCTCCTTTCCAAGGAGGGGTTGGGGGTGGTTGATAATCGTTGAACGATGCTAGACCTAATTTTAGTAAATCGTTCTGACGTGAATCAACCACCCCCGGCCCACGCCGCTTGATGCGCGGAATTTTCCAAGGAGGGGAGCTAGCTTTAGTCGCTAGTCGGAGACTACTCCATAGTGCTACTTACACGAAGCCGGGGCGGTCCAGCTTTTTGGCGATACGGTAGGCGGCATTCACGAGGCCCACGTGGCTGTAGGCCTGCGGGAAGTTGCCCCACTGCGAGCCGGTGCGGGCGTCCACGTCTTCGGAAAGCAGGCCCAGGTGGTTGGTGTAGGTGATGAGCTTCTCGAACTCGCGCACGGCATCGTCGAGGCGGCCCACGCAGGCCAGCGTTTCCACGTACCAGAAAGAGCAGATGAGGAAGGTAGTTTCGGGCGTGCCGAAATCGTCGGGGTGGCGGTAGCGGTAGAACAGGCCCTCGGGCGTCTTCAGGTCTTTTTCCAGGGCTATGAGGTGGGTGTGGGCCCGCTCGGAAGCCGGGTCGAGGTAGCCCATCATGATGAGCTGCAAGGTGCTGGCATCGAGGTGGGGCGAGCCGATGGCGTTGGTGTAGGCCCCGCGCTCCTCGCTGAAACATTGCTCGATGCGGCGCTCCGACTCCTGCATCAGCCGGGTAGCCAAGGCTTCCATATCGGCGTTGCCGAGCATGTGGGCCACCCGACGGGCGGCGTGGCTGCCAGCCCAGTGAAAAAGATACGTGTAGCAGTGGTATTGCGCGATGTGGCGGAACTCCCACAGGCCGGCGTCGGGCTGGTCCATGGTTTTCTCTATCATGTTCAGGGCCTCGTACACCAGTTTTTCGGGGTTGCTGCGCTCCGGGTCCAGGAAGCGGCAATCAACGTAAAGTGGCAGCAGGGCCACCAGAATCTGGCCGTACACGTCGTTCTGAATGTGGGTGTAGGCATCGTTGCCGATGCGCACGGGCTGGTTGCCGAGGTAGCCCGCCAGCGGCAGTTCCCGCTCCGTCAGCTCCGAGGCCCCGCTGATGCCATAGAGCGGCTGGTATCGGTCGTGCACCTTGCTGGAAATATTGGCGATGTACTGGAAATACCGCTCCATCTCCTCGAAGTGGCCGATGTTGTTGAAGGCCGTGAGCGTGTAGTACGTGTCGCGCATCCAGCAGTAGCGGTAGTCCCAGTTGCGGGTGCTGCCGGGCGCTTCGGGCAGGCTGGTAGTGGTAGCCGCGATAATGGCGCCCGTATCCTCGTACTGGTGCACCTTGAGCGCCAGCGCCGACCGGATAACGGCTTCCTGGTGGAAGTTGCTAATGCTGGTGCTCTTCACCCACTTACGCCAGTAGTCGATGGTACTGCGCAAAAACCGCTCGGCGGTGCTTTCCAGGGCGGCTTCCAGCGGGGCGCCATAGGTCAGCACTAAGTATTGAGGCTGATTAAGGACGAAATCTTCACCGTCGAGCACGTAGGTGAGCGGGATGTCGGTGGTGAGGCGGATTTCCTCGTCGAGGCCCAGGAAAGCAATGTGGTTGGAGCTGCGGCGCCGGCTCAGGCGGGTCTGCCCGTAGTCGCCGACGGGGTTGCAAACGACGCGCACGCGGGGCGTGCCCACCAACGGCTCCAGCTTCCGAATAATCATCAGCGGCCGGTAATACCGCTCGTACTGCGGGAAACGCGGCGCGAAGTCCGTCACCCGGTAGCGCCCGTCTTCATTCTCGATTTCGGTGCACAGCACGTTGGTGTTTTGCAGGTAGTATTGATTGGTCTGAAACTCGCCCAGTGCGGCCGGCCGGATGCTGAACTCGCCGCCTTTCTGCGTATCGAGCAAGTCGCCGAACACGAAGCTGCTATCGAAGCGCGGCCAGCAGAGCCAGGCCACGGAAGTATCCTTGCGAATGAGGGCGAGGTAGGCACAGTTGCCAATCAGGCCCATGTCGTAGGTATGTTTGGTCATTCTGGGGGAGGTTGGGCTGGTCGGTGCCAGCAGATGATAAGGCTGCCTCAGTAAGCGGCGCATTAGGCAGTAGTACCGTTCTGGCGCCGCGGAGGTTGCCGCAGCCTTCGCGGTTGAAGCGGCGAACTGCGATTCCACAGCTTGGGCTGCCCCCGAAATTTGTGCGCTCAATCACCAGTAAGAATGGGATTGATGCAAGCCAGAGCAGTTTTAAGGTTAATATTCCTGGCCCCGCTCCGTAGCCTAGGGTTTAAACTCTGGGCCACTGATACGTATGCTACCGGCAAAGACGCATTACAACCTGCTCTACCCTACTACATGACCACCGTTTCCACCGCACCCCAAGCACGCACCAGCAGCCGTTTACCACTCTATATGTCTCTCGCTTTATTAGCTAGCTTGGTTGCTGCTTATTTCCTCTGGCCGGCTTTTCAAGCAGGTGTGCAGGAAGGTTTCGAAGTGCTCAAAAGCGGCGAGCAGCAGCGTATTGCCGCCTGGATGCAGCAGTTTGGCTACTGGGGCCCAGTGGTACTGGTGCTACTAATGGTGGTACAGATGTTTCTGTTCGTGGTGAACGTGGTGGCGCTGATATTGGTGGCGGTGCTGGCCTACGGGCCGTGGTGGGGCTCGTTGCTGGCCCTAGTAGGTATCGTAGTGGCATCCACGGTAGGCTACGGGCTCGGACGGATGCTGGGCGAGTCGTTCGTGAGTCGGGTACTGGGCGCGAAAACGGAGAAGAAAGTACTTGATGTAGTGCACCGCTACGGCATGTGGGCCATCGTCATTGCCCGCCTCTCCCCCGCCCTCTCCGACGATGCCATCAGCTTCGTGGCGGGCGTGGCGCGCCTGGGCTACTGGAAATTTATGGCGGCCACAGTGGCCGGCGTAGTGCCCTTGATTGCGCTGCTGGCCTATCTGGGCGAAGAAAGCAACCGCCTGAAAACCGGTCTGCTATGGGTTTCCGGCGTGAGCGTGGTGCTCTTCGTGGGTTACGTGTGGTGGGACCAACGGCGGCAAAAAACCCATCCAAACGTGGCCTGAGACTTGCAGCGTACCTTTTTCGTGCCTTATCTTTGGGGCACCCAAACGGAAAACACCGTTTTTCTGGTCCGTTCGTCTAGGGGTTAGGACAGTAGATTTTCATTCTACCAACAGGGGTTCGATTCCCCTACGGACTACACCACAACAAACGAAAACACCCTATAAACGCTGGTTTTATAGGGTGTTTTCGTTTATAATGGTTTCGCTGCCATAGCTGCCATATTGGGGAAGCCGGTTACTAGCCTCAGAGGTACGAGTTCGAGCTGTTTTTACCACTGACAGCAACACCATATTTTTCCCGAAATTCATGCCGGAGCGAAGCCGCATCACCACCGTAATCATTGAGCGACTGAGCCATACGGATTGTTGTAGTTGCTTTGCTATTCGCGTAGTGTTTGAGTTGTGATTGGCTCAGTATTCACGCTCCTTTTTTCTAATGCACATGAACAATTACTCTTTATCATCTGGCCAGCGACTACGCCCCCGCGCATCCCGGTTGCTTCAGCTCCTACTAGCTGGATTGCTGATGCTTGCCGTGGTGTCAGCTGCTGGTCAGACCCTCAATACGAAAATCATCATGCGGAAAGCCTCCACCGGGAAACCGATTCGGCTTAGAAACCTTGATGGGGTGTCCATTGATTCTCTACGCGCACTGTTAAATAATCCCAACCTGACCGACTCTTCGCGATACCTGGCCATGAATCATCTCGGCGGCCAGCTCATAGAGGAAGGCTCCCGCGAGGCCTTGGACGTGACCTTGAGAAACCTGGCTCACGTGCGCAGAATGAAGAATGAGAATTTTATCTGTAAAACGCTATTCAACACGGGCCTCTATTATCAGGAATTCGCCGAGTACCCCAAGGCGATGAAATATTACAATGAAGGAGCCATACTGGCCGAAAGGCGGGCCTGGCCGCAGCTGACGTGGAATTTCTACAATGCAATGGGGTCCATTGAGGGGCTGTACATGGGCGACCCAGTCAAAGGTCTCAAATGGTTGAACCGCTCCCTCCGGGCTCAGCTGCAAGTTCCCCTTAATAAACTCACCTCAGAGATGCGTGCCAGTGTCCGCTTCAATCTGGCCAATCTTTACTCTCAAGCCAAAAAATACGATTCAACGAATTATTACGCTCAGCAGGCGCTCACCATTGCTAAAGCCAACAACGATCTAAGAAGCATGAGCGCTTTGTTCGGGCTCAAAGCAACTTCTTTTACCCGTATGAAACCAGAACCTCTGGGAGCCCTGGATTCAACCATTTTCTATTTGAATAAGTCGTACAACTATGGCATGGAAAGCAAATATTATGGGTTTGCTACGGCTGCTTGTTTAGGCTTGGCTGACGCCTGGCGCCAAAAAGGCAATCCAGTGGAATCACAGAAGGCCGCGCAAAGAGCCTTGGAATTGGCGCAAAGACTTCATGCTAGAGACCATGAGCATCAGGCCTTTCAGTGGCTCGCCTATGCTTATGCTGACCAAGGAGACTACAAGAAATCTATCGACCTGGGAGACCGTGCCGAGAAGCTGCGTGATTCGGTCTTGAACACGGAAAAAGCGAAGGAAATAGCTACTCTTCAGGTTCAATATGGAGTCGAGCAGTTGGAGCAGCGAAATCGTTTCGCCCTGGAACAAAACCGGGCGGTGGCGGCGCAGGCGCTGGTCCAACAGGCGCGGGTGCAGCTGCTCACGCAGCAAAACCGCGCCGCCGCAGCTCAACAGCAGGTACAGCGCACCAGCATGGAACTGCTGGCCGAGCAGAACCGCGCCGCCGCGGCCGAAACCCAGACGCAAACGGCCCGGGTGCAGCTGCTCACGCAGGAAAAGCAAGCGGCCCGGCGCGCGGCGCTACAGCAGCAGAAGAACCAACGAGCCCGCTTGCAGTCGCTCATTATCTGGCTTGGCGTGCTTGGTTTGTGCCTTTTAACTGGCCTGCTGCTCTACTGGCGCCTGCGCCGGCAAAGTGCGCGGCTCCGGCTGCAAAGCGAGTTGCTGAACGAAGCTAATGAGAAGAACAAACAGTCGGCGGCGGAAAAGGAGGTGTTGCTGCAAGAGATTCATCACCGCGTGAAGAACAACCTCGAAATCGTGAACAGCTTGCTTTCCTGGCAAAGCAGTGCTCTGCCCGACCCGACCTTGGTAGAGGTGCTGCGCAGCAGCCAGTCGCGAATTCATAGCATGGCCCTGGTGCACGAGTTCTTGTACCAGGCGGAAAACCTCTCGCAAGTGCGGCTCGACGAATACCTGTCGCGCCTGCTGAAGGAGCTTCACCAGAACCTGACCACGCCCACGCAGCGCATCTCGCTTACGTCTGAGTTGGAACCGTTGGTGTTGGAGGCCAAAGTGGCCTTCAACTTCGGCTTGCTTGTCAATGAATTAATTACCAATGCGTTGAAATATGCTTTCCGAGGCCGTAGCAGTGGGCACCTGCACGTGGAGTTGCGCGACCTGGGCGGCAAGTTTCGTCTGGTGGTGTCCGATGATGGCGTTGGGATGCCCACTGCCGAAGTGGTGCAAAAGAACTCGGCATCATTGGGCACGAAACTCATCCACACTATGGCCCGACAGTTGAAAGCCACGCTGACTATTGAGCCCAACCAGCCTTCCGGTACGCGGGTCGTCATCGCGCAAGAGGTGGCTCCTACGCCGAATTTTGCCCCTAGTGAGCGGGCCGTTGTTGCCCAGGTGTAAGTCTACCAAAAGCACAGACGCCTAGCTTGGTCCCAGTGGCGTCAGGCTCACCTTCCCGCTCTACCTCGGCGGCCACCTCTTCAGATCAAGCCTGATTGAAGGAGGAGTGAAGCACTGCGGTAGTAGTGCAACAGCCGCGAGCCGCAGCGCGGCGACATATTGGTAGTTAGTGCTGCTAATACATACCAGAGCCCCAGCGGGGCGGCACCCATCGTCCCAACGGAATGTCGCCCCGCCGGGGCTCTGTTGTTGATGGCTGACTAGTAGCTACCGATATGCCGCCGCGCCGCGGCTCACATAGAGGCCCCACTACCGCAATTCTTTGTTAAATGGCTCCGGTCTGCCCGCTTTTTCGGTGGGCTGAACGGTCGAAGGGCGCGCTAGTTGTTTAATGAGGAATGAAGAATTGAGGCGAACGAGCAGATGAAACAACATCAGCTAGCGGCGACCGGTCAGCCCGCGAAAAAGCGGGCAGACCGGCACCCACCAATTCAGAATTCCTAATTCAGAATTCACCTCACCGGCAGCTCGATGCTGACGATGGTGCCTCGGCCGGGGCGGGAGTCTAGGTTGAGGGTGCCGCCGAGCAGGCCCACGCGGTTGCGGATGCCAGGCAGCCCAATGCCGTTGATGGAGGCGTGGCTTTGGGTGGTGTCGAAGCCTTCCCCGTTGTCTTCCACCGAAATGGAAAGCTGCTCGCCTTCCCGGACCACGTGAATGAAGGCTTCCTGGGCCTGGGAGTGCTTGATGATGTTGTTGAACAGCTCCTGCACCATGCGGTACACGGCCAGTTCCAACAGCGCTGGTAGCGGCGCCTCCAGGCCCGCCACGTACACGTGGGCCTGGAGGCTGGCGCGTGGAATGCGGCGGGCTAGCTCCTCCAAAGAATATTTCAGGCCGAAATCTTCCAGAATACCCGGCGTCAGCTCGAAGGAGATGGAGCGGGTCATTTTGATGGCATCGTCGAGCAGAGACAGGCTTTGGTCGCGCTTGGTGGTGGCGTTGGTGCGCTCCAGGTGCAGCTTGGTGGCGTAGAGCAGCTGGCCCAGGCCGTTGTGCAGCGCCTCGGCAATGCGCTTCCGCTCTCCTTCCTGGGTGTTCAGAATAGCCGACAGCACTTCCTGCTGCTGGCTCAGCTTGAGGCGGGTGGCTTCTTCGGTTAGGCGGTTGCGCTCCGTTACGTCCCGGAACATGATGAGGATGCCGGTGGCTTCGGCCTCGGGGTTTTCTTTCAGGGGCACGTGATAGGCATCGTAGTGGCCGGCGCGGTGCTCAAAAGCCTGGCCTTCCCACACCACCAACTCGCCGCCCAGCACCCGCCCCACTATCTGCCGGGCGTAGTCGGTATCGAGGTAGGGCAGCACCTCGAAAAGCGGCCGACCTATAACCGCCGCTGCTGGCTGCCCAAAGTAGCGCGTGGCCTGGCTGTTCCAGGCGGTAATGCGGCCTTCCCGATCCAGCGCGACAATGCCATCCACGCTGTTTTCGAGCAGGCTCTGGGTGAATTCCTTTTCGAGCCGCAGCTGCTCGCGCGCCTCGTGCTGCTTGGTTATGTCGCGCCACACCACGTGGATGAGCTGCTCGCCGCCCACGGTAATGAGCGTGAGCACGATTTCCAGCCACATTCCTTCGCCGTGCAGGTTGTAGCGGTACCACTCGAAGCGGTGCGCGCCTTTCTTGTTGAGGTAGTGCAGGTGCTGGTGCATCAGGTCGCGGGAAGGCATACCGCCGGGCTGATACTCGGACACCAGAAACCATATGGGCTTGCGCACCAGCTCTTCCTTGGCCGTGGCTCCTATCATGCGCACGGCCGCCATGTTGCAGTCAATGATGTGCAGATCACGCACCAGCACCACGGCGTCGGCGCTCTGCTCAAAGAGCTTCCGAAACCGGGCCTCGCTCACGGCCAAAGCATCTACGGCGGCGCGACGCTCGGTCACGTCGAGCAGGGCTACGCGGTACTGGAGCGCTTGGTCGGGCAGTTGCACCTCGCTGCCCACCAGCTGGGCAAACCACTGCTTGCCAGCTTCCCGCTGCACGGCCAGCTCGCAGGTCTGGCGCTGCTCGACCCCGCGCATTTTCAGCAGAAAAGCCGCGAACTGCTCCCGGTCGGCCTCGGCCACGAACAGGGCCATGCGCCGCCCTAGCAGCCGCTGCCGCATGGTGCCCAGCTGTTGCGCCGCGCTCAGGTTAAGCTGCTGAATAATGCCCTGAGCGTCGAGGGTGAGGTAGCCGATGGGGGCGAAATCATAGAGACTCAGCAACTCAGCGCGGGCACTCTCAGCTTCGGCCTGGGCCAGCAGCAGCTCCTCGTACTGCATTTCCAGCTCTATCTGGTGGGTTTGCAGCTCCTGCACCAAGCGCTCCACCTCCTCGGGCGTTTTGTTGGTTATAGCCTGCGTTACGAGGCTGCGGCGCTTCTCGGCCCGCTCACGCAGGGCCAGCAGCGCTTCGTGGGCATTCAGGCGGCCACTGGAGTCGTGTTCGTTCATAGCGGAGCATACCTGGCCAGGTCCTGTACCTTGCCCTGCGGTGAAAGGAAACTACGGCAATAAGGGCCGCATGGCTGTACGCGTAGGTTCCTAACAGCGTTATGCTTGAGTTCCTTCCGCGTGCTGCACACCCAGCAGCAAATGCTCCGTAGGAGAGCCGTCGCTCAGAATCCGTCGCCCGTAGAGCACTACTGGCCTTTTGCCCTCGCCCGGCAGCTTCAGCTCCAGCACGAAATCGTCGAAGGCGGCGGTTTCCTCTTCCAGCAGCTGGTGCAGCAGCTGGTTGAGGCGGGGCTGGTTCCAGGCGCCCTTGCTGAGCGAGGACAGCGGCTGCCCTTTCACGGTATCGGCCCGCACCCCAAACGCTTCGGCGAAGGATTGGCTCACGGTCAGGATTTTTAGCTGCCCGTCGAGCACCACCAGCGGGTCGCGCACGGTTTCGACGATGCTCTCGGCCAGACGGCGGCTGGCTTCCATCTGCTCTTCCATCTGCTTCATGGCCGTGACGTCGGTGAAGGTGATGACGGCCCCGCTGATGTAGTTTTCGAGGGTGCGGTAGGGCAGGATGCGCATGGCGTACCAGGCCCCGTTGGTGGCCTGAATGGTGGCTTCGGTGCTAATGAGCCGGTCGAGCACCTGCTGCACGGTTTCGGCCAGCTTGTCGTAGCGCAAGTTGCTGGCAAAGTGCGTGATGGGCCGGCCCACGTCGGTGGGCAGCAGGGAGATGATGCGCGCCACGGGCGGCGTGAAGCGCTTAATCACGAGGTCGTTGTCGAGGAAGATGGTGGCTATTTCGGTGGCGTCGAGCAGGTTCCGCATGTCGTTGACTGCCTGCGAGAGTTCCTCCGTCTTGCTCAGGTACTGCATGTTGAGCGTCATCAGCTCCTCGTTGAGGCTCTGCATCTCCTCCTTGTTGGTCATGGCCTCCTCGTTGGTGCTTTGCAGCTCCTCGTTGGCGCTTTGCAGCTCCTCGTTGGTGCTTTTCAGCTCTTCGAGGCTGCTTTCCATTTCCTCGATGGTGGTTTGGAGGCGGTGGCGGGTGTATTGCAGCTCTTTTTCGAGGGAGGCCACCAGATCGGCGCGGCCGGCGTCGGTGGGCGGGGTCTTGCCCTGGCGCACCCGGCGCGGCGTGGGCACATCCTCGAACGAAACCAGCAGCAGGCCGCTCAGCAGCTCGGGCTCCGCGAGGTATTTCACCCGCAGGCGCAGCAGCTGGTAGCCAATCTCGGTTTTCACCTTCACGCTCTCGCTCACCACGTCCTGCCGCTGCTGGCTGGCCCGGTGCACGGCGTCGCTGAGGTCGAAGTGCAGCTCTTCGCGGGCCATCTCGAAGATGTTCATGCCGCTCAGGCCAGGTGCCGGCTCCAGGTACTTGCCGGTGCGGCCGTGCACGTACAGAATGTCGCCTTTGGCATTGACCACCACGGCAGGCGGGGCGTAGGTGCTCAGCATGGCGCGCTGCACGAGGCCGGCAAAAGTATTGTCGCGGCGGGGGGTGGAGGGAGTCATGCTGTGGGAGCTGGGGGGAAGAGCGGCCGTATACGGCGGCACGGAAGAGAGAGGAAAATTGGCGAACCGCATCACCGACGGCGAGAAGTCGGTGCGGCGCGATATCTTCCACTTTACGTCCAGGGGCGTAAACAAGTCCTGAAACCCGGTCAGGTTCTCGCTGGGGCCGAGAAACAATAGGCCATTGGGCTTGAGGGCGTAGTGAAAGATGGGAATGAGGTTTTTTTGCAGCGCGCTCGACAGGTAGATGAGCAGGTTGCGGCAGCAGAGCAAATCGAGCTTGGTGAAAGGGGCGTCCTTGTTGAGGTTGTGCAAGGCGAAGATTACCGCGTCGCGCACGTCCTTGCGAATCTGGTACAGGTCGCCGGTTTTCATGAAGAAGCGCCGCAGCCGGTCGGGGCTCACGTCGGCCACGATGTTGCTGGAGTAGAGCCCGGCGCGGGCCGTATCGATGCCCTCGGCGCTGATATCGGTGGCGAAGATTTGCAGCTTAAGGTTGCGGTCCGGCTCGGCATCGAAGCATTCAATCAGCAGCATGGCCAGCGAGTAGGCTTCTTCGCCGGTGGAGCAGCCGGGCGCCCACACCCGAATGATAGTGTCCGGCTCCTGCTGCCGCAGCATGAGCATGATCTGGCGCCGCAACGACACGAAAGCCTCCGGGTCGCGGAAAAACTTGGTGACGCCGATGAGCAGCTCCTTGAAGAGCTGCTCCACTTCCGGCGGGTTTTCTTGCAGGTAGCGCACGTAGTGCGTAAACTCCCGGATCTGGTGCCCGTTCATGCGGCGCTCAATGCGCCGGAACACGGTGTTGCGCTTGTAGAAGGAAAAGTCGTGGCCGGTTTGGTTGCGGATCAGGATGAAGATCTTCTGCAAGGCGTGGGCCGGCATGGTTTGCCGGACGCCGGCTGCTGCCGCCGCGGCCCGCAGCGGGCGGCGCAGCGGCGGCTGCTTCACGTATTCGAGCAGGCGGGTGGGCATTTCGGCGGCGGGCAGCACATAATCCACGAACTCGGTGGCAATGGCGGCCCGCGGCATACTGTCGAACTCGGCCTCGTCGGGGTCCTGCACCATCACCATCCCGAAGTTTTCCATCACCAGCTTCAGCCCCAGGCTGCCGTCGGAGCCCATGCCCGAGAGGATGACGCACACCGCCCGGTCGCGGGCATCTTTGGCCAGGCTCTGCAAGAAATAGTCGATGGGCAGGCGGCGGCCCGGGGCCTGGGTGGGCTCAAACAAGTGCAGCGCCCCGTGCAGCAAGGCCATATCCTTGCCGGGCGGAATTACATAGACGTGGTTGGGGCGCACTTTCAGGCCGTCCGCTACCTCGTGCACTAGCAGCTGGGTGAAGTGCTGGAGCACCGGGGCCAGCTCGCCGCGCGGGGCGTCCATCTGGTGCGTCACCACGATGTAGGCCAGGCCGCTGCTCACGGGCACGGCCTGCAGAAACCGCTCCAGGGCGCTGAGCGAGCCCGCCGAGCCGCCCAGGCACACGATGGGAAACGTGGTGCGGGAGCCGGCCTCCACGAGCCCCACGCTGGCTACCGGGTCGGGCCGCACTTCCAGGTGGCCGCCGGATGCAGCCGGAGAGGAATCAAGCAGGGGCTCGTCGTCGGGGACAGACGGAACGGGGGACGTCATAACAAGGCGGGGCGCAATCGGTGGGGGAAGGAAAAAAGAAGCGAGCGGGGACGTCAAAAGTAGCCAGAAACCCATTACCCCATAACGACGAGCTTCGTGCCCAGCTGGCCCTTCTGCCCGGCAAAATGAAGCTCGACACACAGCCAAAGCCCACTTTCACCCGTAAGAGCCTTACGTAAGCGGCTGCCCGGTGCTCTGGTTGCCGGCCTTGTTTTGCTTCGATGCCTCCTCAAAATCAACCTCCTTATCTTATTGTGGTGGGTACCTCGGCCGGAGGGCTACCGGCCCTCACGCGGCTGGTAGAGCAGCTGCCCGCCGCGCTGCCCGCCGCCGTGCTGGTGGTGCAGCACCTGGCCCCCGATTCGTCGGGGGAGTTTTTGGTGCGCCGCCTGAGCCAGCACACTACGCTGCGCTGCCACCTGGCCGCGCATCAGCAGCCCATTGAAGCCGGCCACCTCTACTTCGCCCCCGCCGACCGCCACCTGCTGGCCAAAAACGGGCAGCTGCTGGTCACAAAAGGCCCGCGCGAAAACAATTTCCGCCCCGCCGTCGACGCGCTATTCCGCTCGGCGGCCGTGAGCTACGGCTCGGCCGTGGTGGGGGTGGTGCTCACGGGCATGCTGCACGACGGCACGGCGGGCCTCGAATTTATCAAGCGCTGCGGGGGCCGGGCCGTGGTGCAGGACCCCCATGATGCCGAGTTCCCCAGTATGCCCGAAACGGCCCTCCGCAACGTCGCCATCGACTACGTGGTGCCGCTGGCCCAGCTGGGCTCCCTTTTGCAGAAGCTGACGAGCCAGCCGCCGCCCGCTCCCACCCCCATTCCCCAGGACTTAATCGCTGAAGCCGCCATCGCGGAACGTATTGTGGGTACTATCGAAGAAATTGACCGCCTGGGCAAGCCCGTGGCCATGACCTGCCCCGACTGCGGGGGCTCTCTCTGGCAGCTGGAACACGGCAATGTGCTGCGCTTCCGCTGCCACACCGGCCACTCCTTCACGGCCGAGGTCCTGCTCGACGGCACTCGCCACGCCCTCGAAGAAACGCTGTGGGTGGCCCTGCGCATGATGGAGGAGCGCAAAAACCTGCTCAGCAGTATGGCTTCCCGCGAGCCGGGCTTCTGGAACGTGCAGCAGGCCGAGCGCATCGAGGAAATCAAGCGCCACATCAACCGCCTGCGCGAGTTCATGCTCAACGGAGTAAGCGGCACGGGCAGCCGCGCTGGCCAGAACGACGAGGGCACCATACGCAGCCTGGACAACGCCGGCTAACCAGAAACTCCAACGAGCATTCCCGCAAGGGCAATCGGCACCGCGCCGGTTGCCCCTGTTGGCGTTTAGGCAGCATGAGACGGAGTGGGTAGCATGGGTTTCGGATGAGATATGAGAAGTGATACAGGCGAATGTTTTCGGAATCTTACAGCCTGGGCTTTATTTCCAACCACCTATTTATCTCCAGTGTAGGGTGGGTAAGGTAGGCCCGGCGGGGCGGCATATCGGTAGCAAAAACAATACTAAGGTTGTAGAGTCCCAGCGGGGCGACACTGAATCGTTGGCCGGTTTGTGCCGCCCCGCTGGGCCTTTGCAACGTTATACACATCATTACTACCGACATGCCGCCCCGCTGGGGCTACACTGCTTGCACTGCGCCGAGAAGGCGAAGACATATTAATATGGCAAAGTCTAAACTTAACTGTCCCCGTTACGCTTCACCTTCTACCGACAGTAGTGGTAGCGACACGTATGCCAGTGGCAGAGCCAGCTTTCTGTGGGTTAAGTACAACGTTTCGAACGTATTCTGTCCCGCTGACGACGGCGGGGAGCATCTGGCGTGCTGCGCGCAATGCTCCGCCAAACTGAGTACTTACCCAGCGCCTGGTCTTACTTCTCTATTCCCACCTGCCTCTCGTGCTACTCTCCTACCAGCCCTCAGCCGAGCTTCTCCAAGCATTCGGCTTTACGCGGTATTCCTCGCCGGCCCGCCAACTGCGCTATAGCCGCCCAAGCGAGCGTGGTCAGGAAACCATCGTGCTCTACGAGGATGGCGAGATGCTCCTGCTCGAAGCCATTGACGGCCAACTGCTCTATAACTTTCAGGGGCGCGTGGCCTCCGAAGCGGAGTTTCGGGTGTTGCTGCGGCAGGTTAACTGGCCCGCTGAAATCCTGCCTTCTCTCTAACTTTTTTCCGTAGTACCATGACAGATGCTTACCTGCGAAGCCTCGGCTTTACGCCCGCTCAGCAAGACCAAACCGGCAGCCGCCCAGCCTTCGCCGTGGCCTGGCGCTACCAGCACGAGCGCCGGGCCAACGACGGGTCCTTGCTTTATCTCGAACACCCTTTGGGCGTGCCGTACTGCCGCTTGAGCACCCTGGTGGCGCCCATTGCCGCCGAAGACATCTTTGCCAGCACCTCCCTGCACGACCGGCCGGGCTTGGAGGCCGCCATTCAGGCCTTCTATACCGCCCACGGGGGCGTAGGCGAAGTGGAGCCGGCCTTTGTACCCTTCGTCTACCAGCCCTTCCGCCGGTTGCCGTAGCTGCCGGAGCGCCACCTCCGTCACCTGTGCAAGTCCACGCGCAGCACGTGAGCGGCACGTTTAGACATATACTCAAAGAGCGTTCGGTTTCATCTAGCGTCTGCTTGTGGAAGCAGGGCGCGCTTTTGGCTTCGGAACACAGCTTCATTGTTACCGCTCATCTTGACCAAGCCTCCGATGAGGTGGAAAGCAGGGCACCGTTTTATTTGGCCGTCATGGGCTTGAGTTGCTTGATGCCAGTTTGCACGCCTTCTATCAATAGTTATAACTCTGGTAAGTATACCCAGAAAACCTGAGAAAAGAGCCCGTTGTAGACAGCAAACCGGAGCTGGGTCAGCAACGGCTAGTAGGCCAGTTGGCACTTGGTAGGTTGCACGCCTCCGTACGTATATTCTGGCCCGTGGCGGCTAGGATCAGGTGGGCGGCTGAAGGGGAAGTACGGACCAGGAAATACGTGCTTAACCACGAGCTTTTCCGTAGTTATTGGGCCTCTTTTTGACCGTTAAGTGGCGTTAAAGGACCGAGTAGGCTGCACGGTTGCGGGTACCGACGGAAAGAGTGGTATCTGCCGCTAGTGCGGTCAGCCGACTAGGCTCAATCAGGCACAAGGCTCTGATTGCGGCATACTTTCCGTCACACACCTTCTGGTCGGAAGAGCATCCGCCCGTAGTGGGGTGGGTGCCCTTCCCAATAGGCGGGCAGCTCTGGCCTCAGCTGTGTCCGGCCTTATTCTTTCCATTCGCTCTCTTCTTCATGAGTTGTTCTTTGCCGCTTTCTACCCACCCTTGTATGCATACGCTTCGCTTTGAGCTTCGCCAATCGGCGGGCGGCGGTTCCTACCAGCATTTGGCCCTGTTTGCGGGCCAAGCCCCTGCTGGCACTGCCCCACTGGCTCACTGGGTGCTGCCCCACGAGTTGCGTCGCCGGGTGGAGCCCTTGGCGCAGGTCCTACTGACCGAAGTACCAAGCGGACTGGGGCTACCCTCGCGCCTGCTCGATAGCGGGACTGGCCTACTGCCTACCACTTCGTTGCCGCTGGCCCGCAGCCTCAACCACGTGCAACTCACTTTGCGCGGGGTTCACCTAAACGGGCACTACTCGCTGCAACGGCTACAACCCGGTGGCACTAGCTGGCTGCTGGGGCCCATTCAGGGTACGCCCGAACGCCATCGGCAGCACCGCCACTCGCCTGGTAGCATTCCCCTACTGGACAGTATAAGCCGCAGTTTCTGCTGTGGTTATACGCAGGCCTAATTTGGTTATTTACACGCACTTGGGGCAGCAATACTCCCTCTAGTTTTGTAGAACCAACGGTTGCTTCGGCGCCGAGGACCTCACCACATGCCCATTTCCACCCGCGTGTTCCTTCCTACCACACAACCAAACGAGTTTCAATCATGTCTGTCCCATCATCCTTGCAAGAGGCCACGGCCCACATGCACACGGTGGATATCAACACCACCGACCCGGTACAGCTAGCGCGCCGCCTCCACGCCAGCGCGGCCAACCCCGACCAGCGTCCCTGCCTGCTCATCGACTGCCAACGCCTGCGCTGCCTACATACCCGCGGCGTGAGCTTTCTGGTATCGCAGTTGTTGCTCACCCGCGCCGCCGGCGCCGATGTGCTCCTGTACAACGTGGGCCCCGTGCTGGAGCGCGTTCTGCGTTTGCTCCGCCTCGACCAGCTTTTCCACCTGCGGCCCACTCCCGCCGTTGGCCTGAACGGCCAGCACGGGCTAGCCTAGTCCTGATTCCTTATTTCCTCCTTTCTCTTTTTCCTTTCCACTTTTCCTTTCCATCATGGCAACCTCCCAATCACAGCGTAATTCGCAGGGCGCAGCACCCCGCACTCCTAGCCGTCGCGGCTTTGCTTCTATGGACCCCGAGCAGCAGCGCCGTATCGCCAGCGAAGGCGGTAAGGCTTCGCACGAAAGTGGCCGTGGCCACCGCTGGACTTCCGAAGAAGCCCGCATGGCGGGTCGTAAAGGCGGTCAGGCTCGCCGCTCGGCTCCTAACGCGTAAGTTGTAGAACTGAGAAGTGAGAGGTTAGAACTTAGAGTTGAGAAGTGAGACGCTGTTCTAGCTTACTACCATATCGGCACGACTCTAAGCTCTCAGCTCTCACTTCTAAGCTCCAACAAAAAAGGCGTCTCCCGTGCGGGAGACGCCTTTTCTTGTCCGCGCATGAAAGACGCTATTCTTTTATCAGGCGCAGGGGTTTCTGCAATCCATTGCCACTGACTAGCACATTGTATGCCCCCGCCGGCAGCCCGGCTACGGGCAGCGGCACCAGCTGACCACCAGCGTGGCGGCCCTGGTACACGAGGCGACTGGCGGCATCCCGTAGTTCCACTTGGTAGATGGCACTGGCGGGCAGGCTGCTCAGGTCGAGGCTAGTGGCCTGCTGGGCCGGGTTGGGGAACAGGCTGACGGCGGTGGCGTCAAACTGCACCGTACGCACGCTCGAATACGCAGTCGTGCCATCGAGGTCTACTTGCCGCAGGCGGTAGTAGAGCAAACGGCCCTGATAAGCCGCCCCAACGTCGGTGAGGCGGTAGCTCCGGCCGGTGCTGGAGTTACCTGCTCCACGCACCGTGCCAGCCGCCACGAAGGTTTGCCCATCCACGCTGCGCTCCACCACGAAATAATCGTTTTGCAGCTCCGAGGCGGTGGCCCAGGTCAGCAGCGCGTCGGGGCCTTTCGCGGCCGCCTCAAAGCTCACCAGCTCCACGGGCAGCGGCTGGCCCACCCGCACCGGAATGCTACCCGAGAACTCCGAGGTGGCCCGGTTGGAACTTACTATCAGCGTAGAAGTAGCCGTGATGCGGGAGGCACCCGTGAGGGTTACACCCGCGGGCAGGCTGCTGAGCGGAATCCGGTACAGGAAGCGGTTGGCATTGGTTTCCGAGCCTTGGTCGAGGTCGGAGATAATGCCGCTGTAGCTGCCGCGGTTGGCGTCCAGGTCGGAGTTGGTAGTAGTGCCCGTAGTGCCTTCGGTCCGGCTGAAGAGGTAGGTCTGACCCTGCCCGAAAGCGGCCGTCGTGCGGTCGGCCAGGAAGAACTCCAGCACCGCCCCCGCCGGAGCGTAGCCCGTCAGCTGCAAGACATTCGTGCCGCTGACAGTGGTGGTAACGGCTTGGGTGATGACCGGGAAATTGAGCAGTCCATTGGCGCCGCTGGCGCTGGTTTTGGTGCTGCTGTTGCGGGAAGCATAGTCGCTGGTGCCCGTCTGCGGGTTGTCGGTGCTACTAAGCAGGTCGATGCCCAGTTGGCCGTTGGTAGCCCCGTTCTGGTAGATGCTGTTTTGGCTGATGAGCGTCACGGCGGTGTTTGCCATGCCCAGCACCCCGGCCCCGAAGTTACCGTTAATCACGTTGAGCGTGAGGCTGCTGGCCGTGCCATCGAGGCGCACGCCGGCGGTTTGGGCACCGCTCATGCCGTTGCCGCTGATGGTATTGCCCGTGGCCGTCACGCTACCCGTGGTGCCTTCCAGGTCCAGGCCCATGCCGTTGTTGGCTATGAGCAGGTTGTTGCGCACTGTCCCACCGTAGTTGCCCATCCGAATCCCATCGGCAGCCGCATTACTCTGGGCATTGCCGCGGATTTCGTTGTTCTGCACCAGCAGGTTGGTCAGGGAGCCGTACGCCAGATTATCGATGCCGCTGGCCCCATGGAACCCAATGAGGTTGTTGCTGATGGTGGCCGTAACGGCCGCGTTGCTGGGGTTGTTGAACCCAGCCAGACGGATGCCGCTGCCAGGGCTCCGAACCGCCGAGCCGGGGTCGGTGAAGCTCGTGGCCGAAGCGCCCAGCACGTTGCCCGTCAGCGTCGTGCCATTCAGCGCGTTGCTGGTCACGAAGATGTCGGCCCCGTTGAGGTTGCCGGCCGTGTTGCCGAAACCGTACACCGCCAGTCCCGTCACCGACAGGCTGCTGGCGGCCAGCGTGAGGCCGTACTGCGAGTTGGCCTGCCCAGGGGTGCCCACGAGCTGCACTTCGGGGCCGTTGAGCTGGCTCAGCGTAGCAGCGGCCGTACCCAGGCCCACCGTGCCGCCGGCGCCGAGGGTCGCGTTATTAGTGTTGCCGATATTTTGGGTTTGCGTGCCGCCGTTCAGGGCTGTGCGCTCATCCGTGAGGGCCGGCAGCGCGCCGCTGGCCGCCGTGTTCAGCACAATAGAAGCGACGCCCCCGCTCAGCTGCGAGGTCAGGCCCGCCCGCAGGCCGGGGTGGGCTTGGCCGTCCGTAATCATGAAAATGCTGGTTTCCGTGCCGGCCGCTGGGTTGGGCCCGCCGGAGGAAGCTGCCACTTGGTCGAGTTGCAGGTTGGGCAGGGCGTTGGCGTTGGTGATAAACTGCCGCAGCGAGCCTTGCCCCGCATCCCGGGTGCTGACGATGGTGCTGAAGTTGAAACCGAAATCCACGCCCGTTACGCGCGGCTGCGAGCCAAACGTGACCATTGCCACCGACTGTGCCGTGGTGGTGCCCGTCGTGAGGCTGGCCAGGTTCTGGCCGCTGCTACGGGGCCCCGCATCCACGAGGTTAGGAGCTTCGCCGCCGACCCGCTCGGTATCAGCGATGCCGCTCTGCACCCGGAACGTCTGCACCGGCACTACGCCACTGGCGCTGCTGTTGCGCGCCGACCGCACCGTCGAATTCACCACCCGCACCGTGTAGCTGGTGCCGGTGGTCGATACGATGCCCGAGAAGCCGTAGAGGCCATCGGGGCCGGTGGTGGTGGTGGCTACGAAGACGCCGCTGGCATCGTAGAGTTCTACCACCGTGCCGCTGCTGCCGGTGGCCGTGCCGCTACTGCCTACCGGCACGCCGGAACTAGCCGCCGAAGCCTCGGCCGTAGCATAGTCGCGGCCGCTGCCGCCCCCGTAGTTCACATCGTCGAAGATGCGGCCTGCCACGTCGAATATGGGTTCTACCCGTACGTTGGCCGCAGCCACGGTACCGTCGTTGTTGGCCGTGCGCGGGTCAAGGTCGCCTTCCGAAGTGGAAATACCCTTGCCCAGCACCGTTTGGGAGGGCATGGTGAAAGTCACCGCTTTCACGAGCGTCACGCCGCTGCCCATTTGCAGGGTTGTGGCATCCACCGGAAACGTCACGACGCCGGTTGCCGGGTCATATGTGCCGCCATCAAGCGAGGTGAAGGCTGAAGCCGGCAGGTTGGGCACCAGATTCAGGGTGCGTACCACGCTCTGCGCCACACCAGGCCCGATGTTGGTGGTGGTGAGCGTAAACGTAACGGGCGTGCCCGGATACGCCGTAGTCACCGATGTTGCGAGCGTCGTCACGACGTCGGCAGCGCAACCGGAAAGTTGGTTGGGCACGTCGGCGCGCGTAATACCGGTCTGGGCCTGGCCATTGTCGGCCGCCGCTACCCCCGAGCCATACGATTCAAAGCCAAACGTGGTACCGTTGGCAGCAGGGTTGGAGGTAGTGGCCGCTGCCAGCTGCGAGGAAGCGAAAATGACGCCACCCGCGCCGCCGCCACCGGGGCCGTGGGGCGAGCCACCGCCCGTGTTGGAGCCGCCTTTGCCCCCATTGGCCAGCACCGTAATAGTGCTGAGCACGCTGCTATTGGCGTTATTGTTGGAAGCATTGCAGAGCAGCACCACGGAACCGCCGGCCCCGCCCCCGCCCGAGGCGTCGTTGGAAGCAACGAAGGGCATAGCCGCCCCACTCACGTCAATCGTGCCCGTGCCACTCACGGTGGCGGCCCGCACCAGCACAATGCCGCCACCGGCCGCGCCGGAGCTGGCAAAGCCGTTGGTTGGTACTCCCGTATTAGCCGGGTAAGTGCCTGTTGCAGCCACGGTACCGTTGTTGGTAGTGCCGCTGCCGCCACCGCCACCCATTACGAGGCGGCTAGGCGTAGCCTGCGTGAAGTCGGCGCCACCGTAGCCCCCGGAAGGGTCGTTGGAATCCCAGGCGTTACCGCCTTGGCCGCCCCGGCCGGCGTTGCCGCCGCCGCCGCCCCCGGCATTCTGTTCGTTGTTGCTCGGGTTGCCATCGGTACCGCCGCCCCCGGCGTTGCCGGGTGCGCCGCGGCCCCGGTCGCCGCCGGGGTAGCCATCCGTGATACTGGTCGGCAGCAAGCCACTCGCCTGCGTATCCAGGAAGGGCGTGGTAGCCGACGGATTGGCGCGGTAGGCCGCAAACTGGTCGACATCGTACACGTAACGGGGCGTACCCGTGGCGCCTTCGCCTTTGTTGGCACTGGTCGTGATGGTATTGCTATGGCGGTAGTCGGTATCGAGTACGCCGCTGGCGCCGCCGAGCTGCTGCCCGGCCCCACCGCGGAAGCCCCGGCCGGCCATGTCAATCTTGCGGCCGTTGAAGTTGAGCGTACCACTTACATCCAGCACCACTACCCCACCGCTACGGCCGTTCCAGCGCGGTCCTACGATGTCACCGCTAAGCGTGAGGTTGAAGTTGCGCGGCACCCGAATCACCTGGAACCGCTGCTGCCCGCTGCTGGCCGTAGCATCGGCCGAAATGTAGGTGTTGATGAGCGGCGTAGTCGTCGTGACGGTGCTGCCGCTCACGGAACTGACCACCACGTACTCGTACTGGCCCACTCGGAAATTGGCGTTTTGCAAGCTGCCGGAGGCAATATTATTGCCCACAATACCGTCGCCGTAGGCATCGGTGTTCGTGTTGTCGATATCAGCGCCTTGCATTTGCATCAATACCAGCAGGTCACCGGCTTGAACGGGCACTTGGCTGCTGTTGGTCATGGCCGCGCCTATTACCACTGTGTTCGTGTTGGCGCTGGCCGTCCCTATACCGGGGAAGTAGGTGTTGGGCGAAGCCACATAGCCGAGGCCCGTTTCGGGTACCACGCACTCCGTAGCCGCCGCCGTGGTGCTGATGATTTGGGTTGTGATTTGAGCGGCGCCATTGCTGCCGTCGTTGTTGGTTGGGGCTGGGTCGCCATCAGCAGTGGTGCTGGTAGCGGAACCCGTTGCACTAACCGAGGTGCCGGGCGTAGCCGACGCATTGAAGCGCACGGTGTAGCCCAGAAAGCCGCCCACGGACAGAGTGCCCACCGTAGGCCACGTTACGGCCCCGTTGGTAGCGTTGTAAGAACCACCGTCCGACACCACCACGCCCGTCAGGCTAGCGGGTAGTTGGGCTCGCATGGTCACGCCGGTGGCAACGCTCGGGCCCTGGTTGGTGCCTATTAAGGTGTAGGTAATGGTTTGGTTGGTTACCACCCGTACGGGTCCCGTGATGGCCACGCTGATATCGGCTATCTGCGTGGGAGCCGTGTAGGCATTGCCTTCGTTGTTGGCCGGGTTAGGGTCCGTGAAGCTAGCCGAAGCGGCCGAAGCACGGCCACTTACTGGCTGGCCGGGCATCGTAAAGGCAATGCTACGCGAGACCGTACCGCCCGAATTCACCGAGTAAGGGGGAAACGTGGCCTGCCCGTTGGTAGCATTGTACGTACCGCTGTTCGAGAGCGAAACTCCCGTCAGACCGGCTGGCAGGAAAATAGTCGTGACGACGTTGCTGGCGTTGGCGGGTCCGTTGTTGCGAGTAACGGCCGTGAAGTACACCAAGCTGCCTTGCGGGGCCGTAGCCGGGGCCGTCAGCGTAGTGGAGAAGTCGGAGGAGGCATTAGCTACCGGAATGGTATACGTAGCAGTGTTGCTAGTGGCCCCTAGGTTGTCGATGGCCTGGTACTGGAACGAGTAGTTGCCCGAGGTGCCAGCGCCCGTAACATAGCTCAGCAGGCTAGGATTGGCCACCTGAAATGGCAGCTGGGCGCTGGTGATGGCGGTACCATTGTAGCGCAGCGTACCGGCCGACGGCAGAGTAGTGACCCAAAACGTAAAGGAGCCATCCAGATCGTACCCGCTGAGCAAGGGGTTGAGGTTGATGGTCGAGCCGTTGCCGAAGGGAGTAGCCGAACTGGTAACATTGTACGCTTGCGGAGCCTGATTAGTGGCCGCGTAAGCACGGCTGGCAGGCCCAGCACAAAGGGCCGAAGCTGGTACTACTTGCCGGCTCAAGCCGCTCGGACCACCCGCATACTCCAGTCGCAGAACGCTGCCGCCATTCCCCTGCCCGTACAGGATTTGCACGTCGTAGAGGCCATCGGTGGGCGCCGTGAAGGTTTGCGTTACCGTAATAGCGCCATGGCTGCCACCGTTCTTGATGAACGAGTTGACCGGCCGGGGGCTCGCCAGGGTTGCTTCCTGGCCCAGAAAAAAGTACGCTCCATCGTCGGCAGTGAAATAGAACGTGTAGGCGGCACCGGCCAGCAAGTACACGCTGCCCCGTTGCCGGGCGCTGAATACTGTGGGTGCCGTGGCGGTGCCGGAAGCGGGCGGCACAATGCTGCCAAAAGAAGCCCCATCGAAGTTGACGGTGGCATCAATGCGGGCCAGGGGCGCGGTTCGGCTGGAGAAATACGTGTTGGCGTTGTTTTCACTGAAGCCAGCTTCGGTGTTGAACGTGCCCGCATAGTATTCGCCGTAGAGCCCCGCGGTACCGCCTGGCGTGGTGCCAGTGCCCGTGAAGGTGCTACTGCAGCCAGTCGGTTGGGCCAATAGTCGGCCCGGCCCGAACAAAGCCACACTCAGAAAACCTAGAAGTTTCAGAGTAGGGAGTAAAGGTTTTCGCATACGCACGCAGGTTGGTTAGTGAAAGATGTTGCAGGTGTGTGAAAAAGGGGACTAATGGAAAGGAAGCGGGGTATAGTATAGCTAGAAAAGCTTTCAAAATTACGATATACATATGGTAACTCCACTATTACAACTTATTCATTCCAAAGAAATTTTTCTTGAAATCAGTCAAACTTGAAAATCAGCTAGTGTTGTGCTTCTCATCATCAAAAGCCGGACTAGCGTAGACCTCAGAATTGCCTATATTTTCTTCCATGTCTGCCCCCGTCACGCTGCCTACTAGCCCCGCTGCTTCCTCTTCCTTCACCCCACTACGCATTCCTTTTTTTCGAATGCTGTGGGTGGCGTCTTTCATTTCCAACATTGGCACCTGGATGCAAAACGTGGGGGCCGTGGGACTGATGACGGAGCTTACGCCCTCGCCAGTGCTGGTGGCGCTGCTGCAAACGGCTTCGGCGCTACCCGTATTTCTACTGAGTTTGCCCGCTGGCGCCCTGGCCGACCTCGTGGACCGGCGCCGGATGCTGCTGTTCACGCAGGCTTGGATGGCGGCGGTGGCGCTGCTGCTAGCCGCCCTCACGCTACTGGGCTACACCACGCCCTGGGTGCTGCTCACGCTCACGTTTCTGCTGGGCCTGGGCGGGGCACTCAACAACCCAGTGTGGCAAACCGTGACGCCCGAGCTGGTGCCGCGCCAGGAGTTGCCACAAGCCCTGGCTCTCAACAGCGTCAGCTTCAACCTGGCCCGAGCTTTCGGGCCGGCCCTGGGCGGGCTGCTGATCGGCTACTTTTCGGCGGGCGCGGCGTTTATGCTGAACGGACTGTCGTTTCTGGCAACCATCTACATGGTGTGGCGCTGGCAGCGCGAACCGCAAGCCACGGCTACGCTGGCCTCAGAACGGGTGCTGGCCGCCATTCGGGGCGGGATACGCTACGCCCGGTTTGCGCCGCCGGTGCAGCACATTCTGGTGCGCGGCGTGTGTTTCACGTTTGGAGCCAGCGCCTTGTTTGCGCTTATGCCGGCCGTAGTGGCCCGGCAGCTGCACCTGCCCACTTCCTTCTACTCCATTCTGCTTTCGTGCATGGGCGCGGGGGCGGTGCTGGGCGCCGTGGTGCTGCCGCGCCTCAACCGCCGCCTCTCCATCGACTGGCGCGTGACGCTGGCTACCGTCGCATTTGCGCTTGGGCTGCTAGGTTTGGCGTATTCGGGTAGTCGGCCGCTGCTGATGGGCTTGCTGGTGCTAGTGGGGCTGGCCTGGATGCTGGTACTCAACTCATTTAGCGTGGGCGTGCAAACCGTGGTGCCGCGCTGGGTGCAGGCGCGCACCATTAGCTTGTATCTGCTTACTATTCAGGGCGGCATGGCGCTGGGTAGCGTGGCCTGGGGCACCGTGGCCAGCCATTGGGGATTGCCATTGGCTCTCACCGGGGCGGCCACCTGGCTGGCACTAAGCACGCTGCTGGCCCTGAAATTTTCCCTGCAAACCCCGGCCGAAGCATTGGACTTTACCCCTGCCCGGCCCCGTCCTGAACCCGTTCTGGCCCTGGCCGAGCCGGCACCCGCCGAAGGTCCCATCATCATCACTACCACCTACCACATCCGCCCCGCCGACCGGCCCGCTTTCACGCTGCTCATGGACCAACTCAGCCGTATCCGCCGCCGCGAAGGCGCCATCCGGGTGGGCCTCTACGCCGACCTCGCCGACCCGGAGCGACTGGTAGAATATTTCATGGTGGAATCCTGGGAGGAGTACGAGCAGCTCCACGACCGGGGAGTGAGCCGCGAAGAAGCCGACGTCAAAACCCTGGCTCGCCAACTCCACCATGGCCCCGATAAGCCCGTAGTGGCCCGGCTGCTGGCTCTGCACCCGCAGCCCCCGCGGCCGGAGCATCTCATGGTGCCCGGCAGCACCCGGCTCGTGGCTAGCACGGCCGGCGAAACGGCTAGTTGAGCCCAGCCTGTCTTTGCGAGGAGGCACGACGACGCAATCCTTCCTCTACTTACTGAAAACTTCACTTGTAAGACAACTCCTTCGCGTTGGGGTATCAAGCTGATATGTAGTAAGACCTGGAAAGTCAGGGCGGCTTCCAGGTCCGCGTACGATTGTCATTCCGACCAGCGGGAGGAATCTGGGTTACACAGTTCCAACCTAGATTCCTCCTGCTGGTCGGAATGACAATCGTATTTTACGTCGTGCCTCCTTGCTTTAAGGGCTTCTCGCTTCAGTAGGCTCGGTGCGTAGAGAGGAAGGATTGCCACGGCCTCTGGCCTCGCAATGACACTCCTGCACCCTCCAGATCTTCCCCTCTTGCGGTTGCTCTTTGAAACCTTCCGGGCAACTCAACGCTTTTGTTCTATCTTTCCTCTCTCAGAATCTATGAAACTGCTCTATAGCTACCTGCGGCACTACTGGGGCCTGCTGGCCCTGGCGTTGCTGCTAGCTACTATCAACCAGGTCTTTTCACTGCTCGACCCCTACATCTTCCGCAAAATCATCGACCAGTACGTAGTGAAGCCCGGCGGCACCTTCCACGAAATCGACTTTCGGGGCTTTTTGCGCGGAGCCGGGCCGCTTGTGCTGGCAACAATGGGCGTGGCCATGGTGTCGCGCATCGCCAAAAACTTCCAGGACTACTACGTCAACGTCATCACGCAGCGGCTGGGGGCGCAGCTGTACTCCGATGGACTGCGGCATTCACTGGAACTGCCTTACCAGGTGTTCGAAGACCAACGCTCCGGCGAAACCCTGGGCAAGCTCCAGAAGGTGCGCTCCGACGTGGAAAAGCTCATTCAGAACTTCGTAAACGTGCTGTTTACGGCGTTGGTGGGTATCATCTTCGTGATGTGGTACGCCGCTACAGTGTACTGGCCCATCGCGCCGGTGTACTTCCTGACCATTCCGCTTTTGGGTTTCATTAGCTCCCTGCTGAGCCGCAAAATCAAGGTGGTGCAGAAGACCATTGTGGCCGAAACTACGGCTTTGGCGGGCGCTACCACCGAGAGTTTGCGCAACATTGAGCTGGTGAAAAGCCTGGGCCTGGCCCAGCAAGAAACCACGCGCCTCAACAACACCACTGCCAAAATCCTGAAGCTGGAACTGAAGAAAGTGCGCTACATCCGCAGTTTGTCGTTCGTGCAGGGCACTTTCGTGAACCTGCTGCGCAACGCCATTCTGCTCATGATGCTGTTTCTGGTGGTGCAGGGCCGCATTACGGTGGGCGAGTTCTTCTCGCTGTTCATCTACTCCTTCGCCATCTTTGGGCCCTTGCAGGAGCTAGGCAACATCATCAACATCTACCGCGAAACCGAAGCCTCGCTGGCCAACTTTCAGCAGATTCTCGACACGCCCCGGGAGGTGAAACCCACGCACCCAAAGGCGGTGGAGAAGATAGAAACCCTAGCTTTCGAGGACGTGCGCTTCAAGCACCTTTCGGCCGCCAGCGCGGCACTGGACGGTATTTCCTTCGAGACGCGCCTCGGCGAAACCATTGCGTTTGTGGGGCCTTCGGGCTCGGGCAAAACTACGCTTGTTAAGCTGCTGGTGGGTCTTTACCCGCCGGCCGCGGGCCAGATTCTCTACAACGGCATTCCCGGCACTGAGCTGGACCTGGACCTGCTGCGCGAGCAAATCGGGTTCGTGACGCAGGACACGCAGCTATTTGCCGGCACCATCCGCGAAAACCTGCTCTTCGTCGCTCCGCAAGCCACCGACGAACAATGCCTGCGCGCCCTGCACGAAGCCGCCGCCGACTCCCTACTAGCCCGCGCCCCGCAAGGCCTAGACACGGTAATTGGCGAAGGCGGCGTGAAGGTATCGGGCGGTGAAAAGCAGCGTCTGAGCATCGCCCGGGCCTTGTTGCGCCGCCCTACCCTGCTTGTGTTCGATGAAGCCACCTCCGCGCTGGACTCGCTTACGGAAGAAGAAATCAGCCATACGGTGCGCGAATTGTCGGGCTCCCGCCAGCACATCACCATCCTCATTGCCCACCGCCTAAGCACCGTGCTGCACGCCGACCGTATTTTCGTGCTAGAGCGGGGCCACGTGGCCGAAGCCGGCCGCCACGAGGAGCTGCTGGCCCAGCGCGGGCTCTACTACGCTATGTGGCGCCAGCAAATTGGCGAGCGTCCTCAGGCCCAAGCCGTGGCGCAGGCCCTGCCGGCATAGCGCGGTTCTTGGGTCCAGGCTTCATGCTAGCGTGGGTCTCACTCCCTCTTCTTCAGAAAGGCGGCGCCCAACCGTAAGATACACGCCGACTAAAGAGTTTCGATAGGTAGAAGCCACGCTGGTTTTTCTATACCTTTCTATCTAAGCAGGTAGAGGGGGTGTCATAAAAGTGGGATGCCTTCTACCTACGTAGGTAGAAGGCATCCCACTTTTATGACACCCCCTCTACCTCACGAATCCTTCATTGGCATAAGTGGAGGAAGGCTTTGCTGCCCTTGGGGCCTGTGTGAGCATAAGGAAAAGCCATCGGCATTGAAATTGGACTCGCGCGCACGAAAAAGCGGGTGTCAACGTTACCAAGACAGTTAGTTCGGCACGATTCTGGACTTCTCCCTTCTCGTTAATTTCTGCCCTTAAAAGGACATTTCGATGACGCTTCACCCTCGCCTTCTTCGTCGCTTTGCCGGCTTACTGCTGGCCGGGTGGCTGCTTTTGGCTGGCTCGGCCAGCGCCCAATCCACCGCCGCACCCCGCGACGTACTGCGTGAAATCACCGACGTAGTGGGCCTCAAGCCGCGCTTCGAGTTGCAGGCTACTTCGCAGGTGCAAAACGCGGCGGCCGTCGTGTACGGCGGCAAACGCTACTTGTTATATAACCCGCAATTTGTGGCCGCCGTGAACCGCGCCGGCCGCACCGACTGGGCCGGCATCAGCATTCTGGCTCATGAAATGGGCCACCACCTCAACGGCCACACCCTACGCTCCGGCGGCTCCAACCCCGCCGATGAGTTGGAAGCCGACGAGTTTTCGGGGTTTGTGCTGCGGAAGATGGGTGCCAGCTTGGCCCAGGCGCAAGCCGGTATGGCCGTGGTATCGGATGAGCAGGCTTCGCCCACGCACCCCGGCCGCAGCATCCGCCTCAAGGCCATCAGCGAAGGCTGGCAGCGCGCCAGCCAGCAGATTGCCGCCAGCAACCGCACCACGGCGCCGTCGGCCGCTCCGGCGATGGTGCCCGCCCGACCCGCGCCTGCTCCGGTAGTAGCTACCGCCGCGCCAACTCGCTCCACCATCGGCAGCATGATTGGCAAAATCACGTTCCGCAACAACCCCGACGAGCTGTACTACCTCACCAGCCAGCTCCATATCATCCGCCTCGACCAGGAAGAGCAGACGGCCCAAGTGGTAGGCCGCCTGACCCGCTCCAACAGCACCGCTTTCCCCTACGTGCTAGTCGACGGCCAGCAGCGCCGCCTGTTTGTGAGTGCCAGCGGTGGCGTTTTCGATAAGAACGGCCGCCAAGTGGCCATGCTCTCCGACCCCTCGTAACCAGATGAAGCGCGGCAATCCGTTCCGCGCACGAGCGGAGCGAGTATGTGGAACTGCGCCACACGAATGTAGCGCGAAGCTCCAGCTTCGCGCATCGTTGCTGAGGTTGCACGACTGACGGCCGCACTGCTGCAACGACATCGTTCAACGATGCGCGAAGCTCCAGCTTCGCGCATCGTTGCTGAGGTTGCACGACTGACGGCCGCACTGCTGCAACGACATCGTTCAACGATGCGCGAAGCTGGAGCTTCGCGCTACGGTACAAGCCGATTTCCCATCTGGAAGTCGGCTTTTTTGTTGCTTTGCGGGAAACAGTGCTGCCGCTGCCAGCTGCGGCATAACCTGCTTAGCCTTTCGCCATGCCCACTCTACCCTTTCTACTGGTTGATGCTTTCACGGAAACCGCTCTCGGTGGCAATCCTTGCGCGGTGGTGCTCGACGCCGACGAGCTGAGCGACGAGCAAATGCAACGCCTGGCGCGGGAGTTCAACCAGTCGGAAACGGCTTTCGTGCGCCACTCGGCGGTGGCGGAGTTTGGGGTGCGCTACTTCACGCCAGCCGAGGAGATTCCGCTGGCCGGCCACCCGACTATTGCCACCATCACCGCATTGCTGCACACCGGCCGGTTGCCTTTCACCGGCGCTCCGTTGGACTTACAGCTCGAATTGCTGCACGGTCCCATCCGCATTGATGTGGCGCCGGGCCGGGAAGCGGGCAGTCCGCCGCAGGTGCTCATGACACAACGCCGCCCGGTCTTCGGCCTCACCCACGACCCCGCCGTGGTGCTGCCCCTCTTTGGCCTCACCCCCGACGACCTGCTGCCCGGCGCGCCCATCCAAACGGTAAGCACTGGCACGCCCCAGCTCATGATTCTGCTCCGCGACCACGCGGCCCTGCGCCGAACTCACGTAGCCGATGCCGCTGCACTAGCCAGCTACCGCGCCAGCTCCGATTTCTTCAGCCCGCACCTGTTTTGCCTGGGCGGCGCTACGCCCGCCGGCCATACCTTCGCCCGCCATTTCGGCACGCCCCCCGATGTAGCCGAAGACCCCGTAACCGGCTCCGCTACCGGTGGTATGGCAGCTTACTTGTGGCACCACGGCTACGTTGCCGAACCCGATTTCGTGGCCGAGCAAGGTCACTGGATGGGCCGGCCGGGCACCGTGAGCGTGCACATTGAAGGCCCCCGTGAAGCTATAGAATCAGTGCAAATAGGCGGCACCGGCGTAGTAGTGGTGGAGGGAAAATTATTGATGTGCTGATTTTTGATGTGCTGATTAGATGATGAGGTGACAGGTAACTGGTGATGAGGCAGTACGAAGCAGAAATGAGCCCTCGCCTTAGCAACTCAACGGCGGTAAAAGCTGTTCTCAGGCAGAAGCCTGAGCCTCTATAGATGCGGCTCTACGTAATTCCTAATTCTCAATTCTTAATTCCCAGAGGTGCCTGAATTACCTGAAGTCGAAACCTACCGCCGTTTTCTCGATAACATCATTCTCGACCAGCCCATTACGGCGCTGGAAGTCAAAGATGCTCACGTATTAGCCGTGGACGAAGACACGCTGCGCCAAGCCGTGGTAGGCCGCCGCGTGCGGGCCACGCGCCGCCTAGGCAAAAACTGCTTCTTGGAACTCGACAACGACCAAGTGCTGGTGCTGCACTTTGGCATGACCGGCGACGTAGACGCCTACCGCGCCGACCACGACGCCCCGCGTTTCACCCGCGTAGCCCTACACCTCGCCGACGGCCTGCGCGTAGCCTTTGTCGATCCGCGCAAGTTTGGCCGTATCCGTCTCGTGGAAAGCGTGGCCCAGTACCAGAAAGCCAAGAAGCTAGGTCCCGATGCCCTCGACGTGACGGCCGCGCATTTGCAGGCCGTGCTAGGTTCCAAAAAAACCATGATCAAGCCGCTGCTGCTCGACCAGAGCATCACAGCGGGCCTAGGCAATTGGATTGTGGATGAGGTGCTGTTTCAGGCGAAACTTCATCCTGAGCGCCGCGCAAATACGCTTACGAGTAAGGAGTTCGGGGCCTTGCACGCCGCTATTCAATTGGTGCTCACTACGGCCATTCAGCACGAGGCTACCTACCGGCACTTCCCGGCTTCCTTCCTGATTCACGCCCGTGAATGGGACGACTCGGCCACGCCCGGCACGGACAGCCACAATTTTTGCCCGCGCCACCCCAAAACTGAAATCGCCAAAAGCTACGTTGGCGGGCGGGCCACCTACGTGTGCCCGCGCTGCCAACCAGCGCCGAATCTCGCTTCAGATGGTAATGGCGGCTCCCGCATAGCAAGCGCCAAAGCCGATTAGGAGCACCAGCAACGCGCTCAAAAGGTACGCTTGCCGTTCTTCCGCCGTCTCTGATAGTGCCCCAAGCAACGCATTCGCCAGAAACATCAGGAGAACAGCCAAAGCCATTATTATAAGAAAGCTAAAGCCCTGTTCGCTGCCTCGGTTGAATAGCCGGAGCAGCACCGCCAGCCCCAGCACGATGGCCAGGTTGTAGCTCAGGATGCGCTGGAATTTCGTTTTCATGGGTAACTGTTCTACCATTAATTTCTGAAGCTCACATTGCTTAGCAGAAGAGCACACGTACCCAACCCCACCAACCCTACCAGGAGACCCGACAGCACTAGCGCGAGCCCCAGCCGCTTCTTGCCTGAAGCTAGTAACGCCACGCCGATTACGATGTTGAGCACCGGCAGGGCCAGTACCGCTCCCAGACTGCCCGTCACCCCGAGTAGCACCATTGCCCCAAAGTTGCCGCCTATCACCATGCCTACCAGCTCGCTGGTAGTGGGTTGGGAGGGTTCTGGTTCAGATTGTTGGGGACTTTCCATTACAACACCGGAATATCGCGCAGCGCTTGCAGACGGGCCACTTTTTGCTTGTCGCGGTAGAAGATATTCATCGTTTCGAAGGGAATGATTTTGAGGTCCTTGCTGACGATGTGGACGCAGGATTTCTTCACGGCGCGCACGTCGAAGTTCCAGGCGTCCATGAATTGCAGGATGATGACGCGAAACAGGTTTTCGTACTTGAGGTTGGGCGCCTGAATGCTAGGCAAGCAGCACAACAGCTGGTTCAGCTCCGGCGTGATAGTATCCACGGTGTTGGCCGTGCTGAACAGGCGCAGTAGGTGCTGGCGCAGGCGCGGGTCGTGCTCGTACACGATGGTGTTGCCGCTGCTTTGGAGCAGCTCAGCCGGGTGCACGTAGCGCGTGAGCGGGTAGACCTCGCCTTCCAGCTTCAGAGCGTACCCCATCACTAGGGCATCGGGGTTGCAGGGCACGGGCAGCAGGTCGTCGGCGGTGAAGCGCGGGCTTTGCGCCAAGATGCGCTGGCGGGTTTCGGTGAGCGTGAGCCGGTCGGTGGCGGGGTCGAAATTGGCGAGGCGGCCGGCGGCCTGGGTGGGCTGAAACGTAACGCCGCGCACGCAGCGCTGCTGGAGGGCATACTCGATGATGTCGCCCATTTCGTCGTCGTTGAGGCCCTTTTGCAGGGTCACGACGAGCGTGGTACTGAGGTTGTACTGGTTGAGGTGGGCCAAGGCCTGGGTGCGCACGTCGCGCAGGTCGCGCCCACGCAGGCTTTCCAGAGCTTGCTGCTTGAAGGAATCGAATTGCAGATAGACTTCGAAGGCGCCCGCGTAGGTAGCCAGCCGGGCCACGAAGGCCTCGTCCTTGGCCAGCCGCACGCCGTTGGTGTTCACCATCAGGTGCTTGATGGGCTTGCGCTTGCACATATCGAGTATCTCCCAGAACTGCGGATGCAGCGTGGGCTCGCCACCCGAAATCTGCACCACATCCGGCTCGCCCTCGTTTTCCACCAGCACGTCTACCATAGCTTCCACTTCTTCCAGCGTGCGGTGCCGCCCGTGCAGCGGACTGCTCTCGGCGTAGCAGGTGGGGCAGGTGAGGTTGCAGCGGTCGGTTATCTCGATGACGGTGAGGCAGCTGTGTTGCTCGTGGTCTTGGCAGAGGCCGCAGTCGTAGGGGCAGCCGTAGTGGGTGGCGGTGTTGAAGCGGCGCGGCGTTTCGCTAGGCTTGACGTAGTTGCGGATGCTCTTGTAGTATTCGATATCAGTGGCGATGAGCACGCGCTGGCGGCCGTGGGTGGGGCAGCGCTTGAGCATGTACACGCCACCCTCTTCAAACACGATTTTGGCCTCCACGCGGCGCAGGCAGTGCGGGCACAGGCTCAGGGTGAAGTCGTAGTAGGTATAAGGCCGTTCGGGCATGGGAAAAAGAATAAGCAGTACCCGCGCAAGGTAGAGTTTCCCGCAAAAACGGCCTTGCCTTACCAGAGAAATATTGGCGGCTTTTTGCGCGGCTTTCGATCAAAGACGATGCACCATTGGAAATGTGAAGCGTCCTGCTCGCCGCCGGGGCTAAAGCTCCTCTTCCCAGCTGCCGCTTTGCGGGTTGTACTTGGCGAACTCGCCGGTATCGGTGAACTCCGAGACCGTCATTTCTGCTTCAAAAAAGGCTTCTTCATCTGCTCCCGACAACTGAAAAAACAGGCCGCAATCCATGAGTGACACTAGAATACTGGGGTGTTCAGGAGTGGTGTATTCGGTATGAGAAGAAGTTCCTCCGGCCACTACGTAGCCGTATCTGAGCAGCCGTTCGTGCAAGGCTTGATGCTGTTCGGCGGTGAAAGGCAGGATGAACTCGTCATGTTCAAAGAAGTCCTCGATGCCCAGCTCCAGCTCTTTCTCTTTCACCTCCCGCCGATACAGTTCAGTGTTATAGCCCATAGGTATGGAAGTTTGCTAACCTAGCCGTGGTACCAGCCACGTTGCAGCACAGCTAAAGTATTGGATTTCTGACTGTCCGCGACTGTGCAAACAGCCACACGTAATAGCCAAGCCCCGCCACGCAAGCCCACTGAATGGCCGTAAGCCCCAGGTCAGCGGGTGTGGGCTTGATGAACTCCACCAGTAACCGAAACACCAGGTAGCCAATCATGAACCAGCGGAAACGCCAGCCGTTGGGCAGCGGACCGCGCCGCTCGGCCAGCCACAGCGCCGTGCCCAGCAGCAGCAGCCACAGGATTTCGTAGAGGTTGGTGGGGTGGCGCGTTACGCCGTCGCCGAAATTGATGCCCCAGGGCAGAGCGGTGGCCGTGCCGAAAGTGCCATCTTCGAGGCCAGAAAGGTGACAGCCGAGCCGGCCCACGCACATGCCCAGGATGATGGGATACACCATCAGGTCGCCGCTGGAAGCCGTGATGCCGAGTCGCTTCTTGGTTAGCTCTACACCCACCAATCCGCCCAACAGGCCACCCACGATGGTTTTGTTGGTGAAATAGTAGAGCCAGCCGCCGGGCGGGTGCAATAGCAGCTCCGGATGCTCCAGCAACCCCAGCACCCGCGAGCCAAGCAGCGCCCCGGCCGCGCAGCCCACGAAAATCCACAGCCGATGCTCTTCCGAAATAGGGTCCGTAGTGCGGGCGCGCAGGCGCTGGTAGAGGCGGTAGCCTAACGAGTAGGCCAGCACCTCCAGCAGCAGATGAATCGGCAGCACGAAAGGGCCAAGCGCAAGATGAACGGGATAAGTCAAGCAGAGCGAGTGGAGGAAACGGCCCTCAAGATGCGAAAAAGCCGCTAACGCAGCTAAACGCCCCACCCCGCGCCTGTCATCCTGACGAAGGAAGGACCTTAGGGGAGAATAGCACGAGTCGTTGTGAGGCTTGTCGTTCTACTTTCCTAAGGTCACCTTATTGCCTTTCCGCCCACCTCCCCAGGCCGTCGGGCAGTCGTTGTGACGATTGTCGTTCTACTTTCTTAAGGTCCTTCCTTCGTCAGGATGACAGGCGCGGGGGTGGGGCACTCTCTTTAGAAGAGGCGAAGAGTCGCCTTGCTACACCTGGTTGTTCTTATGCTCGGCTGCGCGCGTAGTGGCCGTTAGGGGAGAACGGGTGAGGGGCGTTTCGCTTTCCGCACCGGATTGTCGCTCGTTGCCTTCGGGGCCGGTGGCGCCAGGCAGCACGCGGTTGACCAGACTCAGCAGATCGGAGGTGGTACCGGGGAACAGGCCGTGGAAGGCGGAAAGCAGCTTGGCCGGCAGCCCCACAATTAGTTCGGCGTCGCCGCGGCGGCAGGCATTCCAGATTTGGCGCGCCGCCTCATCGGCATCTTCCGTGACGAAAGGCAGCGAATCGGCGATGGTGAAAATGGTGTACTCCTTCTCGTGCTGACCCTTGATGATGGCGTGGCGGGGGCTGCCGGTGCGCAGCAGGTTGGGGCACACCGTCGTGACTTTGATGCCGCGTTGCAACAGCTCGGCGCGGAAGCTTTCCGACAAGCCCACCAACGCAAACTTGCTGGCGCAGTACGGCGCCAGGTGCGGCACGGCTACCTTACCACCTACCGAGGCAATATTGATGATGCGGCCTTCCCCCCGACGGCGCATGGCGGGCAGCGCGGCCCGCATAGCGTGTAGCGGCGCCCAAAAGTGCGTATCCATAGAATCTTCGTAGTCGCGCAGCTCCGCGTGCTCAAGCGGCCCGGCCGTGATGATACCGGCATTGTTGACGAGCACATCGATGGTGCCGAGTTGCTGCTCCACGTCATCCACGAGGCGGCGCACTTCTTCGGGTTGGGTTACGTCGCAGAGCAGGGCTAGCACTTCGGCTCCGCCGGCAGCCAGCTCTTTGCGGGCACGCTCCAGTTCTTCGGTATCGCGGGCGCAGATGGCCACTTTCGCGCCTTCGGCTACGGCTTGCCGGGCTAAGATGAGGCCCAGCCCGCGCGAGCCGCCAGTGATGAGGATCACGCGGCCTTCTAGGCTATAGGCACCGCGGCGGCCAGACCAGAATGTAGCGGCGGCCACGAGGGCGCCCACGCCGGCCGCGGCCAGCCAGTTGTTTCGGGTAGCTTGCTTCATAGACTTCTTGTAAGGAAAGCGCCGGGAAAGGTTGCGCCAGGGGCACGCACGAAACTGGGCTTAGCAACGTTGTGGACGCAGCTTTCACGAATTGGCATCATATTTACAGGCCGTTTCGCGCTGCCACTCATGCCACCCCACATTGCCGCGGCAGCCCACAGAAACGGCCTTTTCGCTTTACCGCCCATGAGAATCTTGCTTGCCACCGCTCTTCTGCTGAGTGCCCCTACCCTGCTGTTGGCTCAAACCAAGCCGGCCGCCAAGCCCAAACCCAAGCCTGAAACCAGCGCTAGCACCCAACCAAAGCCTACGGCATCGGCTACCGCCAGTGCGCCTACTCGCCCGGCTGCCACCCCGCCTGCTTCGGCCCAGGTGGAAGCCCGCGCCAACGCCCTCACCGACAACATGCAGAAGGCGTTAGGCCTGAATCCGCAGCAGGTAGAAAAGGTGCGCCAAATCAACCTGATTAGTGTGCGCGGCGTGGAAACGGCCCGCCAGACCTACCGCCAAGACGTGCGCAAAATGGCCTCCGTGGTCGACGACATTGGACAGTCGCGGCTGGCGATGCTGAAAGAGACGCTCACGCCCGCACAGTTCGATAAGTACCAGCGCAAGCGCGAGGAGAAAATGGGCGTACCAAGCTCCAAAGCCGCCCAGGGCAACCCCGTGCCCGGCCTGCCGGGAGGGGAATGAAGGATTAAGAATGGCTACGCGACCTTCGACCAGCCGGGTTGCGCGAATTCTTCACTCCTCATTCTTCATTAAAATCACCCGCCGGTCTGCCCGCTTTTTTAGCGGGCTGAACGGTCGCCGTGAGCTGACGTTGTTTGGTCTGGTCGGTTACCGCAATTGCTCATTGTTAATTGTTCATTGACTGACCGGCGCGCTCTTCGACCGGTCAGCCCGCCGAAAAAGCGGGTAGACCGGAGCCCACGACCAATTCTTAATTCCTCATTAAAAGACGAAAGGTGCAGATAGCTGGCTTTTTTGGCCGGCTATCTGCACCTTTCGTCTTTCATCCAAACACTTGCAGGCTCAGCTTTATGATAAAGGCGCTGACAACCACCAGAAACAGCACCCGCACGAAGCCAGTGCCGTGGCGCAAGGCCAGGTGAGCCCCCAGCGTGGAGCCGATGATATTGCTGACGGCCATGGGCAGCGCTACGGCCCACAGGATTTGGCCAGTGTAGGCAAAGTAGGCTAGAGCGGTAAGGTTGGTGGCTACATTCACGAGCTTGGCGGAGGCAGAAGACGTGATGAAGTCGAAGCCAAACAAACCGACGAAGGCGAATAGCAGAAAAGAACCCGTGCCAGGGCCGAAAAATCCGTCGTAGAAGCCAATGACCAAGCCGACCAGTGCCCCGTAGAGCGGCTCCTTGCTAGGGGCCAAACGGGGCGCGTGAATGGAGCCGAAATCTTTGCGCCAGAAGGTGTAAAGGGCAATAACGACCAGCAAGCCCAGCACTAGCGGCGGCAATAGCTGCTGCGGCAAATGGCTTACCACCCGCGCCCCCAGAAACGAAAATATTCCCGCTGCCCCCGCCGCCGTGCCCACCGCCCGCCACCGGATGGGCACCTGTCCGGCGTAGCGCCGTAGTGCTGCTGCCGTCCCCATCAACGACGAAACCTTGCCCGTCCCGAAAATAGTGGGCACGGGCGTGCCTTCGAGCAGCACCATCATGGCCGGCAACTGAATAAGGCCGCCCCCGCCCACTATAGCATCAATAAAGCCCGCCAAGAAGGCGAATAGGCACAGCAGGCCGAGAGTAAGCGTGGAAATCATAGAGCCGCGAAGGTAGCACGTACTATGTAGCGGCGCTTATCACAGTGCTTTAGAGCACCCTGTCTGCTACACTTTGCGCGCAGGGCAGGGTACGTTCAGGCAGGCGTACTGCGTCAGAAACGAAGTGAAGTTTGCTTCAGTGAGGCTAGCGGGTGTTTCATGCGGAAGAACAAAGCTCCACCAGCCCTGCATTAAAGGGCTTTTGTGGATACAACCGCCGTCCCCTTGGTTCGTAAAGCGCATTCTATGACCGACAACCTGACCCGCCGGCAGAAGATGCTCACGTTTGCCGGCGTGCTGCTAGCCATGTTCCTGGGCTCCCTCGACCAAACGATTGTCAGTACCGCGCTGCCACGCATCGTAGCCGACTTGCACGGGCTCGACCGGTTCACGTGGGTGGCCACCGCCTATTTAGTGGCCAGCACGGCGCTGGTGCCCATCTACGGTAAGCTGGCCGACACCTACTCGCGGCGCACGATTGAAATTGGGGCCGTAAGCGTGTTTCTGGTGGGCTCGATGCTGTGCGGACTCGCCGGCGAGTTTGGCACTTTGCCGCTGCTCGGCGACGGTATGACCCAGCTGATTCTGTTCCGGGCCGTGCAGGGCGTGGGCGGTGCGGGCTTGTTTGCCATGGCCTTCATTATCATTGCCGATTTATTTCCGCCCGCTGAGCGGGGCAAGTATCAGGGATTCACGGGCGCCGTATTCGGCACTTCTTCGGTGCTGGGGCCGTTCCTGGGCGGCTTCCTCACCGACCGGGGCACGGGCTTGATTCCGGGCGTGGAAGGCTGGCGGCTGGTATTCTACGTGAACCTGCCGCTGGGCCTGCTGGCGCTTTGGTTTATCCTGACCCAAATGCCCGCCCTGCGCCCCGGCACCGAACCCAAGCCCATCGACTACTTTTCGGCGCTGCTGCTGATGGCCGGGCTGGTGCCGCTGGTTGTGGGCCTGCAACTCAACAAGAACGAGTACGGCTGGACCGACCCAGTTACGCTGGGGTTGCTGGCGGTGGCCGTAGTGGCGCTGCTACTGTTCGTGCGCCGCAGCCTGCGCCACTCCAACCCGATTCTGGATTTCGGGCTATTCGATAACCACGTGTTTCGGATGGCCAATGCGGCGCTGTTTCTGCTGGGCGGAGCGTTCCTAGGTATCATCATTTTCGAGCCGCTTTTCATGGTGAACGTGCTGGGTGTATCGGCCACGCGGGCCGGCGTAAGCTTGATTCCGCTCTCAATGGGCGTGGTGGCGGGGTCCATGCTGGCAGGGCAGATGGTGTCGCGCTTCGGCCACTACCGCCGCTGGATGCTAGCCGGCCTGATGATTTTGCTCGGCGGATTATCGTTACTGGCTACTATGCCAGTTACCGTGAGCTACGGGCAGGTGCTGGGGTATTTGTTGCTGTGTGGCATCGGGCTGGGGCCTACCATGCCGCTGTACACGCTGGCTATTCAGAACGCCATTGAGCCGCGCTTGCTGGGCCAGGCCACCTCAGCCAGCCAGTTTTTTCGGCAGATTGGCGGTGCTATTACGGCTTCTTTTCTAGGGGCCATTCTCACCCTAACGCTCAGCCAAAGCCTGCCCGCCTCGTCCGCGCCAGGGTCGGCGGCTACGCAGAAAACGGTGGTAGCGGAAGGTCCGGCGCTGCCTTCGGCCGCGGCTACGGCACCGGCTTCCCCACAAGTCAAGGCGGCGTTTTCCAAGGCCATTTCGCGGGTATATCTCTTCAATATATTTCTGGTGCTCGGGGGCTTGGTGATGACGCTGTTCGTGCCCGAGCTACCGTTGCGCAAAAGCAACGCCGAAGCGCCAGCCCTGGTGGCAGAAATGAGTTAGTTTCGTTGCGCCAGTTGCACGCACAACGTCATTTCGCTCCCTTATGCACGGTCCCAGTCCCGATACGCTTCACCCCCTGCCCCATCATCGTAAGCTGGTGTTTCTAAAGAACATCATCACCCGTCCCAACATTATCGTCGGCGACTACACCTATTATGATGATCTTGAAGACCCCGCCAACTTCGAGCGCAACGTGCTGTATCACTTTGATTTCATCGGGGACCGGCTCATTATCGGCCGATTTTGCGCGCTGGCTTCCGGTGTAAAATTCATTATGAATGGCGGCAACCACGAAACAGCCCCCATTTCCACGTTTCCCTTCGCCATTTTTGGCGGCGGCTGGGAGCAGCTGATGACGGGCCAGGCAATAGCCGACAAGTACCCCTCAAAAGGCGATACCGTGGTGGGCCATGATGTCTGGATTGGGCACGAGGCTACCATCATGCCCGGCGTGCGCATCGGCAATGGCGCCGTGATAGCCGCCAAATCCGTTGTGACGCGCGATGTACCAGATTATGCCATTGTGGGCGGCAATCCGGCTCAGGTGCTTCGTTATCGGTTTGATGAGGACGCTATTCAGCGGCTCAATCAGTTGGCATGGTGGGAATGGCCAGCCGAAAGAATCACCCGGCACCTGGCGTTGCTCAATGCCTCCGACATTGCAGCCTTGGAGCAAGCCGATTAGCCTTCCATCGAAGAGCGGCGCAAACTTCCGGGGCCGCGCCGGGGTTATGGAGGCTATTCCGTCTCCTACCATGAAAAATTCAGCTCGTATTCGCCTGAGCGTGCTCGATCAGTCGCCGGTGCCGCTAGGGCGCACGCCGCGCGAGGCGCTGTTGCATAGCATAGAACTGGCCCAGCTGGCGGACCGGCTCGGCTTTACCCGTTTCTGGGTGTCGGAGCACCACAATACCCGCACGCTGGCGGGCTCGGCGCCGGAGGTGCTGCTGGCGCGATTAGGCGCCGAAACCTCGCGCATCCGGCTAGGCTCAGGTGGCGTGATGCTGCCCCACTATGCCGCCCTGAAAGTGGCCGAAACCTTCCGCGTACTCGAAACGCTCTATCCGGGCCGCATTGATCTGGGTATCGGGCGTGCCCCCGGCACCGACCGAATAACGGCCCACGCCCTCAACCCGCACAACAAGTTTCGCGACGAAGACTTTGCCGAGCAGCTCATGGATTTGCGGGCTTTCTTGCGCGATGAGGTGGTGGAAGACACCATTCACGCCAAGGTGAAGGCCGCGCCGTTCGTGACTACGGTGCCGGAAATGTGGCTGCTGAGCAGCAGCGGGCAAAGCGGCCTGTTCGCGGCGCACGTCGGCGCGGCGTTTTCTTTCGCTCACTTCATCAATCCCAACGGCGGCCCCCGCATGGTGGAGCTGTATCGGGAACGGTTTAGGCCCTCGCCAGAACTAGCCGCACCGCAGGCCAACGTCGCCATTTTCGTGGTGTGCGCCGATACGATGGGCCACGCCCAGGCACTAGCCGACAACCTGGCCCTGCAAATGCTTAAGCTCGAAACTGGCAGTTTCACTCCCATTGAACCCGTGGAGCAGGTGAACGTGGCAGCCTTGTCGCCGGACTTGCAGTCCCGGCTGGCTTACCACCATCAACGCATCATCAGCGGCACACCCGACAAGGTGAAAGCCGAGCTAACAGCCTTGGCCGCCAGTTACGGTGTGGAAGAAATAGTTGCCGTCACCATCACCCACGACTTCGACGACCGGCTACGCTCTTACGAGTTGCTAGCTGATGCTTTTGCGCTGGCGCCCCAAGCGGAGCCCGCTTTAGCTACGAGTCTGTAGCCCTGTCACGCTGAGCAGGGCATCTGGGCCTGGGTACAGTCGCAATAGATAAGGCAATGATGCCAGCCAGATGCCTCGTCGCCGCTTAATACGCGGAATTCTCAGCATGACAACTGCCATGAAAGCCCGGCAATGCCGGGCTTTTTTGTGCACTATGATTTCATTCCTATTGAAAGTCAGAGGAAAATGGGGCTTATGTAGAATTTTTCTAGCTAGCTATTTTGAATCTATCCAAATAGACCCGTGCTTTGCGTTGTTTTTAATGGTTCTAAACAAGCCAAAGCATCTGCTCTATGCCTCGACCTCTCTCTCTGCTACTTTCCGTATTACTTGCTGGTTCTGTTCAGACGCCTCTGTTGGCTGCAACCAACGACGGCTTTGGCTTACACGAACCTTCTACCGGCGCTGACGATCCAGCCCGCCGCGGCTGGCTAACAAGCCGCGTAACGAACAGCAACGGGCAGCCAGTAGAAGGAGTATCGGTAGCGCTGAAAGGCACTTCGTACGGCGCCAGCACGGGCACCGATGGCAGCTTCCGGCTAGCTGCGCAAGCGGGTTCTTACCAACTGGTAGTGAGCAGCATTGGCTACGCTACGCAGGAACTGGCCGTGACCGTAACGGGCGGCGAAACCACCGCGCTGCCGGTTTTCACGCTGGCCGTTAGCAACCAGCAGCTTTCGGAAGTAACCGTGACGGGCGCTAAATCGCTCAACCAGCGAGCAGTGAATGTGGGTAAGTTGCCCGTCGCTACTCTCGACCTGCCGCAGAGCGCCGTAACAGTGGAGCGTCAGGTGCTGGAGCAACAGCAAGTACTGCGCCTCAGCGATGCCCTCGTGAACGTGAGTGGCCTGTACGTGACCAGCACTACCGGCGGCACGCAGGAAGAGCTGGGCAGCCGTGGTTTTGCCTACGGCTCGAACAATACCTTCAAGAATGGCGTGCGCTTTAATAATGGCGTGATGCCGGAAGCCAGCTCACTGGAGCGGCTGGAGGTGCTGAAAGGCAGCGCGGCCATCTTGTACGGCAACGTAGCAGCCGGCGGCGTGCTCAACCTCGTAACCAAGAAGCCGCAGTTTGCGCGGGGCGGCTCGGTGGGTTTGCGCGTGGGCAGCTTCGGCCTGTGGAAACCAATATTCGACGTGTACGGCGGCGTGGGCCAGAGCGAGAAAGTGGCTTTCCGCCTGAACGGCACTTACGAAAACGCCAAGAGCTTCCGCGACGAAGTGGAGTCCAACCGCGTGTACGTAAATCCCTCCCTCCTCTTCGAGCTGACGCCCAAAACCACCCTGGTGCTGGAAGGCGACTACCTGCGCGATAACCGCACGCCCGACTTTGGCGTGGGCTCTATCGACTATCAGGTTCAGGAATCCCGCACGCGCTTTTTGAATGTGCCTGGCGCTAATTACGCTACCAACCAGACCAGCACCACGGCCACGCTCACCTCGCGCCTCAATGATGTGTGGCAAATCCGGGCGGTAGGTGGTTTCCAGCGCTACGACAACGAGCAGCGCAGTGCCACGCGCCCAGTGGGTATTCTCACGCCCGGCCCCACGTACGGCAACTTGGTGAGAGGCCTACAGCGTACCGAAATAGCCGAAAACTACTTCCTTGGACAGCTTGATCTTACGGGCACGTTCCGAACGGGCTTTTTAGGCCACACCTTGCTGGTAGGTGCCGATGCCGACCAATACCAAACCAACACGACAGCCTACACCAATCCCGCTGCCACTGACCCCACCAAAGCCGTATCGACCTACGACATCATTAGTCTGCTGGATCGTGACAAGACCATTGCCCAGCCCGCCGAGCGGCTGTCTGGCTTCGACGACTTGGTGCGCAACACGCTAACCAAAGGCAATACTCGTCGGGCTGGCTTCTACGTGCAGGATTTGCTGAGCGTGAGCGAGAAAGTGAAAGTGCTGGCCGGCCTGCGCTGGAGCTACCAGGAAACGCCTAGCGACGTGTATTACTACAATACTGTCGCCAACACGACCAACAAGACGGCCAACACCTACGTGGAAAACCGCCGCTACGACAACGCCTTCTCGCCGCGCCTGGGCCTGGTGTACCAGCCGGTGAAGACGATGGCCCTGTTTGCCTCGTACTCCAACTCCTTCACGCCGCAGGCCAATACCGTCACCGACAACCAGGGCAACGGCCTGCCGCCGTCCCTCATCGACCAGTATGAGGTTGGCATCAAGAATGACCTGTTCAAAGGCGCTTTGTCGGCTAACGTAACGGCGTACCGCATCGTGAACAGCAACCAGACGCAGGTGATCCAGCAGTTCATCAACGGCGACCCGAACAACGCCAACCCAAACTTCAACCCGAACCTGCCAAACGCCCAGGAAATGGCGGGTCAGGTGACCAGCAAAGGCGTGGAAGTGGACGTGCAAAGCAAGCCGATGATGGGTTGGTCGGTGATTACGGGCTACAGTTACAACAACACGGCTTACACTCGCAGCAACCTCTACGAAAACGGCAGCCGCATCCGCTACAACCCGGCGCATACGGCCAACCTGAGCCTGTTCTACAACTTCGGCAGTGCCTTCGGGGAAAGCACCTTCCTGCGCGGCCTTACGGCCGGCATCACGACCTACTACGTGGGCGATAAGCTGGCGGGCCGCAACCCGCGCATCCTCTACGACAAGGATGGCCAGCGCATCAACGACGTCAACAAGTTTATTACCATTCCCGATTACGTGCTCTTCGATGCCTCGCTGGGCTACACCTACGAGCGGTTTTCGGTGCGCGTGAAGCTGGCTAACATCTTGGATGAGCTGAGCTACAACATGCACGACGACAACAGCGTGAACCCCATTGCGCCGCGCAACTTCTCGGCCTCGCTGGGCTACAAACTATAACATACTTGAGTGAAGAAAGAACTGAGTGAGTGAAAGTGCAGAAGACCCGGACTTAGCTAGCTGCAACTGGCAACCGTCCGGGTTTTTTGCCTGCGCTTCACCTTTCTTCTCTTTTTTCCGCAGTCCATGAAAATCTTCTTCCGCAACATTCACCTGTATCTGAGCCTGGTTTCGGGGCTGGTTATTGCCGTGGTGTGTTTTACAGGCGGCGTACTCGTGTTCGAGAAAGAACTGGAGCAAGCCTGGCACCCGGAGCGCTACTTCCTGACGCCAGCTTCTACGCCGCGCTTGCCTCTGGCCCGGCTCACCGAAGCCGTACGCGCCTACAAGCCCAAGGCGACTATCACGGGCGTAAAAGTGTACGCCGACCCCGCCCGCACCGTGGAAATCAGCCTGGCCGGAGCACCCCAGGGCGGCCCCAAAGGCGACGGAGCCGAAGGCAAGAGCCGCAACGAAACCCGGCCCGAAACGGCTGGCGGGCAGAAAGCTGAGGGCCAGAACCAGCCCGGCGGCAAGACTGGCGAGAGCAAAGCGGGCGAAGGCAAGGGCGGTAAAGGCGGTGGCGAAGGCGGCGGACCGAAAGTTTTCGTGAACCCTTACAACGCCGCCGTTACGGGCGAGCTGAACTACCGCGAAACGTTCTTCTTCACGATGATGGCCGTGCACCGCGGCATGGTAGGCGGCCCCGTTGGTAAGCTCGTAGTAGGCGTGAGCACACTCATGTTTCTGTTCATCATCGGGACGGGACTGGTGCTATGGTGGCCGGCCACGCGCAACATCGTGCGGCAGCGGCTGACGGTGAAGTGGAGCGGCGGCTGGAAACGCCTCAACCACGACTTGCACATCACGCTAGGCTTCTACTCGGCGCTGTTTCTGTTCGTGTTTGCCTTTACGGGCCTGGCGTGGTCGTTTGAGTGGTTCAACAAAGGCATCTACGCCGTCACGAACTCGCCCATGCAGCGGCCCGAGCCACCGAAGTCGGAGCTGTCGGCGGCAACTGCCGAACCAACCGTAGCCCTTACGCCCGATGCAGCGCTGGCGCTGGCCCGCCAGCAAGCGCCCCGCGCCGAATACTACTCGCTGCAACTGCCCAAAGACGCCACTGGCAGCATCAAAGTGGCGACGCTGCGGCCCCACGCGGCCTACGAAAACGCCACCGACGAAGTGTACCTCGACCAGTATTCTGGGCGCGTTATCAGTGAGCAAACTTACGAGCAGCGCAACCTGGGCCAGCGCGTGCGAGGCATGTTTAAGCCGGTGCATACGGGCGCCATTTTCGGCTGGCCTTCCAAAATCATCGGCCTCGTGGTGTGTTTGCTGGGCTTCACCTTCCCCATTACGGGTACTATTATGTGGCTGAATCGCCTGAAGAAGGCCCGCAAGAAACAACGCAAGCTGTTCACGGCCAACGCATAAGCTCTTACAATTCTTTGGTAGCTGAAGGACTTGCTCTCTTCACTCCCTAGCTCCGGGCTTCAGCCCTGGGAAATCTGAACGAGCTGGCCCGGCGTCCCAGGGTTGAAACCCTGGGCTATGGAACGGTGCATACAGCTGCTGACCCATTAACCCCAATGGAGCAGCAGCCGTAGAATTCCGAAAGCGTCAGGCTACTTCCGGCCTGGCGCTTTTATTTTGCTGCCCTATGCTGCCACCCGCTCCACCCGCGCCTGAAAACCAACTCACCGCCCTGCTTCGCCGCGCGGGCCTGCTCGATTGGTTTCTGCTGGGGCTAGGCGGCGTGGTGGGGTTGGCTTACCTCGTGCCGGGACTAGGAAGCAAGGCCAGCCCCGTGCCGTGGAAGCTGTTCACGACGGGCGGCGTGGCGCTTATCTTCTTCTTCTATGGTCTGCGGCTGAGCGCGGAAAAGCTGCGGGCGGGCATGCGCAACTGGCAGCTACACGTGGTGGTGCAGTTGGTTACGTTCGTGGCTTTTCCGCTGCTGGCGCTGGCGGCGCGGCCTTTTTTCGGGAGTGAAAAAGCCGATTTGCTGTGGCAAAGCATCTTCTTTCTCTGCACGCTGCCGAGCACGGTTTCGACGTCGGTGGTGATGGTAAGCATAGCGGGCGGCAACCTGCCGGCGGCCATTTTCAACGCCAGCATCAGCAGCCTCATCGGCATCGTGCTCACGCCGGTCTGGACCAGCCTTATTCTGCACACGGGCACTGGGGGCGGCCACCTCTGGCGTCTTGCCCTCGACCTCACTTGGCAGGTGGTGCTGCCTGTGGTGGCGGGCGTGCTGCTCAATGCCCGCTTCGGCAGTTTCGCCGAGCGGCACCGCCAGGCCCTGCGCACCTTCGATCAGGTTATCATTCTGCTCATTGTCTTCACCTCATTCTGCGAGTCCTTCGCGCAGGGCGTGTTTCGCAGTTACGGTCCCGCCGATGTCCTGCTGCTAGGCTTGGGCATGGTGGCGCTGTACTTCCTGATATTCGGGGCGGTGTGGAGCCTGAGCGGGGTGCTGGGTTTTTCCCGCGAAGACCAGATAGTGGCGCTGTTCTGCGGTTCCAAGAAGTCCTTGGTGCACGGCAGCGTAATGGCCAGCCTGCTGTTTCCAGCTACCGCCGCTACGGGCGCGCTGCTCTTGCCGCTCATGCTCTACCACGCCTTGCAAATCATTCTGGCCAGCATCATGGCCCAGCGCATGGGCCGGGCAGTGGCGGCGTAAGCTCGGCCGCTCCCATCTGCCCGCTTTTTCGCGGACTGATGAGTCGAAGAGCGGGCCGTCAGAAACGTTGATGAGCGGGAGCAGACGGCCCGGTTTGGCTTAAAATCTCCTCCTGAGGCGGCCAACCGGCATACTTACCCAACTACCACGGTAGGCTTGGCAGCTTGATGGGTTTCTGCTACTACAACATCAGCCTGCGGCGACCGGTCAGCTGGCGAAAAAGCCAGCTGACCGGCGGAATGAACCGTTTTACTTATCAGGACATAGCAATACTTCCATGCGGCGCGGCGTTAAGGAGGCGAACCAACTTCTCCTCTATGCGCCTCACTTCTGCCCTCCCCCTCGTGCTGCTGCTGGCTGGCGGCTGCCAATCTGCTACGGCTCCTTCTACCACCGCGCCGCATCAGGTGAAGGCTCTGGGCTACGGTAGCGTAACCAGCTACCCCGATTACGCCGAAATTTCGGTGGAAGTCTCCTTCACCAAGCCCAAGCTCAAAGAGGCCGTTGCCGAAGTGCAAGGCGTAGTGGATGAAGTGCTTAAACTCTCCAAATCCTACACCCGCACGCCGCAGGATGTGCGCCTGAGCAACGTGTCGGCCAACAAGGAATACGTATACCTACGCAACGACCAGCAAAAATTCGTCGGCTTTAACTCGGCGCAGTCCGTGACGGTGAAGATTACTGACCTCAGCAAGCTGGAGCTATACATGGAGGCGCTGCTCGCCACGCGCATCAGCCGCATCAAGCAAATCAACTACTCCCACACCCGCGCCGATAGCCTACAGCGCGAAGCCAGCGTAATGGCGCTGCAAGACGCGCTGCACACCGTGGACAAGATGTGTGTGGCTATGAAGGCTAAGCGCGGCGCGGTGCTCGAAGCCACCAACTACCAGGAGCTGAGTGGGGCGCGGGACTACCACGGCTGGGAGCCGCAGCAGGAGATGGAGCTGTACGGTAAGGGCTTCGGCGGCCGGGGCTTCAAATTGTCGCCGGAGTTGTTGCGCTACTCGGCTACCACGCACGTAATTGCGGCTATCGAATAGTGCATTTATGGCGGATTTTGACTTATTTTTGGAAGCGTTTTTTGCTCCAATTTTCAAATTCCCGGTATGAAAAAACTTCTTCTCCTTTTTGCCTTATTTCTAGGAGTTTCCACTGCCACCCACGCCCAGACGCCCACTCAAAAAGTATACGCGGCCGTCATCAAAAACCAGGCTACCGTAGTCGATGGCCTGCTTGCTGCGGGGGCCGACGTGAATGCTCCCGTGGAAATGATGCCCGGCTTCCCTACCACTTTTCTTATTCTCGCCGCGGGAAACGGCCACCTGGAACTGGTGAAAACCTTGGTAAAGCATAAGGCTCAAATTGATAAGACCGATTCCTTCAATGCCACCGCGCTGATGGCCGCCGCCACCAACGGTAGCCTCGAGGTAGTAGCGTTTCTGCTCGCCAGCGGCGCCAACCCCAAAGCCAAGGACAACGACGGCAAAGACGTGCTGGCAAGTGCCAAGGAGGGGGGCAACGCCGAAGTAATCAAGCTGATCAAGAGCAAGATTTAACCATCGAGCCCCTACAAAAAACGGCCTGGCAAATTACCAGGCCGTTTTTTGTAGGGGCTCGATGGAGACATGAGACAGTGAGATATGAGAAGTGAGACTATTTTGCGGTTGTCAGATTCTTATATAACGCCTGGTGCGATTAGAATTGCTTCCTCACTTAGACCATCAGGTGCAAGGAGGCTCGGACTGGTTCAGTAGTTAGCGCCGGAGCCACTGCGGCGCGTCCATTACCAGCGTCACGAGCAGGGCGTGGGGCAGCGTCACGATGGAGGCCACTACCAGGGCCAAGCTAAACCAGGCGGCCTCGTTGGGTAGGCGGGCAGCTAGTACGTACCCCAGCAACAGCAAGGCTACGCAGCTCACAAGCAGCAGTGGGGCTGCCCGACGCAGGAAAAACCATAGCTGCGGCAGCAAGTCGGGTTGGATGGCTCGGTTTCTAGCGGCAGTATAGCCCAGCCAGCCGTTCAGCCGTAATACGTGCTGCAAACTGTGCCAGAACACGAAGTACACCCCCAATGCCAGGCGCGGTGGCAATACCACGAACATAGCCGTCAGTAGCAGCACCTCCGCCGCTTCCGCCAGCACTAGCTGCCACTCACGCCGCACGGCATACAGGCCCCACAGCCCTAGCTGCCCACCCACGACCAGCCAGCCTAAAGCAGTGGCCGCGCTGGTGAACACGGCGGCCGACACAGCAACCGCCCCGGCAAATGCCAGTAGCTCATTGATGATAGCAGCTGTTTCGCGGGGCCACCACCAGGCTGGTACCGCAAACACCAGCAGCCCCCGCAGCAAGCTTTGCCACAACCACCACCCAACCGACGGCACCTGTGAAACGGCGGGCGCATCGGCTGAGCCCCAGTGCCAGATCGTGAGCAGAAAAAAGCTGGCCACGGTAGCTGCCGGCCACAGCCACCATAGCACACCTACCACGGCGGCCAGTCCCAAATAACTGAGCAGAAAGTGCAGCCAGTATCGCCAGCCACGCGGCGCCGTGCCGCTCAACGTGGGGCTAGCTGGCACCACTAGTTGGTCGCAGGCGCCGTGGGCTACGCCTAGCACCACCATGCCCACGGCCAGCGGTGGCCAGAGCACCGCTCCAGCTGCCGCCGGAAAAGCCAGGCCCAAACCCGTAGCAGCCAGCAAAGCAGCGTAGGAATATCGCCGCTGAGACCAGGTGGGTATAGTCATGATATGGACATTGGAGTAGCGGAAAAACGGGTGTGGCTAGTACAAGCCGTTGCACAGGCAATGTAGTGTGCAACGGCTTGTAAGTAGTTGGCGCCGGCCGATTGAGTGAGTTGCCTGAAGCAGAGTCAGCGGTGAACTTTGCCCCTGGTGGCCGGCTACCAGAACAGGCGGAGCCGTTCAGCTATGCCTATACGACAGAAGCTGCCCCCACGGGTGCCACTTTCACCACCGATTCGCTGCGGGCGATGCCGTAAACAACCAGCCCAAACCCAATCTTGTTGATGGCGTCGCCGATGTTATAGATTAGGTCGAGGTCGTGCGGGCGGAGCAGGCCGGCGCCGTCGGGCCCGAGCCAGCCGCCGGGCATAGCCATGTAGCCAATGGGATAGATGGCCCAGCCCACGAGCACGAACCACGCCAAGGCCCGCACCCCTTTCTGCACCGCCACCGATTCGGAAGCCGCCGCGAGCTTCGCCACTTCGCCCATCCAGGCAGAGTACAGAATGTAGAGGTAGCCCAGCGTAGAGAGAGAACCCCACAATACCGAGTGGCGCATGGAGCCATCGGTGAAGGCTTCGCCGATGTAGCCGAAGACGAGCATGATGACGGCCGCAACAATGAGCTTGTAGAGCAAAGCCGTTTTGGCTCCCGCCGCGCGCACCAGTAAGTAGAATTCCACTACCATCAGCGGCACGGTCAGCGTCCAGTCGATGTAGCGCAGGGCGATGGCAGTTTCTTTGGTGCTCACGTAGTAGTCGCGCATGTAGTAGTAATGCACGGCCGCAATGCCCGTAATCAGCCCAGAAATCAACAAAGACGTTTTCCATTTGTCGGCAACGGTGCCGCGCTCAAATAGAAAAAACACGGCCGCCGCAAACATGGCCATGTACCCCGTGAAGAAAGTGAAAGCCACCGGATCATCGACCGGAATCTGCATGACATCAAGTACCAAGGTTTTCATGAGAAAAAATGGTTGAGGTTGAAGTGTACAGTATCAATTTTCACCTATGTATTAATGTTTAACTTATCGTTATCAAAAGTTAAACAAAGAGCGAGTTCTTACACCGCTCAGCTATCTAGGGATAAGACAATTTTGCTCATAATCGGTCACTACAGCCTCATCAAGCCATTTCACAAATAGTGAGTGAACACTCACCAATTTATTCTCAATTATCACATTTAACGAGCAGATCATCTACCTATAGACCTCTGCACTGAGGAGCAACCCGCTGCTCAAAGTCTAAACTTTGAAGCCTAAGTCAGCCCTGACTTTCTTAGCAAAGAGATGGCCGGAGAAAAAACCAGAATGGCTTCACTCCGGCACCAGCCAGGGCAAAGCCATTCTCACTCAATCCAGAATTTTTGTGGTGGCCGTAATGTCTGGGCCTTGCGCCTATTCTTGCATGGTGAGTAGGCGCACGATGAGGCCAGTCCAGCCGGTTTGGTGGTTGGCGCCGAGGCCGTAGCCAGTGTCGCCGTGGAAGTACTCGTGGAAGAGCAGGTTGTCGCGGAAGTGGGGGTCGTTTTGCAGCAGCTCGTTGTTGCCGAAGGCGGGGCGGCGGCCATTTTCGTCTTTGAGCAGCAGCTTGTTGAGGCGGCCAGCCAGAGCATTGGCTACTTCCTGCAAGTTGAGATGGCGGCCCGAGCCGGTGGGGTATTCCACCTTGAACTTGCCATCGTAGTAGAAATGGAACCGCTGCAACGACTCAATGATGAGGTAGTTGATGGGGAACCAGATGGGCCCGCGCCAGTTGGAATTGCCGCCAAACATGCTCGATTCTGCCTCGCCCGGCACGTACTGCACTTCGAAATCGTTGTCTTCGGTGCTGTACACGTAGGGGTGTTCCAGGTGGTGGCGCGACATGGACCGGATGCCGTACTCGGAGAGAAACTCGGTTTCGTCGAGCATGCGGGCGAGCAGCTGCTTGAGGCGCGAGCGGCGCAGCAGGCCCAGCAAGTGGCGCGCACCTTTGCCGGGTTCTTCCCAGCGGCTTACCAATGGGGCCAGGTGGGGTCGGTTTTCCAGCACCCAGCGGGCCCGCGCCGTGAATTCGGGCAGCGCATCGAGCAAGCCTTCCTCTATCACCTCCACCGCAAACAGTGGAATCAAACCCACGATGGAGCGCACTTTGAGCTTGGTGCGCTCCTCGTCGGGGGTGTGGAGCACGTCGTAGTAGAAGCCGTCTTCCTCGTCCCAGAGGTTGAACAGGCCGTCGCCACCGCGGGTCATGGCATCGGCGATGTAGAGGAAGTGCTCGAAGAATTTGCCGGCCATTTCCTGGTAGATGGGGTTGGTCTGGGCTAGTTCCAGGGCCATGCGCATCATGTTCAGGGCAAACATGGCCATCCAGCTCGTTCCGTCCGACTGCTCAATGAAGCCGCCCGTCGGCAGCGGCGCACTCCTATCGAACACGCCAATATTATCGAGGCCCAGGAAGCCGCCCTCGAAGATGTTCCGCTCGCTCTTGTCTTTGCGGTTCACCCACCACGTAAAGTTGAGGGCCAGCTTGTGGAACACAGTTTCCAGAAACGCCGTGTCGCCCTGGCCTTCGCGCAGCTTCTTGTCCATTTTGTACACGCGCCAGGTGGCCCAGGCATGCACGGGCGGGTTCACGTCGGAGAGGTTCCACTCGTAGGCCGGCAGCTGGCCGTTGGGGTGCAGGTAGGAGTCGCGGCAGAGCAGGCGCAGCTGGCTTTTGGCGAATTCGGCATCCACCATCGCCAGCGGGATGCAGTGGAAAGCCAGGTCCCAGGCCGCGTACCAGGGATATTCCCACTTGTCGGGCATCGAGATAATGTCCTCGTTGTGCAAGTGGCGCCAGTGGCGGTTGCGGCCGTTGCGGCGTTCGGGCGGGGGCGTTAGTACGGCTGGGTCGCCGTCGAGCCACTTCGTGACGTCGTAGTAATAGAACTGTTTGCTCCACAGCATGCCCGCAAAAGCCTGGCGCTGGATGTTGCGGGCGTCGGGGTCGGGCAGGTTTTCCTGAATGCAGTCGTAGAACTCATCGGCATCGGCCCGGCGAGCCGCGAAGATGTGGTCGAAGTCCAGGAATGGAGCTTCCTGCTCGCCGTGGCGCAGTCGCAGCCGCACGGTGGCAGACTGGCCAGGCTGGAGATTGAGGGCGTACTGGGCGGCTACTTTGGTGCCCTCCTGCTCGGCGTTGATAGCCTCTTCGTCGCCGTGCACCACGTAGTCGTTGATGCCGTCTTTGAAGTGGCGGCCCTCGGCGGGCAGGTCATAGAGGCGGGCGCCGTTGGTGTCATTTTCGCAGAACAGCAGCCGGGGGACCTCGTCGCAATAGAGGTAGTACGCGCCTAGCTCGGGGTGCTCGGCGCGCACGGTGCCGGGGGCGGTTTCGCGCAACGTGGGCCGGGTGGTGTGGTGGCTCCAGCTCCAGGTGTTGCGAAACCAGAGCTGCGGCAGCACCTGCACCTTGGCTTTCTTGGGGCCGCGATTGTGCACGGTTATCTGCGCCAGCAGGTCGTCGGGGCCGGCTTTGGCGTATTCGATGAACACGTCGAAGTAGCGGCCTTTGGCGAAGATGCCGGTGTCGAGCAACTCGAATTCGGGGTCTTGGCGGCCGCGGCGGGCGTTTTCTTTTACCAGCTTCTGGTACGGAAAGGCGCGCTGCGGATACTTGTAGAGCATCCGCATGTAGGAGTGCGTGGGCGTGCTGTCGAGGTAGTAATACAGCTCCTTCACGTCTTCGCCGTGGTTGCCCTGGCCGTTGGTGAGGCCGAAGAGGCGTTCCTTCAGAATCTCGTCTTGCCCGTTCCAGAGGGCCAGCCCAAAACAGAGCAGCTGCCGGTCATCGGAGATGCCGCCTATGCCTTCCTCGCCCCAGCGGTAGGCTTTGCTGCGGGCCATGTCGTGGCTGATGTACTCCCAGGCATTGCCTTCGGCGCTGTAGTCTTCGCGCACCGTGCCCCACTGGCGCTCGGTGAGGTAGGGTCCAAATTTCTTCCAAAGAGCTGTTTGCGCGTTGGCTTCCGCTAAGCGTAGTTGTTCTTGCGTCATAAGTAGATTGCTCGTGGGCCTTGCGTACTTGGGTAGCCACGTACGCGCGGGTGGCGGCGCCCGGCGAGGGCGCACAAATCACCTCTTCTCGGAAGGCCCAGTCTCGCTGCACTGAGGTTTGCCGTACTCCATTTTGGGGCCTACGGTTGCTACAGTGGAGGTAAACGGGGACTGGGGGCTACCTTTACGTCCCCTATTCTTACCTCGTGATCATGCACTTCTTTCTTCGTTTGAAACCCTGGGCACTATTCGGTTTAACCTTCGCGGCTCCGCTTGCTGTTCAACTGGCCACCAGCCTTCTATTCTTCGTTCAAACGGCTCATTATCCAATATTCCTGCTTGGGTTTGGTCTGAGTGTGGCTCTCATGGCCGGTGGGCTGTTTGGCTGGCTGTGGGCTTTGGGCACTCGATTGCCTGAAAAGCTTCCGAACCCGGTGTTACTGTCCGTTAACACGCTTCGTGTTGCTCTTGCTGTGCCCGTTGCCTACCTTCTCGCGCTGCTGGGTGTTCTGCTGGGCGGAATGGCTGGTATATCCTTTAGTCCGAAGCTTATCTTTCTGTTCTTGCCCATACACCTGCTGTCGATGCTCGGGATTTTCTACAGCCTTTACTTCGTAGCCCGAGCCCTCAAGAGCGTGGAGCAGCAGCGCCTCGTAAGTGTAAACGAGTTTCTTCCTGAACTCCTCCTGCTCGGCGTTTTTCCAGTTGGCGTTTGGCTGCTTCAGCCGCGAGTCAATCGTCTTTTCTCCTCGCGCGATGCCAATTGACAAGGCTCTTTGACCAAAGAACAGCAGGAACTCTCCTTTTAACGCTTGGTGTGCGTTGGCCTCAGCGGGGCAGTGCGAGCCGCCGAGCGGCCAGAGCAGAGGGTGGTAGAAACACGGCTACACCAGAAGGCCACCGCACCACGGTGGCCCGAAACCAAGCGACCATTTCTGGCACCGCTACGCAGCGCGGGAATCATCCTAGCCTTCTCGTTACAAACCCGTGGCCGCGCTGCGGCCGGAGAGCAGCTCACAATAAGAACAGGACTTGCGCCGCGGGGGTGCTTCCAGCCCCGGCGGGGCGGCATATTAGTAGTACTTCTCGGCAAGCGAAGGAACAAGCCCCGGCGGGACGACACCCAACGATTGGTGTCGCCCCGCCGGGGCTTAGGGGTTACTACTTCAACTGGCTACTACCAATATGCCGCCCCGCCGGGGCTGGAAGCACCCTGTGGCCTCCCTCCTACTTCGCCGCCCCTATTTCCGTTACGGCTTGCTCTACCAGCGTGGTAACCTGCGCGGCATTTGGGCGAGTAGCCTGCTGCTGCTGGATTTGCCGCAACAACTCAATGAGGCGCTTGTCGATGCCGTAGGGCTTGAATCGCACGGCCATCTCCTTGATGCGCGTAATGCCTTGCGTGAGGGCGGCGGGATCGTCGAGGCGGAATAGAAAATCGGCAACACCGGGCATCATCTCGAACCGGTTGCGCGAGTTGGCGGCGTCGTATTTGGTTAGCACCAGCGGCCACTGCGCGGGGCTGCCGGCTTTGCCGTATACTTCTACCATCGCCACGGTCAGGCGCTCTTTGTGGTCGGCCTCGAAAGCCGTGGCGCGGGCCAATGCTTCCTTGGAATCTAGCGGCAGCAGTCCGCGCAAAGCCGCCCCCTGCACCTGGTACGATTTGCTGGCCAACGCCTGCGTGAACAGCTTGGTGTAACGCTTGTCCTGGAGCGTACCGAGCGCCAAGAGGGCCGCCGCCCGCACCTGCACCGACGAATCTTTTTCGGCGAGCTTGGCCAGTACGGGCGCGGCGGCCTTGCGCAAGCTGGCGTTCTTCAGATCGAGCACCTCAATAGCCAAGGTTTGCAAAGCGTCCGACTTATCGGTCAGCCCGGCTACGAGGGTTTTCTGGGCCAGTGGGTTGGTCATTTGTTCCTGGGCAGCCGTTAAGGCTTCGCGCCGGTCGAGGTAGCGCGGGGCGCGGCGGTATTGGTAGGCGTATTCGGCGAGGGGCTTGTTATCTTTCTTCTGCCACACCAGCGTTTTCTCGGCGTCCACGTTCACCAGGTCGGGTTTGGTGGCTGCCGGGAAGTACAGCGTATCCACGGCGTGGCGCAGGGTGGCCGGATAGCGCTGGACCCGGCTCCCGGCGTAAATATCCACCGTGAGCGGCAACACGAACGGAATGCCGGCCTGGGTTTGGCGCACCACTACGGCCTGCCGCTTGCGGGCCGCGTCCCACTGGTAATCAATCGTGACGACGGGCTGGCCGGCGCCGTAGTACCACTGGTTGAAAAACCAGTTCAGGTCCTGGCCCGACGCTTCTTCCAGCGCCAGGCGCAGTTGCTGGGCTTCGCCCGTTCCGAAGGCATTCTGCGTCAAGTAGCCTTTCAGGCCCCGGAAAAACACCTCTTCGCCGAGGTAGCTGCGCAGCATATTTAAGATGCTGCCACCCTTCTGGTAGCTCACGGCGTCGAACATGTCCTCTTTATCGGAATACTGGAAACGCACCAGCGGCTTGGTGTGGTTTTCGGGGTCGCGCAGGTAGTTGCGCAGGCTCCGGTCGGCCTGGGCGGCACCGGCGTCGGGGCCGTATTCGTGCTCGGCCCAAATCACCTCGCTGAAGTTGGCGAAGGACTCGTTCACGGTCAGGTTGCTCCAGCTTTCCGCCGTCACGTAGTCGCCGAACCAGTGGTGGAACAGTTCGTGGGCTATTTCGCGCTCCACGCCGGCGTATTCCCAGTCGAGCAGCTCCCGACTCGTGCCCTGGGCTTGTTCGCCAAACAGGGAAGCGGTGGTGTTTTCCATGGCCCCGGCCACGTAGTCGTGCACCACCACCTGGGCGTATTTCTCCCAGGGAAAGTTCACGCCCAGGCGCTGCGAAAAGAACTCCAGCATCTGGGGCGTCTTGCCGAAAATCTGCCGGGCCTGGGCTGCGTACCGGGGTTCGAGGTAGTAGCTCACTTCCTTGCCGCGCCAGGTGTCTTTGGTGATGCGGAAGTCGCCGACGGTCAGCATGAACAGATAGGGCGCATGGGGCTGGTCCATCTTCCAGGTGTCGGTGCGCAGGCCCGGCCCGGCTGGCATCTGCCCGGTCAGCTTCCCGTTGCTCAGCGTCACGTACTTGGCTGGTACGGTGAGGCTGATTTCGGAAGTGGATTTCTGGTTGGGCTTGTCGATGGTCGGAAACCAGGCGGAGTTGGACTCGGTTTCGCCCTGCGTCCAGATCTGCACGGGCTTGCCCGCTACGGCACTATCGGGGTTGATGAAGTACAGCCCTTTCGCGTCGCCGATGGCCACGCTGCCCTTTACCTTCAGCTCGTCGGGTTTGGCAGTGTACTCGATATAGATAGTGTACGCCTCGCCAGCCGGCACCTTCCGCCCGAGTCGGATGAGCAATTGCTGCTGGTTGTAGTCGTACTTGAGCGGCTGCGGCGTAGTGCCTTGCAACAGCCCTACCGCCTTAATATCCATGCCTTGGGCATCGAGCCGCAAAGAATCGGTGGCGTAGCCGTGAGGCTTGAGTGTCAGCCATTCCTTGCCGTAGACATGGCGCTTGGCGTAGTCGAAGCGCAAATCCAGCTTGGTATGCACCAGATTGTTGACTTTGCGGGGCGTGTTGCGGTAGGTGGTGGCGGGTTGTTGGGCGACGGCCGGGGTGGTGAGGGCCAGGCCGAGGAGCAGGGAAAGGTTTCGCATAGCGCACAAGGTAGGCAACGGGGGCGGATGGGGGCCTCACCCCCCAGCCCCCTCTCCTTCAGAGAGGGGGAGCCAGACGACCGTACGTACGGATGCACGGATGGCTAGTGGCAGCGTCGGCGTGAACAAGTGAGGCAGGGAGCCGGACGGTAATAGGTGTGCGTGGACTGGAGAGTTGCTTTATGAATGGGTTTTGATTGGGTTTTAATCAGGAGGGCGTTTACTTCGGGGCAGCCTTTTACCGTATCATTCTTCGCTCCCTCATGCCGCTGCACTACACCAACCGCCGCCAGGAAACCTACTACGTGCGGGCTGCCCGTACCAGCAAAGGAGGTGTCCGCTATTACATCGTCAAGGATTTCACCCGCTACCCGGCTGAGGAAATTCTGGAAGCCATGCCCGAGGGCTTTGAGTGGTATGAGTACCCGGAAGATGGCAAAACCACGCTTCGCAAAATCGTGCCCACCACCGTGCCGCCCGACATGGTGGAACTGGTGGAGGAGCTGGTATACCAGTATTCGCCGCTCCAGATTCTGCACCTCGACGTGGAGCCCGACGCCGTAACGGTGTACGAATACCCGCACAACCCTGCCGATCTAGGCATGAGCGCCAAGGAAATCCGCCGCTTTGCTTATATGCTGCCAGTGTTGCGGTTCGCGCAGCTGCCGGAGCAGCAGTTTCAGGTGCAGCGCGTGTGCCAATATCCTGGCCTGGAAGGCTGGATTCCGCTGGAAACCGGGACCAATCTGGCCGCCCTAGCCACTAAGTTCGCCCCGCACATCGGCCAGGATAGCCTGCTGGAGTTCTGGATTGAGGGAGAGGAAGACTTCTAGAGCTGTGAGCCGCAAGCTGTGGGGCATACGGACAAATAACAGCGGCCTACCCCACCACAAACGTGCGCATGCTCATGCCACCGAAGCTCACTTCCTCAAAGGCATGGCGAATATCGTCGTTGGGTTCGGCCAGGGCCAGGCTGTAGAGCATGGGAATGTAATGGTCGGGGGTGGGCACAGCCAGCGGGCCACTAGCCCCGGCTTGCTGGTAGTGGGCCAGAGCGGCGAGGTCGCGCTGGTTTATTTTGGCTTTGGCCCAGGCATCAAACTCCACCGCCCAGTCGTGCGGACGGGCATCGTTCTGCATGAAGCTGGGCATGCTCTGGCGCAGGTTGTGCACGATGTTGCCGCTGCCTAGAATCAACACGCCCCGGCGGCGCAGAAACTGTAGCTGCCGGGCCAGCTCGGCGTGGAAGGTGATGGGCTTGTAGTAGTCGATGCTGAGTTGGAACACGGGAACATCGGCGGCCGGAAACAGGTGGTGCAGCACCGTCCAGGTGCCGTGGTCGAGGCCCCACTCGTCGGTGGGGTGAGCATCGGGCAAAGCGGCGAGTACCTCCTGGGCCACGTCGGGCGCGCCGGGCGCGGGGTACTGCATGTCGAACAGTTCCTGCGGGAAGCCGCCAAAGTCGTGAATGGTTTCGGGCCGCTCGTTCACGGCTACGAAAGTGCCGCGCGTGAGCCAGTGCGCCGACACCACCAGAATGGCCCGCGGCACCTGCCGGTTCCGAATCTCCTGGCCCAGCTGGTGCAGCGTCTGGGTGAAAGGGTTGTCGGCCAGCGCGTTCATGGGGGAGCCGTGGCCCACGAAAAGCACGGGCATCTTGGCCGTTTGCTGAAAGCCGCTGGCGACGGTATGGAGGTCTTGCAGGGAGTTCATAAGGAAAAGGCCATGAGGCCAGTGATTTGGGAAAGTGTTGGCGGAGCCTGAAGGCTAGAACCTGCACACAACAGGAAACTCGGTCGGAAGTAGCAGGAATTTGTCGGTAAAGAATACTCGGGCGACACACTCACGCTCAGGCGGACTTATTGACGCCTGAAGGCTAAACAGGCAATAGCCTGTTTATCAGATAAAACTGATGCATAAGTTTATTAACGTATAAATAAGTTGTAAAACTTATTTATACGTTGCACCTTTACCACATGGAAGAACTAACCAAAACGGAGGAGCGCATCATGCAAGTCCTCTGGCAGTTGAAGAAGGCCTTCGTAAAGGACATCATCGAACAGCTGCCGGACGAACCTAAACCGCCCTATAACACCATCTCCTCGGTGGTGCGCATTCTGGAGCGCAAGGGCTACGCCGGTTTCAAAGCCTATGGCAAGACGTACGAGTACTTCCCGCTGATTAGCCGCGCCGAGTACCGCGCCGCCAGCTTCAAGCGCCTGCTCACGCAGTATTTCGACAACTCGCCTTCGGCTTTAGTGTCGTTTATGGTGGAAGAAGAAACGCTCGATCAGCAGGAGGTACAGCAGCTGCTCACCATGCTACAGGCATCTGACAAGCCTTCTAAACCCACCGGCGATGCCAACTAGCCTGCTGCTGTATCTGGCGGAAGCTTCGTTCTGCCTGGCTGCTTTTGCCCTCACTTACCGGGTGCTGCTGGCTCGCCTCACCTATTTCAGCTGGAACCGCTGGTACCTGCTAAGCGTCGTAGTCGCCAGCCTGACGCTCCCACTGCTTTCCTTCCCATTTCTCTCCTCTCTTCTGGCTCCTGATCCAGCGGCGACAAGCGGCCTGTTGCTGCCGCCGCTGACTTGGGGCCGCTCGGTGGCCGCGGCAAACACTCCCGCGCCAAACGCGCCGGTAGGTATTTGGCCTTGGCTGGCAGCCTGCACTCTTGCTCTTTACGCGCTAGGCCTGTTGTATCGGCTACAGCGTTTCGCCCGGAACCTGTGGTGGCTCCGGCAGCTGGTGCGGCAACATTCGCGCACCACCCACGGCTCCTGCCAACTGGTGCATCTCACGGATGAGCGGCTGCCGGCTTTTTCTTTTGGGCGCTTCGTGTTTCTCTCGCCACGGCACACAAGTCTCAGCCCCGAAGAGCAACTGCAGCTTCTGCAGCATGAGTTGGTACACGTGCGGCAAGGCCACACGCTCGATGTTCTGCTGTTGGAAGCGGCGGCGGCGGTGCTGTGGTTCAACCCGGCCATTTTCTACCTGCGCAAACAGCTGAAAGAGGTGCACGAATATCTGGCCGATGCCGCCGTAGCCCGCACTTCAGGCAGCATCACAAGCTACGGGCAGCTGCTCATTAAGCTAGCTGCTCAGCAGCTTCCTCTTTCTCTGGTTCATACTTTTTCCACCAAGCAAATCTTTCTGCGCATCACGATGCTCACAACGCCCTCCTCCCGCCCCGCGCAGAAGCTGCGCTTTCTCCTGGTGTTGCCGGTTTTGGCCGGCGCTTGGCTGGCTACTGCCTGCGTAGGCTCGCCAGCTTCCGAAGCCACGGCGGCTTCCACCGCCGCTACGGCCACCTCCTCGGCGGCTACAGCGGCTCGTATTGGCCGTATCACGTGGGAAGGCAATACCGTGCTGCCCACCGACCGCCTTAATCAGGCACTCGGACTCAAACCCGGTGATGCTTATGATTCGCTAGCGGTGGCAAAGCGCTTGAATTATTCAACGGATAACCGCGACGTAACCTCGCTCTACATGAACCAGGGCTACTTGTTCTTCTCCGTCGTGCCCACTGCTAGCCGCCAGCCCGATGGCAGCATAAACCTGCTATTCAAGATTGCGGAAGGCCGCAAAGCGCAGCTCGGTACCATCACGTTCGTGGGCAACGGCAAAACGCCCACCAAGTCGCTGCTGGCAGCCATTCCTCTCCGCTCCGGCGACGTATTCAGCCGCGCCAAGCTCATGGAAGCGCAAAAGAATCTGGCACTCCTAGGTCCTTTCGACCCCGAAAAAATTGGTATCACTCCGCAACCCGTGATGCGCCAGGACGCCCCAACGGACCTAGTGAATATTGAGTTCAAGCTAGAGGAGAAAAAGTAGGATACCCAATTATATATAAACAAGAAGGCCCGGAACAACTGCTCCGGGCCTTCTTGTTTTGAGGAGATACCAAAACGCCTACGCGCCTTTCGAGGCCAGGATGTCCAGCATTTCGATGGTGGGCTCCGAGGCCAATAACTCAGCGGCGTTTGCGAACAGAGCTTCGGCTACGCGGCCACCCAAATGAGCTTTGCGGCCGGCTTCGTCGGGGAAGGTGTCGAAAATGCCGAACGTGGAGGGCCCTATCTGGATTCCGTACCAGGTGGTAGTTTCGGGTTCCTGCTCTACCAGGGCCAAGCCGCCACGCAGAAAATCGGCTACGGCTTGTTCCTTGCCGGGTTTGGCTTCGAGCCGCACTAGTAATCCTACTTTTTGTCCTGTCATGGCTGTATGGGTTGTTGGTTGAAGTAATGATACAAAACTGCGGCAAGCTGGGGCTACATCCCTGAAATGAATGATAGTTTATTCGGTATTTTTCAGAGATGAGCGTTTGGGAGGAAGCTCATCTGACGCTGCTCACTGTAGGCCGGGGCAGAGAACACGTAACCTATCGCCATACCTCCTAATGAAAAGGCCCGAAATAGCTGTTCCGGGCCTTTCGCGTGACTTGTAAGAGTGCAGAAGAAGTTACTCCCTACGCGCCTTTCGAGGCCAGTACGTCCAGCAGTTCGACGGTAGGTTCGGCCGTCAGCAAAGTGGAGGCGTGGGCAAATAGAGCCATAGCTACGTTGCCACCCAAATGCGCTTTGCGCCCGGCCTCATCGGGGAAGGTGTCGAAAATGCCGAACGTGGACGGGCCCATCTGCACGCAGTACCACGTGAGGGTGGCGGGCTCCTGCTCTACCCAGGGCAAGCCGCGAAGCAAAAAATCGGCCACCGCTTCTTCCTTACCGGGCTGAGCTTCCAGCCGCACCAATAGTCCTACTTTTCCCATGATGCTTATTTTAAAGATTGATAACGGGCAGCTTGTACGGGCTACTACCAGACAAGCTGCCCCTGGTTTTACAACGCAATATTAGGATATCCCATGAGCACTTCGTTAGCGAAGCATAGATCTATTGCTGCGCATTGCCTGCTTCTACAGCCCATACGTCACGGCCAGATAGTACAGCCCGCCCACGCTTGGGCCGCCGAGGTAGCTCACGTAGTACTCGTTGAGCACGTTGCTGGCGCCGAGCTTGAGCCGCAGCTTGGGCACGGGCACCGTGTAGCTGAGCTGAGCATCGAGCGTGTGATAGGCAGGCGCGTTGCCCACGACGAGGAAGGTCTGGGAAAAGTAGCTGTCTTGCCAGCGGTAATTGAGGCCGAAACCTAAGTTCTTGTAGACGTTCTCGTTGCCCAAACTCAAATTGTAGGCCCAGCGGGGCGTGTTGAAGCCATCCTCCAGTCCATCGCCGGATTCCGTGCGGTCGAGGCGGGCGTAGGTGACGCTGGCGCCGGCCAGGTAGCCGCTGGCCACATCGTAGCGCAGCCCCAGGGAGCCGCCGTAGTTGTATACCTTGCTTTGGGCGTTGGTCCAGAGGCGGAAGCGGTTCTGGGTGGCGCGGGTGTTTAGGTAAATAGCAGCGGAGTCCGGGTTGTTGGTTTTGGGCACGTAGGCTTCCACCTGCGCAATAAAGTCGCGGTAGGAGTTGTAGTAGAAATCTACGTCCACCAACAGGCGGCCCTCCGGCAGCAGCGCCGCTTTGTAGCCGGCTTCGAAGGAGCGGATGTACTCGGGTTTGAGGTAGGTATACGGGTTGCGTACCAGCCGGCCCTTGTTCTGCTCGATGGCCAAACGACGCTTCTCCGCCGCGCTGGCCGAGGTGGTGTTGGCGTTGATAGCGGCCGTAACGGCGTTGTTGAACGCGTCGATGCTGCTGCGCAGGTAGCTGTTCTCAAACACCCCATCCGACATCACCCGCAGCCCACCAATACGCTTCACCTGGCCGCTGTTCACGTTGGAAAAGCCCTCGAACAGGCTCGGAAAACGGTAGCCGCTCTGGTAGCTCACCCGGAAATTATGGCGCTGCGTGAGGGAGTATACCGCCGTGAGGCGCGGGTTGTAGCGCGTGCTGAAGTAGTCGTTTTTGTCGGCGCGCACCGTGGCCGTGAGGCGCAATCTCTCGCTCAGCAGCCGCGCACCCGCCTGCACGAAGCCGCCGATTTTGCCGTACGTGAGCGTGCTGTACGGGTCTTCGCCCTTCTCCGGGTTGATGAAGTAATTGCCGTCGGGCTCGATGAAGTAGGTGCGGTGGTCGGCTCCCACCAGCAGGTCGGCCCAGGCTGGGAAGGCGGAGCGGCGGCGGCGCAGGGCTTCGCCCACGTTCACCTGGCCCTCCCCGTGCAGCATTCGGGCCCGTACGCGCAGCGCAGCGCCCTGGTCCCAGTTGTTGATGTCGGCCAGTTGCGCCAGCTTCTGCTCGAACTCCGGCGTGCCGGGCTGGAGGCGGCCCGCATCGGCGGCGGCCCGGGCGGTGGCGTGGGCCTGCGCTACGGTTTGCCCCTGCCCTACCGCGCCGTTCCAGGCGGCGGTGTAGTCTTGGCTCCAGCGCGCATCGGTTTTGAAGCTGCGGTCCAGATTTTCGCCGGCCGAGCGGAGGTTGTAGCTCTTGCCTGTATTCTCCTGCGTGAGGTACACCCGCGCCTGCACCACCGGGCCGCTGAGCTGCAAGGCGTGCTGTTGTAGGCGGTAGTCGTCGAGGCGGAACCGGTTGCTGCGCTGGTACACGTTGTCGAGCCGAGTGCCGCGGTAGGTATAGGCTAGTTCGGCGCGGCTCGTCAGCTTGTAGTGCAGGGCGGCATCGTAGCGCAGGGTGCGCAGGTTGTAGTCGGTGATGTCCTTTTCATTGTAGCCGGTGCGGGCCACGGAGTAGCTTTTGCCACCAAGCGTGAGCGGGCTGCGGTTCGAGGACTCGTTGCCGTAGCTGTTCACCGGGTCGCGCGCCGGGTTTTCAGCCCCGAACAAGTCAGTGGTGGCGTTGCCGTTGGGGTTGATATCCGTCTGGTCGTTGGCAATCCAGTCGTAACCGCGCAGATAGGTGCCGTTGACTTTGAAAGCCAGCTTATCGGTGAGGGCCTTGGCGTAGCGCACACTGGTTTCGGAGAATAGCCGGGCGCCGGTGTTAGGGTCATTGACGTGATTGACGCCGGTTTTCTGCTGTACGCTCAGTCCCTCACTCACAAACGGGTTGCGCGTCGTGAAATTCGCCAGCCCATTGATGGCGTTCAATCCATAGAGTGCGGCGGCCGTGCCCGGCACTATCTCCACGGCTTGAATATCCAGGTCGCTAGGCCCGAGCACGTTGCCAATCGGGGCGCCAATGTGCGGCGCCTGATTGTCGATGCCGTCCACGAGCTGCACAAAGCGCACGTTGGTAGTATTGGTGAAGCCGCGCGCGTTTATCACCTTGAAGCTCAGGCTCGGCGTAATCACCTGCACGCCTTTCACGTGCTCAATGGCGTCGAAAAACGAGGGCGCCGGCGTAAGGCGCAGTTGCCGCGCGCTCAGCTTCTCCACCGTCACCGGCGACTGCAAAAAGCTCTCTTCCACCTTGGACGCCGACACCACCACTTCGCCAAGAGTCACGCTTTTGCGTGTGGTGTCTGCCGCTGCCGCGCGTCCCGCTTTTGGCTGCTGACCCCACGCAGGCCCGGCCATCGCCACTCCCGCCATCACGAAACCTACCAGCGTGCTACGTACTATGTGTTTCATCAAGTCAGTCTGTAAGCCTCGTTATATTTTCACAAACATAACGTAGAAGGTGATGAATGGCTTCTCGGCGGGAAAAGATTATTCTTCTAGCACTACCTTCTAATCTCCCTCAATAGTTTTTCACCATGCGTGTAGCTTGGGCTCGCGCATACTGGTTTTCGAGCAGCGCAACGATACCCTTGTGGCACGGACTTCAGTCCGTAGTCCCATACATGGCACAATACAGCAGATAGCGCCTGAGCGGTAGTCTATAACGTAATCTGGGAGAATTGTAGGGCTACGGACTGAAGTCCGTGCCACGTCTCTATAGCAGTCGCGCCGCTTCTGCCTGCAGAAACTCCTGAAACCGCTCCTGCAACGCCCGAAACTCCTGCACCAATTGCTGTCCTTCGGCTGTTACTTCGGCCCCGCCGCCACTCTTGCCGCCAGCCTGGGTGAGTACCAGCGGGCGGGCCGCCTGCGCATTGAGCGAACTCACCAGATCCCAGGCCCGCTTGTACGACATACCCATCTGCTGCGCGGCCTTCGAAATGGAGCCCTGCTCCTGAATATGCGTGAGCAGCTCTAGCCGCCCGATGCCCATGAACCGTTCATCATCCGTTTCCACCCACAGGCGGCCGTTGAGGCGGAAGGTCAGGTCGTGTCGGAGCAGAGTTTTCACGGCGGCAAGTTGCGGAAAAACCGGCAACAGGCCCTTATTTCCCGTGCGTCAACTGCAACACTCGGTTATTTCGAGCATCCACAATGATGAGAAAGGTGCCTCCTTTGGATGCTTCGGGCAGCAACCCGGCTATCACCCAGTACGTGTCTATGAGGTAGCTTTCGTACGGCCGTTGGTCTTCGATTTTCTGGCGGCCATACCGGCTGAACAGTATCGGCTCCACAACCTGAATAACAGTCTTACTGTCTTTTATGAGCAGTTGCCCGGGGGAAACCACGCTCTGCTGCACAGAATCTGCCAGTGCCGTTTGGAGCGCCAGCTTAGCACCTTCTAACCCAAGGGCCGACCTGCCTCTTCTACTTTGCGCGCGGGCTGGATTGTGCAAAAGCGCGGCAAAGAGCAGGAAAAGCAACAACCATTTTTTCATCTACTCTAGGTAGCAAAAAAGCGCCGGATATTTCCATCCGGCGCTTTCAAAACTTAATCTCCCTAGCCAGTACCAACATCCCACTACTTCAGGACTTACGCACGGCGGCGCTTGTTTAGCCCCGGCGGGGCGGTATCGGTAGCAAAAACAGCTGCGCTATTGAACCAAGTCCCGTAGGGGCGACACCAATCGTTGAACGGTTGGTGTCGCCCCTACGGGGCTTTCGTGGTTTTTACCAGCTGGTTTCTACCGATATACCGCCCCGCTGGGGCTTCCCACAGGCCGCCGTGCGTAAGGCCACTACTTAAAACGGCGGGGGGCCGTCGTCAAAATTACTGCGGGGGAAAGGCTGGGCGGGCGGCGGACCGTCGTTGTTGAGGCGGGAGCCTAGCCGGATGGTGTTCGGCGTGAAGCCGGTTTGCTCGTCGAAGCTGCTGGGCGGGAAGGCGCCGGGGTTGAAGCCGGCGTCGCCGAAACCACCCGCGCCATCGAGGTCGGCGAACTTGGTGAAGCGGCCGATGAACTTGAGCTGCACAGTTTCCAGGGAGCCATTTCGGTGCTTGGCAATAATGACTTCGCCGGTGCCCTGCGTCGGGTTGCCCATTTCGTCTTCCGTAATCTTGTAGTACTCCGGGCGGTAGAGGAAGATTACCATGTCGGCGTCCTGCTCAATGGAGCCCGATTCGCGCAGATCACTCAGCTGCGGCTTTTTGTCGCCGCCGCGGGTTTCCACGGAGCGCGAAAGCTGCGAGAGGGCCAGCACGGGCACGTTCAGCTCCTTAGCAATGCCTTTAAGGGCCCGCGAAATCGAGGCAATTTCCTGTTCGCGGTTGCCCATGCCCTTGCCGCCATCCGTGTTGCCCGACATCAGCTGTAGATAGTCGATGATGATCATCGAAATATCGTGGTGCGCTTTGAGGCGGCGGCACTTGGTGCGCAGCTCCCGGATGCTCAGGCCCGGCGTATCGTCAATGTAAATCGGGGCCGAGGACAGGGCCGAAATCTTGTGGTTGAGCTGGGCCCACTCGTAGTCGGCCAGGTTGCCCTTCTTGATTTTCTCGGAATCCAGCTCCGCCTCCGCCGAAATCAGACGATTCACGAGCTGCAACGAGGACATTTCCAGCGAGAAAATAGCCACCGGCTTCTTGAACTCCACCGCCGCATTGCGCATCGCCGACACCACGAAAGCCGTGTTGTGCGTCACGGTCATGTCTTGGAGCAGAAACAGCCGGTTGCCGTCAATCTCAAAGCCGTAATAGTCGTCTTCCTGGTCGAACTCCACCGTGATGCCCGTCATGCGCCAGTCCACGCTGCTGGCCCAGGGCTTGGCCTGTTTGCGGGCTACACGTACCGGTACCCGGTTCACATCGCCATAAATACGGACGCGGTAGACCTCGCTCTCGTAGCCCCGCGTCGTAATCACGGCCCGCTTCTTTTTGAGCGAAGTGCGGAAACCCAAAGAGTCGCACAGGAACTTGATTTGCCGGGCCAGCCGATGATTCTTCTGCGTGATTTCGTAGCCGTTGCTCACCACGTCTAGGTGGCCATCCGAGTCAATCAGGCCCGCCAGCAGACGCAGGCGGTTTTCGGTGCTGTTGATGAGGTAAGCCTGCGGAATGTGTTTGTCGCCGAGTACGCCCAGCTGGCGCAGCTCATCCTGCAACGAGAATTGCATCAGGCTACCACCTTGCCGGCCGCGCGTGATGCCGTAAGAGTTGCAGCGGTTTTCGGCCACGCCTACCGTTACTTGCAATTGCAGCTCATCGGCGTACTCGTTGAGGTAGCTGATGATTTCTGAGTCTTGCGCCGTTATACGGCAGTTTTCGGTGTTACCATCGCCTAGCCACAGCCCCAGAAAATACGGATCTACTGGCAGCTCTTGATTGGCAAACTCCACAGCCACTTTATAGCCTTTGTAATTCGAGCGAAACTTCGGCCCTTTGGCCAGATAGTCTTTCACGGTGATATTGAGCACGTCGCCGTGGCGGTGCGGGCCTTCGGTGCGGCTGCGCTTGAGCGAGAGAATGTGGCTCTCGTTCACGCGGTAGTCCTCGGCCTTGTTCTGGCGCACCCAATACATTTTTTCGCGGCCGCGGGCGATGCTCAGCACCCGGCGCGGGGTAGAGTCGTCGCCCATCAGCAACTCGCCAGCCTGCACGTCTTCCACGTTGCGCAGCGTGCCATCGAACATGAGCACCTTGGTACCTTTGCCCAGGCACTTACCCATGCCGGGCCTAGCTGCAATGATTACTAAGTCAGACGGTTGCCAGCCGCTGGTTACGCGGTCTAGGGCTGAGAAACCGGATGGTACGCCGGTGAGACCATCCTTCTGATCCTTCTTCTCTTCCAGCTCTTTGATGGCTTTGCCCATCAGGCTGCGCATGTCGTCGAAGTTCTTGCGGATGTTTGATTCCGACACTTCAAACAGCGCTTGCTCGGTGCTGTCGAGCAGGTTGAATACGTCGGTGGTGTCCTCGAAAGCGTCGCGCTGAATAACGCTGGCAATGTTGATCAGCTCCCGCTTGATGGCGTTTTCGGTGATGATGCGGGAGTGATACTCGATGTTGGCCGCCGAGTTGACTTTGAACGTGAGGTTGGCCACGTAGTGCGCCCCGCCCGCCGCTTCCAGCTCGCCCATCTCCCGCAGCTCGTGCGTCACGGTCAGAATATCAATCGGCTCTGACTTGTCGAACAGGTTCAGGATGGCTTTGAAGATGCGCTGGTGACCGTCTTTGTAGAAGCTTTGGGGCTTCAGAATATCGATTACGGTGGTTAGGGCGTCCTTTTCGAGCATGAGCGCGCCTAGCACGGCGGCTTCTAGTTCGAGGGCCTGCGGCGGCAGCTTGCCCGCCGGGCCACCCATCGGCAACGATGGCGTGGGCCGGCCCGTGAGAGCAGCTTTGGCGCGCGAGGCCGATAGTTTCAGGCGGTCATCCATCCGGTCGTTCATCACTCAGGGGTATTCGTACAAGATAAGCAGCTTAGGTGGTTTTCGGGTAGCTGAAGCATCCGTTCCACTTAAATTTTCCACCCAAAGGGGTACAAATCTAACGGCTGAGCCCAAGAAGTGGCCACTAGCAGAAAAGGTTTCTTTTGTGTATGCTGTTGAGGTGACAGGTTTTGGGTGACAGGTGGCAAAGGTACTGTCATCCTGAGCGGAGCGAAGGACCTTCCTCTGGTTACCCAGCCTAATCATCTTTGAAAAGCTCACCCATGCGCACCGCAGTTAAAGGCTATTTTTTTCCTGGCTACAGCATGTCGGGTCGGCGGGGGAAAGAGCCTGTGGAAGCCGCACACGTAGGCGACGCTTGTAAAGACGAGTAGGCTCTGTGCTATTACCCGCGGAGTTGCGAAGCATCACGTCCCGGCGGGGCGGCATATCGGTAGAAATACCGGTTCTACCGCCTGGTCAAGCTCCGTTAGAGCCACATGTGCCTGGCTGAATATCACGCCGATAGAGCCTTACCTGCGTGGACCCGACTTGCATTACCGACATGGCGCCCGTCCCACTGGGCTCACGCATCAACTTCTCAGATAGTTAAGAGGAAGGTCCTTCGCTCCGCTCAGGATGACAGTACCTTTGCCACCTGTCACCTCATTACCTTTGCCGCCCGCTTACCTTACTTATTGAATGGCCGCTACTCCTTCCGCGCTTCAACGCCTGCACCTGATTGCCATTGGGGGCAGTATTATGCACAACCTGGCCCTGGCCCTGCACCAGAGCGGCGCGCACGTCACGGGTTCCGACGACGAGATTTTTGAGCCCGCCAAAGGCCGCTTGGCCGCGGCCGGGCTGCTGCCTGCCGCCGAGGGCTGGTTTCCGGAGAAAGTTACGGCCGACCTCGACGCCGTGATTGTGGGCATGCACGCCCGCGCCGACAACCCCGAGTTGCTGCGCGCTCAGGAGCTGGGGCTGCGGGTGTACTCGTTTCCGGAGTTCATTTACGAAGCGTCCAAAAACAAGCAGCGCGTGATAATTGGCGGCTCGCACGGCAAAACCAGCATTACCTCGCTCATTCTGCACGTGCTGCGCTACCATAAGCGCCAGTTCGACTACGCGGTGGGCGCCCAGCTCGAAGGCTTTGATTTGATGGTGCAGCTCACCGACGACGCGCCCATCATCATCATCGAAGGCGACGAGTACCTGTCGTCGCCCATCGACCGGCGGCCGAAGTTTCACCTCTACCACCACCACATCGGCGTGATTTCCGGCATCAGCTGGGACCATATCAACGTGTTTCCGACTGAGGAAATGTACCGGGAGCAGTTCAAGATCTTCGCTGACATGACGCCCAAGGCCGGCACGCTCATTTACGACCGTGACGACGAGCAGGTGCAGCTCGTGACCGTGCCCAGCAACCCCGACGTGCATTACATCGGCTACGGTCCGCACGACCACGTGATTCGGGACGGCAAGACGTATCTGCTGAACAAGAAGGACGAAGAAGTGCCCGTGCAGGTATTTGGCGAGCATAACCTGCGCAACATCTCGGCGGCCAAGGAAGTGTGCAAGCAGCTCGGCATCAAGGGCAAGGACTTCTACGAGGCGCTAGGCTCGTTCAAGGGCGCCGCTCGCCGATTAGAGTTGGTGCGCGAAGGCCACGACTCGGTGGTATACAAGGATTTTGCCCACGCCCCAAGCAAGCTCAAAGCCACCGCTACGGCCTTCAAAAAGCAGTATCCGAAGCGCCGCCTGGTAGCCTGCCTGGAGCTGCATACGTTCAGCTCGCTCAACCCAGCTTTCCTGCCCCAGTACGCTCACACCTTCGACGCGCCCGACGAGGCCATCGTGTATTTCAACCCCCACGTACTCCAACACAAACGCCTACCCGACTTACCGCCTGAGGCCGTGCAAACCGCCTTCCAGCGCCCCAACCTGCGCGTGTTCACTGACAGCCGAGAGCTGGAAACTTTTCTGCGGGACCAAAACTGGCAGAACGCCAACCTGTTGATGATGTCGTCGGGCACGTTTGATGGCCTCGATTTAACGCAGCTCGCCACGGAAATTACGCAATGAAGCCGCCCCTCATCCTGTTGCACGGAGCCCTAGGCTCGGCGGCCCAACACAAGCCGCTGGCCCGCGAGATGTCGGCTTTCTACGATGTGCACCCGGTGGAATTCAGTGGCCACGGCGGCCGGCCGCTGGTGGCGGGCGAGTTTACGATGGCCGGTTTCGTGCGGGAGCTGCTGCACTATCTACAGGATAAAAAGCTACCGGCCGTCCACGTATTTGGCTACAGCATGGGCGGCTACGCGGCGTTGGCGGCGGCTGTAGCAGCCCCGGAGCATTTTCGCAGTATCACTACGCTGGGCACCAAGTTAGACTGGTCGCCGGCTACGGCGGCGCTGGAAACGCGCTTTCTGGACGCGGAGAGGATGCGCGAAAAAGTACCACAGTACGTGGCGCAACTAGAGCGGCTGCACGCGCCTACGCCCCTGCCAGAGCTGCTAACAGCAACCGCCGCCCTCATGCGCGGCCTCGGCGACGTGCCTTTGCTCACGCGAGAAAACCTGTCGGTACTGGAAGTACCCGTGCAGGTGTTGGTAGGCGAACTCGACAAAACGGCCGGGGTAGACGCCTCCCGTCACTTCGCCGACTACATGCCGCGGGCCATGTTCGAAATCATCATGAACACCCCGCACCCGCTGGAGAAAGTAAACCCCGACTTGCTGGCGGCGCGCATCATCCGCTTCATCAGTTCCGCCGAGGAAGGCATGGTGTAATTATAGCGTGGGCTTCAGCCCGCAGTCCTGGCGTATGAGCAAGCAGTTTACCCATGTACCAGGGGCTGCGGGCTGAAGCCCACGCCACATTTTACTCAGCCTGCTCGTCTTCTTCTGGCTCCGGTTTGAGTGGCTTGGGAGGTTCAGGCCGTGGCCGACGCCGGTCGGTGGTGACGAGCAGGGCCAAAGCCGTGAGCGAGAGACGCAGAATCCATTTACGGCTGAGCATGGCTAGCGAGTGGGAAAGAGCGTGTTGGTTTCTTCTACTCGCAGGTCGCAGCGGCTGCCGCCGGTGTTTTCTTCGCAGCTGGTGCCCACAATATCGTTACGCTCGAAGTTGAAAAAGCAGAACGCGCAGCCCACGCCGGAGATAATGTACCGGTCGGCGTTGGAGCTGAGGTACAGTTCGTTTTCCGTCGATTTGGTGAGCGGCAAGGCCATGCCCCGGAACATGCCGTTGCGCAGCCCCAACCCTACCAGATAGTACATGGCGGGTTCTTTGGGCTTGCCTTGCACTTTGCGCACCATGGTTTTGTCGATGCTGGTACCGTCGCCGAATTGTTGGATAAAGGCTTGGGCCAGTTGATCACGAGGCACCAGGTATTTCACCAGCCCCTGCTCCCCGATCGAAGCAATGTGCTTGTTGGTTGGCTCGCGGCGGCGACGGCTGGCCTCATCGGTTTCTCCTTCGGGAGATTTTTGCTCTGGGAAGCCTTTCTTGGTGGTCTCACAGGCTGGTAAGGTAGTAGTAAGTAGTCCGACTGCTAGGAACAGACGCCAAAAAGATCGAGGGTAAGGAATCATGGGGACAAGATAAGCGGTGAGAACGGTTTATAAATAAGTTTATAATTAATTTAACGGGGTTTATAATACTTGCGAGCTTCCGGCAACTCGCGCTCAATATCGGCGACGCGCGTGCCGCTGGAAGGGTGAGTGGAAAGGAACTCCGGCGGCGCGGCTTGTCCTTCGCGCGCGTCCATGCGCTGCCAGAACGCCACGGCCTCATCGGGGTTGTAGCCGGCCATGGCCATGAAAATGAGGCCCAGGTGGTCGGCTTCCGATTCCTGGCTGCGGCCATACTTGAGCAGGCCCAGCGACGAACCCGCGCCCACAACTTGCAAAAACACGTTCTGCGTGGCCGATGGATTTTGGCCGACAGCCGCCGACAACACGCCGCCCAAGCCCTGCGTGGCCATCTGCTGGCTCATGCGCTCCGAGCTGTGACGGGCCACGGCGTGCGCAATTTCGTGGCCCATTACCACGGCGAGGCCAGTTTCATTCTTCGCGATGGGTATGATGCCGCTGTACACAGCCACTTTACCGCCGGGCATGCACCAGGCGTTTTCCTGCTTGTCGTCGATGAGGTTGAATTCCCACTGGTAGCCGGAGAGCTGGGCTTGCGCGTTTTGCTGGCGGAAGTAGGTTTCCACGGCCTGCTGAATACGCTGGCCCACGCGCTTCACCATAGCCACCTGGGCGCCGCTGTTGATGACTTTGCTGGATGCTAGCACCTTCTGGTATTCGGTGGCGGCCATGGTATTCATTTCCGCGTCGGAAACGAGGCTGAGCTGGCGGCGGCCGGTGATGGGAACCGTGGAGCAGGCCGCCGCTAGGAACAGGCAGCTGACCAAGGCAATTTTTCTGAGCATGGGGCGAAAGGTGTGGCTGAGAGGAAGAACGGAGCGAGAGCAGCAGAAGCGCGGCACCTTTGACTATACGATGCGCGACCCGCAAAATGTTTGCTCAACGCCTGGCCCGGCGCCCACGGGCCATGTTTTTCAACCTCGACAGGTTTTGGGGTGGGATTTACGCCTAATTTTGGGCCCCGAGGTTTTGCCGGGGCCGGGTCTGGCTTGCCGTTCTGCTTCACGTAAAACAGTCGAACGTCATCCATTTTCGAGCCCACTAGCGTAAGGCCTCCTCTTTCAAAGCCCCGAACTCCCATGAAAATACTGTGCATCGGCCGCAATTATGCCGAACATATTGCCGAGCTGCAGAACGAGACGCCCGACGCGCCCGTCATTTTTGCCAAGCCCGATACGGCCCTGCTCCAACGCAATCAGCCGTTTTTCCTGCCCGATTTTTCGCAGGACATTCACCACGAAATAGAGTTGGTGCTGCGCATCTGCAAGAATGGCAAGAACATCGAGGAGAAATTTGCGCACACCTACTTCGACGGTATTGGCCTGGGCATCGACTTCACGGCCCGCGACTTGCAAAGCAAGCTCAAGAGCAAAGGCTTGCCCTGGGAGCTGGCCAAGGGCTTCGACGGCTCGGCCCCGCTCTCGCAGGAGTTCAAACCGCTGGCCGAGTTCACGGATTTGAAGAACATCAACTTCCGGCTCGAAGTGAACGGCGAAGTGCGCCAACAGGGCAATTCGGGGCTTATGCTGCACCCGTTCGGGGCCATCATCAGCTACATTTCCCAGTTCATCACTCTCAAAATGGGGGACTTAATCTTCACCGGCACACCCAGCGGCGTCGGCCCCGTCCGCCTCGGCGACCAGCTGACCGGCTACATCGAAGACCAGAAAATGCTGGAGCTGGCCATTAAATAACTGGGGTGGTTTATGTTGTTGGTTCTTGGTTTGTAGATGCAGGTTGTCCTCAAGACGCCCAAACCATCAGCTAACAGCCACCACCTGCGTGCTACCTATCCGGCAGCTTGTTGCTGACACTTGCTGGTTGATGGGAAGTGGCGCGGCAGTCCGTTCCGCGACGAGCGAAGCATAGGCAATACCGCGCCACTTGCCTTAGCGCGGAGGGACTCGCGTGCCGCTCGTGCTCGGAACGGACTGCCGCGCTACTTTTCGCGGCCGCCTCTGATTCTTCGTAACAACCTCAGCAGGTGGAATAAGCAGTTGCTACCAGCTTGGCAAGCCCGGCCCTACCCAACCCGAAGCGGCGCGTTTACGTCTCCTCTTCTGCTTTCCCTATTGACTTTTCCCTGAATGCCCCATTCTTCCCTTTATGGTTTCCCGCGCCAGCTGTTGGGCGTGGCGCTGCCATTGCTTCTGACGCTAGGTGTTCCTACTGCCTGCGGCGGCCAGGAACCCGATACGGCCGAGAAAAAGTCGGTTGCCAAAAACTCCACTAGCGCGGCGGCCGACATCGAGCCCGAAGTACCAGCCGGCTACTTCCTATTTCCCATCAAACCCGGCAAGCAAAACTACCTGGCCGGTAGCATGGGCGAGCTGCGGCCCAACCACTTCCACGGCGGCCTCGACATCAAAACCGATGGCCGGGTAGATTTGCCAGTGTACGCCTCCGCCGACGGCTACATCTCGCGGCTCAAGCGCAGCAGCTACGGCTACGGCAACGTGCTCTACATCACGCACCCCAACGGCCTGACAACGGTATATGGTCACCTCAATCACTTCCGCGGACCCGTGGCGGCCGAGCTGCTGCGGCAGCAGTATGCCAAGCGCACCTACGAGGTGGAGCTGTTTTTCCGGCCCGACCAGTTCCCCGTGAAGCGCGGCGAGATAGTGGCACTGTCGGGCAATACGGGCGGGTCGGCGGGGCCGCACCTGCACTGGGAAGTGCGCACCGCCGACGACCACCAACTCAACCCGCTGCAATGGGGCGGCTTCGCGGAAGTGCAGGACCACGTGGCGCCCGTGTTGCAGGCGTTTGCAGTGGAGGCGCTGGGCATTGAGGCCCGTGTGCAAAGCCGCTTCGGCAAGGCTGTGTTTGTGCCCAAAATCCCGCCCCTGCCCGGTGGCGGGGGCTACGTGTGGGCCGATACCATTTCCGCTTTCGGGCAGGTGGGGCTCCTTCTTCAGGCCTTCGACCGGTTTGATGGCATGTGGAACCGCAACGGCGTGCAGCGCGTGGAAGTGCGCGTGAACGGCCAGCCGCTCTACCAGCACGTCATCGATGATATCCCGTTCCCAGAAGGCTCGCGCCAGATCAATCGGCACGTCGATTACGAGTGGCGCTTCATGCAGGGCCGGCAGTTTGAGAAGCTGTTCGTGGATGATGGCAATGACCTGAATATGTACACCACCGGCGCGAGCAAAGGCCGCTTGCGCGTGGAAGCGGGCAAGCTCTACAGCGTGGAAATCATGATGGCCGACTCCTACGGCAACCGCACGCCGCTGCGCTTCGTGTTGCGCGGCGAGCAGCCAGCCTACTTCAAAACCCGCTCGGCACTCATAAAACGCTCTTCTCTGCGCTACGACATCAGCCGCAACTTGCTCGTAGCCGTGGCCCAGGACCCCGACACGGCCGCCGTGGGCGGGCCGCTCATGCTCTACAAAGGCAACCGTCGCCTCACGCTCAAGCCTAGCTACACGGTGTCCAGCGAAAACACCTACCTCTACGACCTGCGCGCCGGCCTGCCCGATTCGCTCAGCTTCGGCAACGTTATGAGGCGCTTCGACCGGCAGGCTATGATTCCGTCGGGGCAGGATTTTGCTTTCACCACCAGCGCCTTACAGCTCGGCTTCTCGCCCAAGACGTTGTTCGACAGCCTCTACGTGCAAACCAGCTACAAGGCTGGCCTCTGGACAGTGCACATGCCCCGCACACCGCTCTACGAAACCATGCGCCTCACCCTCAAGCCCGAAACCCCGGTAACCGACCTCCGCCGCACGGCCATCTACGGCGTCACGGCCAAGGGCGGCAAGGCGTACGTGGGCGGCAAGTGGGACGCCAATGGCACGGCTATTTCGGCCCTTATCAAGTCGTTTGGCCAGTTCCGCATTCTCTCCGACACCATACCGCCCTCGGCCCGGCTGCTTAGCAAAGGCTCGAACGGCGTGGTCTTCAAAGTTGGCGACAACCTCTCTGGCCTGGCTAGCTACACATTTGAAGTGAATGGCCAGTTCCGGATGCTGCGCTTCGAGCACAAAAACGCCACCCTCTTCACGGAGCGCGCCGACACGCTCGGCCCCCGCCTACGCGGCCCAGCCACCCTGCGCCTTACCGACCAGGCCGGCAACGAGAAAGTGCTGAACGTGGTGTTGTGAATGAAGAATGAAGAATGAAGAATGAAGAATGCGCTACGCGACCTCCGACTGACCAGGTTGCGTAGCCATTCTTCATTCTATCACCCGCCGGTCTGCTCGCTTTTTCGGCGAGCTGACCGGTCGCCGTCAGCTACCGTTGTTTCGTCTGGTTGGTTAGCGCAATTGTTCATTGTTCATTGTTCATTATTCATTGACTTAGCGGCGCGCCCTTCGACCGGTCAGCCCGCCGAAAAAGCGGGCTGACCGGCGCGGTCGATTAATTCCTCCTTCTTCATTCCTAACTGCTCATTTATTTCTTCTCTAGCACTTCGTCGATGAGGCCGTATTCTTTGGCTTCGTCGGCGCGCATCCAGTAGTCACGGTCGGAGTCGTCGTGGATTTGCTGGTAGGTTTTGCCGGTGCGTTCGGCATATATGGTGTAGAGTTCCTGGCGCAGCTTCACTACTTCGCGGGCCGTGATTTCGATGTCGGCCGAAGGGCCTTGCACGCCACCCGAGGGCTGATGAATCATGACGCGGGCGTGGGGCAGGGCCGAGCGTTTGCCCACCGCGCCGCCCGTCAGCAGAAAAGCACCCATCGAGGCTGCCAACCCAGTGCAGATAGTAGCCACGTCGGGACCCACGTACTGCATGGTGTCGTAGATACCGAACCCGGCGTACACGGAGCCGCCGGGCGAGTTGACGTAGAGCAGAATGTCTTTCTTGGCGTCTACTGACTCCAAAAACAGCATTTGCGCCGTCAGAATGTTGGCAATATTATCGTCGACGGCCGTGCCCAGGAACATAATACGGTCCATAATAAGACGCGAAAACACGTCGATTTCCGCGAAGCGCGCGGGCCGCTCTTCAATTACGGAGCGCGTCATGTTGGTTACAAAGGGCCGGGCGAGGCCCTCGGCGAGGCGCACGTATTGGTCGACTTGTAGACCGTTGAGGCCCTGACCGTGCACGGCAAAGCGGCGAAATTCCTGCGTGTTGAGCATGATAGTAAATGGAAAAAATGGGCATGCGCGGGCCTGTCCGCTGAAAAGCGGGAAACTCCCTGCCCGATGAAAAGATGAATGGATTACGCCTACCGGCGCCCCGCCCCTCGGCGCAGCAGCACGCGTAGGGTGGCCGTAGCTTGCCGCAGCCACCGCCCCGGCCGGGATTCTACCCCGCCGTAGAGCCGCGCATGAATGGCCTCCAGTTCCCGCCGTAACTGCCGCTGCCCAGCCACGTACAGGCCCTGATACACCAGCTGTTGCGCCTCGGTATCGGAATTTAGCTCAGCATCGAGCAGTTCTTGCACGGCCCACGCTGGTTGCTCTTGCGGTGAAGTGCCTAGCAGGTGGCGCTCTATGCGTTGCAGACGTTCGAGTTCGGGCCGCATGAGCTTAGGCGTGCAGAGCTTCTTGCAATACGTTGCGCACCGAGTTGCGCAGCCGCTCCAGGCACTTGAATTTCTGCACCGTAGCCGAGCGCACCGAGCGGTAGGCGTGGGTGGCCGCAATCTGCTCCAGCGGTTGCTGGAAGTAGTAAAACGAGAGCAAAATGTTCTTACACCTCTCTCCTAGCCGCTCCACGTAGTCGAGCACCGGCACATCGGCAGCTGATGGTTCGGGCTCTTCGTTGGGTAGCTCCAGATGGTTTTCGTCCAGGCTGGCGTGGGGGCGGCGCTGCCGACGGTCCTGCTCCTGCCGCCACAAGTTGCGGGCAACGCCGAGCAGGTAGGTTGTGGGGGCGGCGGTTAGGTGCAGTTGGCCGCTCACCGTCTTCTCGTAGAGAATCACCAGTGCGTCCTGAAACACGTCTTTAGCCTCCTGCGCCGTGCCGCCGTGCTGCTGCACGTAGTGGCGCACCATCGGAAAGGCTTTCCGGTAAAGCTGCGTGAGAGCTGCGTCCCGGTCGGCTCGTAAGGCTTGCCGGAGCTGGGCGGCCTCGGTGGGAGAATCCTGAAGTAGGTTGGCTGTTTCCATTAAAGCAGAAGTTTCACTGAATAATCCGCGTAAGCAACAACTATCACCCTCAACGGCTGAAAAAGATTATTGAACCCGAAATAGTGTGCAACGAAAACCTAACAGATCTGAAGCCCTAAGCCCTGTTAGGTATGGCGCCGCGCGGCTTGCTGACGCCTTCGATCTTGCCCGTATATCTTCCCTTCGGCCGAGCCGTACAGCTAGCTTCACCTTCTCGTGTTCTGCTCATGGCTAAACGCCCGAAACTCCGCCGCCCGGTTCTCTTCACTGCTTTGGCTGCTACCGTGGCTACGGGGGTAGCCGCCTATGCTTACGCCCGCCGCAAGCTGCACCCGCCGCTTCCCACCGTGCCCCACGTCGATTTGCACAAGTACATGGGCCTGTGGTACGAAGTGGCCCGGCTGCCGACCCGCTTCGAGAAAGGCTGCCAGCACGTTACGGCCGAGTACAAATTGCGTCCCGATGGCCGGGTAAGTGTGCTCAACACTTGCCACCAGCAAGGCCTCAACGGCCCAGTCGAAACCGCCAAAGGCATTGCCCGCGTGGCCGACGCTGCCACCAACGCCAAGCTGCGAGTCAGCTTTTTCTGGCCCTTCGAAGGCGACTACTGGATTCTGGCCCTCGACCACGCCGACTACCGCTACGCCCTGGTGGGCACGCCCGACCGTAAAAACCTGTGGCTGCTGAGCCGCAAGCCCCACCTGGAGCGCACCCTCCGCGACCAGCTCATTGTTAAAGCGCAAAACCTCGGCTTCTCGGTTGAGCGGTTAATTTTCACGCCGCAGCCCATTGATGGCAAGCCGTAGCCAACATAATTTTTTATAGTCAGCAACTCAGCGGCAACTCTCTTCAATATAGTCGAAGAAGGTTGCCGCTGAGTTTTAGGCGGCATTTTCTATTGGCATAATACTGTTTATAACCTATTAACTGTATTAATTCTATTGCCCGTGTTGTTATGGATACTCAGCAAACATTGTAGCTTTACCGGAGCTGGTAGTTTCGAATTGCACTTTTTTTGAAAATTCCAGTAGTTGAGGGCTTTTCTGTTCTGTGCTTTTCTTCATTCCGGCCTATGGATGCAACTCTCTACATTGTACAAAAACGCCCTAAATTCCTGTTCATCCTTGGTGGTAACAGGAGGCTTTCCGGAGTCATAAGAACATGGGCGTCGGGGCTTATTCGCTGGGCTGCGAGCTTGTTGCTCCTTCTTCTAATAAGTAGCGCCACAACGGCCTGGGCACAAACCAACCGCTTTGTGGCTCGCGACGACGCCAACCAGGTACCCCGCAGCACAGCTAAGTCGGGCAACGTGATTCCCAACGACGACAACCCCGACAACCTCGCCAACTCGGCCTTTGCTGTTACGCTGGTTACCAGTCCGACGCGCGGTACTGTAGCCCTGAACAGCGACGGCAGCTACATTTACACCCCCAATGCCGGCTATACCGGCCCCGATAGTTTCACGTACCAAATCTGCCAGCCGGGCGCCACCCCTACCTGCTCTGGCGCTGCTACGGTGGCCCTGAACGTGTACGACCCAGCGGTGGCATGCACGCTGGGTACAGGCCGCAACCTGCTGCAAAATCCTAGCTTCACGCTCGGCAACACGGGCTTCTCCACCAGCTACACCTTTGTGCCTGTACCCACCGGCAGCATTGGGGGAGGCCGCTATGCCATCGACACCAACGCGACACCGTACTACCCGCTGTTTTCGGGAACGGGCCGAACCGGCCCCAACGACAAATTCATGATCGTGGATGGCGCCCCGGCGCTGGTGGCCGTGTACTCGCAAACCGTGACGGTGCAACCCAACCGCTACTATTCATTTTCGGTGTACGCCGCCAATATTCACCCGCTAAGCCAGACGCACACGGCGGCACAGCTGGCGTTGGTGGTAGACGGCAAATCTACCTCCGCCGTAACGACGCTGCCTGCTCCAACCGGGCAGTACGTGCAGATTGCGGACCTCTATTTCTCGGGTCCCGGACCGGCCGGTGGTTTTCCGGTTACCATCGAAGTTCGGGACGTTAACAAGGACCCGCAGGGCAACGATTTTGGTCTCGATGACCTGTATTTTGGCTCGTGCAGTGCCTTTCTGCTAGCAGACACCAAGACCACCACCCCGGTGCCCAACGCAGTGGTGCCCGCGCCCATTCTACCACTGAGCGCCACTATCAGCACTGGCGGCAGCGTGGGCGTTACGGTGGCTTCGTTCACCATTCAGAGCTTGCCCGTCGGCGGGACGCTTATGTACAATGGCGTGCCCGTAACCGTAGGCCAGGTGATTCCGGTGGGCATTCCGGGCGGCCTAAGCAGCGGCGGCAGTCTCACCTACACGCCGGTAGGTGGCTGCACCAGCGCCAGCCCCACGTTCACCTACACCGCCACCGACAGCGACGGCAATGGCTCGGGCAACATTGCCACGTACACTATTCCCGTGGTGCCCCTTGCCCAACCGCCTATCCGGGTGCGCGGCTCCACCGTCTTTTGCCCCGGCGAGCAAGTGCGGCTCAGCACCGACCCGCGGCCAGGCTACCTCTTCACTTGGTTTAATGGCACGACGATAGTGAACGGAGCCGGCTCCGTGCTCAACGACAGCGTGTTCATTGCCACCGCGAGCGGCAATTACACGGTTAGAGCGCAACTGGCCGCCTGCTCGGCTACTTCCAACGGCCTGGCTCTCACCTTGCGCCCTCCGGTAGTGCCGGGCACCATTGGAACCAACCAAGTGGTGTGCGCGGGCACTACGCCGGCTCCGCTTACCAGTCTGAGTGAGGCCAGCGGTGGCGTGGCTCCCTATGCCTACCGATGGGAAACTTCCACTGACAACCTTACCTGGACTCTCATCCCCAATGCCACCGGAGCAGGGTATGTGCCGGGCCCCGTCACTATCACCACCTACTACCGGCGGCGGGCTAATTCGGCTAATAGTAACTGCCCGCCTTCTTTTTCCACTGCCGTCACGGTGACGGTTAGCCCAACAGTGACGCCGGGCGCTATTGGAGCCGACCAATTGATTTGTCCTGGTACGGCACCCGCGCCGCTCACTAGCTTGGCGGGAGCCAGCGGCGGAGTAGGCTCCTATGTATATCAGTGGGAAAGCTCCACGGACAATAGTACCTGGAACCCCATTGCTAACGCTACGGGAGCGACCTACGCACCGGGCCCACTTACTACTACCACGCGTTACCGGCGGCGCGTTGTTTCGACCAACAGTGGTTGCGCGCCAGTTTTTTCCGGCGTCGTGACGGTCACTGTCAGCCCGGCGCTACTTCCGGGTTCCATTGGAACTGGCCAGCTGATTTGTATCGGCAACACGCCGGCCCCACTTACCAGCGTGGCGGTAGCCAGCGGCAGCCAGGGTCCCTACACCTATCAGTGGGAGAGCTCCACCAATAACAACACCTGGGCGCCCATTAATAATGCCACCGGAACCGAGTATGCCCCCGGTCCGCTCACTACCACTACTTATTACCGGCGGCGGGCTACTTCGGCCAACAGCAACTGCCCGCCCGCTGCCTCCGCTGTCGTAGCCATAACAGTTAGCCCAGCAGTGACGCCAGGTGCTATTGGCTCCGGCCAGCTCGTCTGTGCCGGCGCGGCCCCAGCTCCACTCACCAGCACGGCCGGCGCTGGCGGCGGCCAGGGTGCCTACACGTACCAGTGGGAAAGCTCTTCTAACAATACAAGCTGGACTCCCATTGCCAACGCCACCGGAACGACTTACGCGCCGGGTCCGCTCACAACGACAACTTACTACCGGCGGCTGGCCAGTTCCCCCAACAGTGGCTGCGCGCCCGTAGCCTCGAACTCTGTGATGCTGGAACTCAGCCCCGTAGTCAGTGTGGAAGCTGGGCCAGATAAAGAGATTATAGAGGGCGGCCAAGTGGAACTGGAAGGCCGGGCCAACGGCAACTTCGCCGTCGTCTGGACTCCCACGCAGGGCCTGAGCTTTGCCAACGGCAACCCGTTGCGGCCGATAGCCTCTCCCAACGTGACGACGGTGTACACGCTATCGGCTGGACCGGCCGGCTGCGGCGACGAAAGTCAGGTCAAGGTGACGGTACTGCCTCCCGTGCGCATTCCCAATGCCTTCAGTCCCAACGGCGATGGCGACGACGACACCTGGGAAATAGACCGTATTGGGGACTTCGCCGGCAACACCGTTACCGTGTTCAACCGCTGGGGCAACGAAGTCTTCAAGACGAAAAACTACAACCGCAGCAACGAGTGGAGCGGCAAAATCAATGGCCAGCCCGCTCCCGTCGGCACCTACTACTACCTGGTTACCCTCGGTAATGGCAAATCTTACAGCGGACCGCTCACGGTTCTGTATTGATCACGAGCGAGTGAATCGCGCCAGTAGAACTTCATGAAAAAGACTCTCCAACGATTGCTGCTGGTCGCTGGGCTGGCCTTAGGAGCCGCCCGGCCGGGGCAGGCGCAGCAGCAGGCGCAGTACAGCCAGTACATGAACAACAACTACATCCTCAATCCGGGGGTGGCTGGCAGCGAAGACTACATCGACATCAAATTTAGCTACCGCACCCAGTGGACCGGCCTGGAAGGGAAACCCAACACCTACTACGCCAGCCTCCATACCTCCCTGGACCGGTGGCGCAGCCAGCCTAAGCGCACGATGGGCGACTGGCGCCGCAGTTTTCACGCCGTGGGCGGCCTGGCCTACAACGACGTAACGGGCCCCACCAGCCGGGCCGGACTCTACGCCTCCTACGCCTACAATATGGCCCTAACGCCCACCATGCGCGCGGCCCTGGGCCTCTCCGTCGGGATGCAGCAGTTTGCCGTGGACGGACAGAAGCTGCAATTCCACAACCCCAATACCCGTCCCGGCAGCCAGGCCTCGCGCGTACCCGACGCCACCATTGGGCTGTGGGTGTACAGTCCCGTCTTTTACGTGGGCGTTTCGACCGCGCAGCTGCTGGGCAACGAGCTCAAGTTCTCCTATTCGCAAGTCGACCAGAGCGAGTACGTCAACAGCTTGAAGCGGCATTATTTTATCACCGGGGGCGTGCGGCTGCCGCTCAATACCGACTTTGTGCTGGTGCCTTCCGTGCTAGTGAAGTCGGTAGCGCCCGCACCTCTTTCTGTTGACGTTAACGCGAAGCTGAAATACCAGAATCTGTTCTGGGCCGGCGCTTCGCTACGCGCTTTCGATTCGGTGGTGGCCTTGTTTGGGCTTAACCTCACTGACTATTCCAGCCTGAGCTACTCCTATGATGCCGGCACGTCCCGGCTGAACGGCTACCACTGGGGCAGCCACGAAGTGCTGTTGGGTCTGCAGCTGAAGCGCAAGGCCAAGGTTGTCTGCACTGATCGGTTCTGGTAGCCCTTGTCCTTGCGCCGGCTTTATCACTGAATAGTTTTCTTGGGCAATAACATCTGTTGGCAGTCTTCCGCCGGGCCGCCCAGACGGCAGAATACGTGGCGGCAGCTGAAGCTAGGTGCCTCACCGTTTGCGCGCTACATTTGCCGAAACCCTTTTCCTAGTGGGCTGGCGGCAGTCTTGAGCGCGGCGCAGCCAAGTGAAGACTGCCAGCCACGACGTCAAGTCAGTCTTCAGACTGTCCCCTCGACACAAGGCAGAACAGAGAATATAACATGCTTGGTGGTCAGTCTGAAGACTGAATAGGCTTTCGTGGCTGGCAGTCTGCGCCAACTCCGTTGGCTGGAAGACTGCCGCCAGCGTGCCGGCGGCCAGAGCGCCCGAAGCGTTTTTGCTGGAATATCGGGCTTCATTGTTTGCGCGCTACATTTGCTGAAACTCTTTGTTCTATGCCCATTCCTCAAGTCGGCGAGCAGGCTCCTGCTTTTGAAGCCCAAGACCAGCACGGCCACACCCACCGCCTGCAAGACTACCACGGCCGCCGGGTGGCCCTCTACTTCTATCCCAAGGACGACACCAGCAGCTGCACCGCCCAAGCCTGCGACCTGCGCGACAATTACCAAAGTCTGCTTGCCGCCAGTATTCAGGTGCTGGGGGTGAGTATCGACGGTGCCAAGTCGCACCAGAAGTTTGCTCAGAAGTACGAGCTGCCTTTTCCGCTGCTCGTCGATGAAGACAAAAAGCTGGTGCAGGACTACGGCGTGTGGCAGGAAAAATCCATGTACGGCCGCAAGTACATGGGCACGATGCGCTACACCTTCCTGATCAATGCCGAGGGCCGGATTGAGAAGGTCATCACCAAAGTAGACACCAAGAACCACGCCGCGCAGCTGCTGTAAGTTCTTACTGTCATTGCGAGCGGAGCGAAGCAATCCTTCCTCTCAGTGAGACCTGTTTTCTACACAGATAAGCCCTTGACGTAGGCTAACGTCAGGGGCTTATTGCTTTGGTAGGTTCAACGCATCGAGAGGAAGGATTGCGTCGTCGTGCCTCCTCGCAAGGACAGGCGGCGTATGTCATGACACGATATGCTGCAATGACACGGGCTCAACTTCCTACCTTTGCCTTACTCCCCAACCACCAATCAAAACTCATGTCGCAGGCCACGCCCCTTGTTCCTTCTTCCGAAACGCACGCTGCTTCCGCTACCAAGTCGGTGGCCGAGCTAAAACAGATTGCCGCGCAAGTACGCCGCGACATTGTGCGGATGGTGCACGCGGTGAATTCGGGCCACCCCGGCGGCTCGCTCGGCTGCACCGACCTGCTAGTGGCGCTCTACTTCAAGGTGATGAAGCACACGCCCCAGCCGTTTGACCTGAATGGCATCGGGCAAGACCTGTTTTTCCTTTCCAACGGCCACATTTCGCCGGTTTTCTACTCGGTGCTAGCCCGCTCGGGCTACTTCCCGGTGAGTGAGCTGGCTACGTTCCGCAAGCTCAATTCGCGCTTGCAGGGCCACCCCGCCACCCACGAGCATCTGCCCGGCGTGCGGATAGCTTCGGGCTCGCTCGGCCAAGGCTTGAGCGTAGCGACTGGCGCGGCCCAGGCCAAAAAACTCAACCACGACGACCGGACGGTGTACGTGCTCATGGGCGATGGTGAGCTGCAAGAAGGCCAGATTTGGGAAGCCGCCATGTACGCCCCGCACCACAAAGTCGACAACCTCATTGCCTTCGTGGACCGCAACGGCCAGCAGATAGATGGCCCCACGGAGAAGGTAGGCGGCCTCGGCGACCTGCGCGCCAAGTTCGAAGCCTTCAACTGGCAGGTGCTCGAAACCGATGGCAACAACCTCGATCAGCTGCTCGCCACCATCGCAGAAGCCCAGAGCCTGCTTGGCCAGGGCCGCCCCGTGCTGGTGCTCATGGACACGCAAATGGGCTATGGTGTCGACTTTATGATGGGCTCGCACAAGTGGCACGGCGTGGCGCCCAACGACGAGCAGCTCGAAAAAGCCTTGCAGCAACTCAGCGTAGAGCAGGCTTCCGACTACTAAGCATTGTTTGTGCGGCGGGCCCCTGGCTCGCCGCACTTTTATTGACCTGCTTGGTAAGCCTTTTGGCGCCTATTCTGGTCTGTACAGCATTGCAGTCCTAGTCTTCTTTTCTACTATAGCCGTCTGGTCTTCCTTTTCCTTGGGATAAGAGTCGGGCGGTAAGGTTCTCACGTATGCGCCGCCTGGCCGCTCTTTCCTACTTGGTGTTGTGGCTGACCGCCTGGCCGGTAACAGCTGCCCGCGCTCAAAATGTACCGCCGGAAAAGCCGCGCGTCACGCGCATCTTGTTTTTGCTGGATGCTTCGGGCTCGATGCTGGCGCCCTGGGAAGGCCGCCCGCGCATGGATGTGGCCAAGAGTCTGCTGGCGAAAATGGTGGACTCGCTCAACGCCTACCCCAACCTGGAGCTAGGGCTGCGCGCCTACGGGCATCAGCACGATAAAGCTGAAAACAACTGCGAGGACTCTAAACTGGAAGTACCCTTTGCCCCCAAAAACGCAGGAGCTATCAAGAATCGGCTCAAAACCATCGAGCCCCGCGGCAACACGCCCATCACCTTCTCCCTGCTCCAATCGGCCGGTGACTTCCCGACTGATAAAACGGCGCGCAATGTGCTCATTCTGATAACCGACGGTTTGGAATCGTGCAAAGGGGACCCGTGCGCTACGTCGGTGGCCTTGCAGCGCAAGCACATTTTCCTGAAGCCTTTCGTGATTGGCATTGGGGCCGAGCGGGAGTTTGGCAAGCAGCTCGAATGCCTGGGCCAGTACTACAACGCCGCCGACGTCAAGACCTTCCGCACCATCCTCAACGACGTGGTAGCCCAGACGCTGGCCAAAACCACCGTGGCCATTAACCTCACCGATGAGGACGGTAAGCCGGTGGAGTCGAACGTGAATATGACGTTCATCAACAACATCACTGAGCAGCCGGAATACAACTACGTGCACTACCGCGACGCCCAGGGCAAGCCCGATGCCCTCGACATTGACGCGCTCCAGAGCTACGACCTAGTGATTAACACGGTGCCGCCGGTGCGCCAGGAAAACCTGAAAATCAAGCCCGGCAAGGCCAATATCCTGACCTATAAAACGCCCCAGGGCACGCTGTGGCTGCAAAGCCCCACCATTACGGCCAACCCCTACGGCACGGTGCAGGCGGTGGTGCGGCAAGCGGGCAAGGACAACACGCTGGTGGCGTTGCCGTTTGGGGCGCGGCAGAAACTGCTGGCTGGTAATTACGAAGTGGAACTGCTGACCCTGCCCCGCCAGATCCGGCGCATCACTATCAAGCAGGGCCAGGAAACCACCATTACCTACCCCGCTCCCGGCACGCTCAACATCATCTCGGACCTGAAAGGCTACGGCAGCATCTACCGCCTCAACGACGACGAAAGCCAAACCTGGATCTACAACCTACCCGACGGCGGCAGCAGCAAAGTAAACGTGCCCATGCAGCCCGGCGCCTATCGCCTCGTGTTCCGCACCAAAACCAGCACCGGCAGCAAATTCACCGACGTACGCAACTTCACCATCCGCAGCAGCCAAACTAGCTCGGTAAGCATCTTCGGGAAGTAATGAAGGCCGCTGTCTACGTGCTCCTATGTACCGCAACGTTATTGGCGCCCACCACTCAGCCGGAACTGACGGTCAGAATAAACTTTGCTCCCTCCCGCTCGGGAGTTGGTGGCGACTTAATAGCCGTGGACGAGAACGGCAAACGGTATGCTGTTGATTCGCGCCTGACCGGAGAGTACCGGTTCACCGCCATTGCGACGCCAGCCGATTTATTCCTCTATCAAGGCATCGGCACCGACACCCTATATGTCGGTACTGCTTCGCGTGGCTTGCAAGAAGTGAATTTGATTTTCCCATTGAAACTGCGCAAAAGTTTATTAGGTCATTATATCTGCCCGAAATGTCGCTGGTCCGATAAAACGGTGGAAATCATCAGTACACTAGCGCCACAAGTACGCAGAATGATTGTGGCCGGGGACACCTCTTATTCTTCTATCATTGGCCGAAAGATGGACGAAGGATGCGTTAACGGTGGCGGCCGTGGCTATTGCCAGCGCGACAAAATTCGATTTTGATGGCGAAGCGAAACAAAGAATTTCACCCCTCCTGTCATCCTGAGGCGGTAGCCGAAGGACCTTCCTCCTCTAAGCGAAAAGCCCAATTTCCTCCTGTCCTTCTGAGCTTGCGAAGGACCTGTCTCCTTATACCCCGACACGCAATTCAACGCTCCAAGCCCTGATGTTCGCGCAGCAACCAGAAGGTGTCAATCAAGAACCCGCCACGCCCGTTTCAGCCCCTGTTCCTAAAAATTCTGCGGTTACGCAGGACCATTTGGCAGCTGCCGTTACGGCGCTTCGGGAGCAAGGCCATGCCACACTGCCCGGCGTTTTCTCCGCCGAGGAAATTGCGGACCTACTTCGCACCATTGAAAGCGCCGAAGCCAGTTCGTCCAACTTCCGCCGCAGTCAGGATGTGTTTGCCATTCGTAACTTACTAGGTGAGATTCCGGCGTTGCGGGAGCAGCTTCTGACACCGCCGCTACGGCAGTTGCTGGCCGTGCTTTTTCCGCAGCCGCCACAGCTGGTAAAGACCATTTACTTCGATAAACCGGCCGGCTCCAACTGGCTGGTGGCCTGGCATCAGGACGTGATGATCCACGTGAGCGAACGGCGAAACCTGCCCGGTTACGGCCCCTGGACCAGCAAAGCCGGCGAAACATCGGTGCTACCGCCCCGCGAAATTCTGGAAAGCATCATCACCCTGCGCCTGCACCTCGACGACTGCGACACCACCAACGGGGCCTTGCGCGTAGTGCCCGGCTCGCACCGACACGGCGTCATTGCAAACGAAAATCATCCGCGTTTCACGCCCCAGGCCGTAACGTGCGCGGTACCAGCCGGTGGCGTCATGCTGATGCACCCGCTCACCCTGCACGCCTCCAACCGCAGCACCAGTTCCCGCCCTCGCCGCGTAATCCACTTGGAGTTCAGCGCCGCCGAGTTGCCCGCCAGTTTGCAGTGGCGCGAATGGCAGGCCATTCCTCCCCTGTCCTCCTGAGGCGGTAGCCGAAGGACCTTCCTTCTCATCAAAGCAAAAAGCCCCGTTTCCTCTGTCCTCCTGAGCTTGCGAAGGACCTCCCTCCTTAAACTCCAACACCCCTTTCAAAGCTCCGCAGATGTTCGCGCACCAGTATTATGTCTACATCGTCACCAACCCGGCTAAAACGACCGTCTACACCGGCGTGACGAACGACATCCGGCGGCGCCTGCAAGAACATTTCGACAACCGAGGCAACCGCAACACCTTTGCCGGCCGCTACTTTTGCTACAACTTGGTCCACTACGAGCCTTTTGAGCACATTGAGGGCGCTATTGCGCGCGAAAAGGAAATCAAGGGCTGGACGCGGGCTAAAAAAGACGCGCTGATTGCTGGCCGGAACCCGCAGTGGCTTACCTTGAATTACGCGGAGCTTTGAATGAGCTAGGGGCTTTTTATGGGGCTCGGCGCTCAATGGAGGCAGGTCCTTCGCAAGCTCAGGATGACAGAGAAGACTAAGCTCTGCGCTTCTCGGAGGTAGGTCCTTCGGCTACCGCCTCAGGAGGACAGGTAAATGATGACAGGTACAGAACGACAACATACAACACTCTCCCAACCATGAAAGATTTCCCCTACACTGAATCGAAAGACACCCGCAGCGGCTTTGGCGCGGGGCTGCACGAGCTGGGCAAAACCAACCCCAACGTGGTGGCTCTTTGCGCCGACCTTATTGGCTCCTTGAAGATGGACGCCTTTGTGAAAGATTTCCCGGAGCGCTTCTTTCAGGTGGGCATCGCGGAAGCCAACATGATGAGCGTAGCCGCAGGCCTCACCATTGGCGGCAAAATTCCGTTCACGGGCACCTTCGCCAACTTCAGCACCGGCCGCGTTTATGACCAGATCCGGCAGAGCATTGCGTACTCCGGTAAGAACGTGAAGATCTGCGCCTCGCACGCCGGCCTTACGCTGGGCGAAGATGGCGCCACTCACCAGATTCTGGAAGACGTGGGTATGATGAAAATGCTGCCCCACATGACCGTCATCAATCCCTGCGACTACAACCAAACTAAGGCCGCCACCCTGGCCATTGCCGAGCACGAAGGCCCCGTGTACCTGCGCTTCGGCCGGCCGGTGGTGCCCAACTTCACCCCCGCCGACCAAACCTTCGAAATCGGCAAAGGCATCGTGCTCAACGAGGGTACCGACGTGAGCATCTTCGCCACCGGCCACTTGGTGTGGAAGGCCATTCTGGCGGGCAAGTTGCTCGCCGAGCAGGGCATCAACGCCGAAATCATCAACATCCACACCATTAAGCCCCTCGATGCGGAGCTGGTGCTGGCGTCGGCCCGCAAGACGCGCTGCGTAGTAACGGCCGAAGAACACCAGATGAACGGCGGCCTCGGCGACTCCATCGCGCAGCTGCTGACCCGCGAGGAGCCGCTGCCCCTGGAAATGGTAGCCGTCAACGACTCCTTCGGCGAGTCCGGCACGCCCGACCAACTCATGGAAAAATACGGCCTCAACGAAACGGCCATCGTAGCGGCCGTGCAGAAGGTGATGGCCCGGCGCAAGTAAGCGGCCACTGCTGCCTACGTGCAAGCTCCCCCGTTTTTTCGGCGCAGCACAAACCAGCCCCAGCGGGGCGGCATGTCGGTAGCTTTCCGATAGCTCGAAACGAACCAAGCCCTGGCGGGGCGGCATCTGCGTTAGGTGTCGCTCCGCCAGGGCTTGCGTCTGTTGTGGTAATCTTTTCTACCGCTATAGCGCCCCGCTGAGGCTAGGCTGTATAGACAGCAAGTAAAAACCAGGCCGTCATGCAGAGCGCAGCGAAGCATCTCGCGTGCTGATGTTAGGGTAGTAACTCAGGCGTCAGAACTCGAGATGCTTCGCTGCGCTCTGCATGACGCTCTATAGGACCATTTCACCGGCTACGCACTCCCAAAGCAGCAGCTGGCCACATCCTCTAGTAGGAGATCCAATTTCCAGGTTTATTGTGCCTGCGCATCCACCTAAGCCACCACATTCGCACGTTGCTGCTCGGAGTTGTAGGGTTATCTGACACGACTCCTCCCTATTTACTGAACGAGGTAGTGTGTAAGCTCGCCGGAGCCGTATTATCAACCTCGGCACTAATGCCTTATTCTTGCACCGGGCAGGCGGAGGATGTAATTATTTGTTTACTAATCTGTATACTTGTCTTGCCCTGCATTTCCTCCTTCCCGCCCATTTCTTCTGGTTGTGCATTCTTCACCGCTTCGGCTGTATGCTTCCTGGACCGATGACGACTTGGTTGGCGCCCTGCTAACCGATGACCGGGGCGCGTACGCGGAAATCTATGAGCGCTACTGGTACCAGCTTTTTGCGGTGGTGTACCGCCGGCTCAAAAGCCGGGAGGCAGCCGAGGAAATCATCCAGGATATATTCGAGGCGCTGTGGTTCAACCGGGCCGGCAACAATATTCAGCACCTCAAGCACTATTTGTTTGCGGCCGTGCGCTATAGAATCATCCGCTATATTAAGTCGCAGGCCGTGCGCGAGGGCTACCGCACGTATTGCGAAACGCACCAGCTCGGCACCGATGCCGCTACGGAAGCAACCATTGCCGCGAATGATTTGAGCGCAGCCCTGCACCAAAGCTTGCAGCAGCTACCCGAAAAGGCCCGCGAAGTATTTCGCCTTAGCCGCCTGGAGCATCACTCCGTCCGGGAAATCTCGCTGCGGCTGAATCTGTCGCCCAAAGCCGTAGAATATCACCTCACCCGCTCGCTCAAGTTCCTGCGTGGCTACTTGAGAGAATTTCTGGTGGTGACCCTGCCCTTGCTCCTGTTTCTGCGCTAAACGCGGCAAAACCCAAGGATGCACAATCAATCGAAAGCCTGCTCGCAAGGCTTTTTTGGTGGGAGCGAAAATATTCTTTGTAGGAGGTTAGGGTAGTAGCCTGGTTAAGTCACTTCTACACTAGAGGCTTGCCAACTACACTCTACCGCTATGACAGAATCCGACTTCGAAAGCCTATTACAGCGCTACCTGGAAGGCCGCTGCTCCCCCGCTGAACAGGCTCGGGTGGAGCAGTGGTACGAGAAAATGGGCCAGCCGGCAGACACCGTGCTGGACCGGCACGAGCGTGAAGACGTACGGGCCGCTATTTGGCGGCGTCTGGAGCAAAGCACCGCCGCGCCTACCGTAGAAGCAGAAGTAATTAGCCGGCCCCGCGAGTTTTGGCAGCAACCGGCTTTGCGCTGGGCGGCCGCCGCCGTGGTGCTCCTCACCTTGGGCGTGGCCTGGCTCCTGGCCTCGCGCCCCGCCCGCCTCAGCCAAAGCCCCCTCGCCTCAACCCAGGGCTGGTACCGGCACAGCAACACCACCCCGCAGGTGGAGCGCCTGCGTCTGCCCGATGGCAGCCAGGTGCTGCTCAACCCGGGTAGCAACGTACGCTATGCCACCGGCTTCAGCGGCCCGCGCCGCGAAATTCACTTAGAAGGAGAAGCTTTCTTTGAGGTAACTAAAAACCCGGACCGGCCCTTTCTGGTGTACACCAAGCAAGTCGTGACGACGGTGCTGGGCACTAGCTTTCGGGTGAAAGCCTACGCCGACAACCTCCCTACCTCGGTAGCCGTGCGCACGGGCCGGGTGGCCGTGCAACTGCGGAAAGACGCCCACCTCGATGCCACGCCGGCACAACCGGCCGCAGGCAGTGTGCTGCTACTACCCAACCAGCAGGCTATTTATTCGGTGGAAGCCAAGCAGCTGAAAAAGGAGCTGGTGGATAAACCCGCCATTCTGCATCCACAGTCATTCGACTTCAATGAGCGGCCCGTGACGGAAGTGCTGGCGGCTTTGGAGAAAGCCTACGGCGTGCACATCGTCTACGACGAAGCCAAGCTGCGCAACTGCACCATCAGCGTCACTTTCTACAACGAGCCCCTGTTCGAAAAGCTAAGTCTGCTCTGCAAGGCGCTGGGCGCTTACTACCAGGTTTCTGACACCCAGATTACCTTCCACAGCAATGGCTGTCAATCCGCGCCGTAGGCTTCCTGCCGCGCGGATTTTTTGTGACCGGCTTTTCTGGCCTCGCCCGCAAAGCCTGTAGTTTTTCAAGAAGCCGAAACCCGTGCTGCTTATGAATCGCTAAGTCACCTCCTCCTTCTTCCTTCAGCAAAAGCCCGAGTGCCTTTTCTAGCCCTTCCACTGACCTCTCTGGGGTCAGAATGGCACTCTATTCCCCTCAATTTTCCACCAAACTCCCACGCGCTGCATGAAAAACCCACTACAATTCCAGCTTTTGTTTTGGCATATCAGGCTGTGGCACGCCCTGCGCAAGCTGCTGCTACTTACCCTGTGCCTCTGCGCCCTTAGTGGCATGGCCACGGCCCACCGGGGCGTGGCGCAAGTCGTGCTGCAACAGAAAATCACGTTGCAAGTGGAGCAGCAAACCATCAAAAGCACCCTGAACCGTATTGAGAAGCAGGTGAACGTGCATTTCGTGTACAGCCACGAGCTGATTCGGGCCAACCGCCGGGTGACGCTACGAGCCACGGATGAGCCGCTGGAAACCGTGCTGGACGCCCTGCTGGCCCCGCTCAAGCTGCGGTACGAAGTCGTGAACCAGCGCATTGTGCTCCAGGTAGTGGCCACCCCCTCTGCCGCCGACATCACGGTGTCGGGCCGGGTCACGAGCCGCGACAACAACGAGGGCCTGCCCGGCGTGACGGTGTTGCAGAAAGGTTCCAGCAACGGCGTTTCCACCAGTGCCGACGGCTCCTTCTCGCTCACCGTGCCCGAAGGCAGCACGCTCGTGTTTAGCGCCATCGGCTTCGTGAGCCAGGAAGTACCCGTGACCGGGGCAGGCGACGCCCTCAACATCGTGCTGGCTACCGATACCAAAGCCTTGAGCGAGGTGGTGGTAGTGGGCTACGGCACGCAAAGCCGGCAGGAGCTGACCACGGCCGTGTCGTCGGTGAGTGGGCGGGACATTGAGCGGCAGACAGTAGCGGGCTTCGACCAGGCATTGCAGGGCCAGACGCCGGGCGTGCAGGTAACCTCGCCTTCCGGGCAGCCGGGCGCCGGTATCAACGTGCGCATCCGGGGCAACAACTCCCCTAGCCTCACCGGCTCGCCGCTCTACGTGATTGATGGCGTGCCCATCTTGCCCACCTACGAACGGGAGCTGCGCGTGGGCAACCAGACGCCTAACCCGCTCAACGCCATCAACCCCAACGACATCGAGAGCATCGACGTGCTCAAGGATGGGGCGGCGGCGGCTATTTACGGCGTGCGGGCTTCCAACGGCGTGGTGGTCATTACCACCAAGCGGGGCAAAGTCGGCAAGGCGCAGGTAGGCTTCAATGCGTACTACGGCACCCAGGAACTGCGCAAGAAACTGGACCTGCTCAATGCCCGGCAGTTTGCCGAGTATTTCAACGAAGCCCAGATCAACAACGGTCTTTCCGCCGCCGACCAGCAGGACCCCAGCAAGTTCTTCCCCGACCTCAACAACCTGCCCTACGATACCGACTGGCAGGACGAGGTGTACCGTACGGGCTCCATTCAGAACTACCAGCTCAACGTGAGCGGTGGCTCCGACAAAACCCGCTACTACGTTTCGGGCGGCTATTTCAAGCAGCAGGGCATCATCCTCAACTCCGGCTTCGACCGTTTCAATTTCAAGCTCAATCTGGACCAGGAAGTGGGCAGCCGTTTCCGCATCGGGACCAACCTCAACCTGAGCCGGACCAACAACAACGGCAGCGTGAGCAGCGAAGCCCGCATCGAAAACGGCGGCGCGGTACTCGGTGCCCTCGGCAACATTCCGACGCTGCCCGTCTACAACCCCGACGGCACGTACTCCGTCAACCCGTTCCAGGCTTTCGACAACCCGGTGGGCAACCTGCGGGAGCGGCGCAACGCGGCGGTTATCTACCAGGTAATCGGCAACGTGTACGGCGAGATTGACATCCTCAAGAGCCTGACCTTCCGCAGCTCGCTCGGCATTGATTTCCGCACCCAGCTCGAAAACGAGTACATCACCCGCGAATATCCCGGCACCAAAAGCCAGGAGTCCAGCCTGCGGGGGCAGGGCACGACCGGCACCAACCAGCAGGTGATTTGGCTGAGCGAAAACACCCTGACGTACAACCCCACCCTAAGCGAAAAATCCCGGCTGACGCTGCTGGCGGGCTACTCCGTGCAATCTTCCAACCGCTTCACCTCGGGGGCGCAAACGCGGGGCTTCGCCTCCAACTCGGTGCCTTATCTAACGGGCGGCAGCGACTTGCGTAGCGGCTTCAGCTTCGCCGATGAGTGGGGCCTAATGAGCTACTTCAGCCGCGCTATTTATAGCTACGACGAGCGCTACCTGGCTACGCTCAGCTTGCGCGCCGACCAGAGCAGCCGCTTCCGCAAAGGCAAGCGCACGGGGTATTTCCCGGCGGTGGCCCTGGGCTGGCGCATCGCCAAAGAATCCTTCTTCCCGCAGAACAGCGCGGTGTCGGACTTGAAGCTGCGCGCGAGCTACGGCGAAAACGGCAACCAGGAAATTCCGATTTACGCGCGCTTTGGCACCTACGCCGTGGGTGCCACCTACCAGGGCTACGGCAGCACGGGCGGCACCCCGGTGGGTGGCATTCGGCCCGAGGTAATCGGCAACCCCGACGTGACCTGGGAAACCACCAAGCAGTACAACCTGGGCCTTGATGTTGGGCTAATAGACAACCGGGCCACCCTCACCCTGGACCTGTACCGCAAGCGCACCACCGATCTGCTGTTCCAGTTTCCGCTGGCCTACAGCACCGGCGCCGCCGACCCGCAGGTGATTCAGAACCTGGGGGAGGTGCAAAACCAGGGATTCGAGCTTGGGCTGAACACCACCAACGTGCGCGGCGAGCAAGGAGCCTTTAGCTGGACCACCAACCTCAACTTCACCATCAACCGCAACGAGGTGAAGGACATTGGCACCCGGGCCAACGAGAACGGCCAGATCGTGCCCGTCGAAATCATTGGCAACGGCAACTACACCATCGTGCGGGCCGGCGACCCGCTGGGCTCGTTCTACGGCTACAAGGTGCGGAGCATTTTTCAGTCACAGGACGAAATCAGCAATGCGCCCGAACAAGCCAATGCCTCCCCCGGCGACATCCGGTTTCAGGACCTGAACGGCGACAACGTGATTGACGAGAAGGACCGCACCATCGTGGGCAACCCCAACCCGGACTACATTGCCGGGGTCACGAATACGTTTGGGTTCAAGGGCATTGAGCTGAGCGTGTTCTTTCAGGGCAGCTTCGGCAACGACATTTTCAACGACACCCGGCGCACCACCGAGGGCCTCTACGAAGCCCTCAACCAAACCACCCGCGTGCTCAACCGCTGGACGCCCACCAACACCAACACCGACATACCGCGCGCCGTGCGCAACGACCCGGCCCAGAACAACCGCTTCTCCGACCGTTGGGTGGAAGATGGCTCCTACGTGCGCCTCAAAAACCTGACGCTGGCCTACAACCTGCCCGTGAGCCTCATTGGCAAGGTGGGCCTGGGCAATCTGCGCCTGTACGCCACCGGCCAGAACCTCATCACCTGGACCGACTACCTGGGCTACGACCCGGAGGTGAGTGCCGACCCTTACTCGACCACCGAGTTTGGCCGCGACCTGGGCGTGTACCCGCAGGCCCGCACCTACACCTTCGGCATCAACGCTACTTTCTAAGCCCCAGTCCTTCCCACCATGAAAAAGATTCTCTTCTCGACCTTGGTCCTTGGCGTGTTGCTGGCTAGCTGCGACGTGCTCGACCGGGAACCCCTCACCAGCCTCACTCCCAGCAGCTTTTACCGCAACGCCGACGACGCCGAATCGGGCCTGACGGCGGCTTACGACGGCTTGCAGAACAACGGGGTGTACGGCGAACGGATGAACCTCATTGGCAATCTTCCCTCCGATGACTGCACGAACTCCGGCGGCGCCACGCTGGACCGGCTCACCTGGAATGCCAGCACCGACGATCTGCGGCGCATGTACCAGGACCATTACGTGGGCATCAACCGCTGCAACGCGGTGCTGAAAAACGTGCCCGCCATCAACATGGACGCCAGCCGCCGAAGCCAGATTCTGGCCGAGGCCAAGTTTCTGCGGGCACTCTACTACTTCAATCTGGTGAAGGTTTTTGGGGGCGTGCCCCTGCGGCTGCAACCCACGGAGGTCTACGACGCCGCTACGGCCACCTTGCCGCGCGCTACGGCGGAGGCTGTTTACACGCAGGTGGTTCAGGACTTGACGGAGGCGGAACCCGACATCAGCGCGAGCTATAGCAACGTGGTGGCCGACCGGTCGCGGGCCACGAAAGGAGCCGTGAACGGGCTCCTGGCCCGCGTGCAGCTCTACCAGCGCAACTGGGCCGCTGCCGCCGCCGCCGCGGCCAAGGTGGTAGCCAACTCTTCGTACGTGCTGGCCGCCACGCCCAAAGCCTTGTACCCGCCGGAAAGCAACCCGGAGGCGGTATTTGAAGTGGCCTTCTCCGGTACCGGCCCCGATGGTGGCTTTACCATCCCCGACATTGTGCTACCGGCGCCGCCCGCTACGTATTCCTTCCCCAAAACCAACATTCCCACGCCGGAGCTGCTGGCCTACGTCGATACCATCAACGACCGGCGCTGGACGTACGTGGGGCGCACCATCGCGGGCCGCGACCACGTGAGCTACGTGGATGCCGACCGGGGCACCGGCAACGACGCGGGCCCCTTTATGTACAAGTGGCCCGCCAATCCCGGCGGCTTCAACTCCCCCGACAACGTGTACATCCTGCGTTTGGCCGAAGTGCTGCTGATTCAGGCGGAGGCACTCAACGAGTCGGGTAACGTGGGCGGGGCCTTGGTGCCCCTGAACCGGGTGCGGCAGCGGGCCGGCCTGCCCGCCTTGTCCCTGGCCGATAAGCAAGCCGTGCGCGACGCCATTGACCGGGAGCGGCGGCTGGAGCTGGCTTTCGAGGGGGAACGGTGGTTTGATCTGGTGCGCTACGCCCGCCACACCCTCGCCGATGCCTCGGCCCGGCACCAGATTACGGCCCTGGACGTGATTCAGGAGAAACGCAACGGCAGCCGGGACGTGAATTACCTGCTGTTCCCGATTCCGATCTACGAAATCAACAATAACCCGAACGTGCAGCAAAACCCCGGCTACTAAAGAACCCGCTGGCGAGGAAGCAGCATGAGAAGCGGCGGCGCTGCAACGCCGCCGCTTCGGTAGTGGAGTAAGCCACTCAAGGATGGGTTCGGTCAGCCGCCCCGCATACTGGAATGGGTTTCGAATTTTGATTGGCCAAGGTGCTAGCCGAGGCTATCAGCGCTCGTGGGAAGGCGTCGCTAGGGGGCGGGATTCGGCCCATTCCACTTGGGTGACTTTGGAGAAACGGCCCCAGCTACGCGTTGGGGTGCCTACACTATGCGGCATAGCCGCCGCGCGAGCCGGTGCGAGCCCAAAGCAACCGGAGACTTTTGAGCGAAACGATGGAGGGCCCCGCCGAGAAAGGCTGATGGCCCGCAGCATACGAAGCAGCCGCTATGGCTGCGCGCCCGGTGACAAACCCGCTGCCCGTATCCGGCGGCAAGGTTTTTAAGAGGCCGGTTCCGTGACCTTTTTGCTCCGTTTGGAGCGGCTTGTTCCTTTTCCAACCAAAACCCCACTGCTATGAGAAATTACTTCCGCCCTTTCCTGGGCTTGCTGGCCAGCAGCCTCGCCTTGTGCGGGCTTAGTGCCTTCCGGCCCGCCCCAGCCAGCACGCTGAGCACGCAAGCCAATGAAGTAGTGAGTGTCTGGCTCACGTACGGCGACCAAAGCAAGCTGTTACAGGAACAGACCAGCAAGCCGTCTTTTGGGCCCGACAGCGGCAGCAACCCCACTACTATCACAGTAGACGAAAACACGACCTACCAAAGCATCGATGGTTTCGGGGCTTCCATGACGGGCTCGGCTGCTTATCTGATGAACCGTCGCATGAACGCCAGCCAGCGCGACGCGCTGCTGAACGAAATGTTCGGCTCCGGCGGCTTGCGTTTCGACATGGTGCGGCATACCATTGGCGCCTCCGACTTTTCGCTCAACTCCTACACCTACAACGACCGGCCCGCAGGCCAAACGGACTTTGGGCTCAACAACTTCTCCTTGGCGGGCGACCTGGACGATGTGGTGCCGATGCTGCAAGCCGCCCGCTCCAAAAACTCTAACCTGCGCATTATGGGCAGCCCCTGGAGCGCGCCGGCCTGGATGAAGCACGATTACACGCTCAACGGCAGCTACCTGGAGCTGGATAAGTACGGCGTCTACGCCGACTACTTCGTCAAGTACATCCAAGCCTACGGCAACGTGGGGCTGCCCATCTACGCCGTCACGCTGCAAAACGAGCCGG